>CAWHPT010000013.1:0-80093 GCA_963831225.1 uncultured Alphaproteobacteria bacterium
GTGACTTACCTTTCGTCCTGAGTGGCGGCGGCGGGACCCTTCCATCACTAATCCTTAGCGAGAAGGTTTGGCCGATGCCAGCATCACCGTCGAGGGTGCGGGAGCCGGGGAGCCCATCCGCAGCGTCGCGAGCAACATCTGGTCGTCAGTGCCGTCGATCGGTGCGCGGCCGACAAATTCGACCCGCACGCGGGCGATCCCCTTTTTGTAGAAATCGAGCGCCCTGGCACTTCCGGTTGATAGGTCAATGACGCGGTTATGTACAAAAGGCCCACGATTGTTGACCCGCACGATTATCGAGCGACCATTGTCCAGATTCGTAACGCGCGCATAACTCGGCAGCGGCATCGTACGATGCGCCGCCGAGATGCCATGCATGTCATAACGCTCGCCGCTCGCAGTCGGCCGGCCATGGAAGTCGGCCCCGTACCAAGACGCCATCCCTTCGGCGTGATATGTGGGTTTGTCGGTCGGGGCAGACGTCGGACGATACAGCGTATGAAGCTCGCGCTTAGGGCCGCTGTTCTGCGATGCGTCGGGATTGACGAAGCGGACAGTTTGCACCACGCGTGGATAGCTCGATGGAATGGCCTGCGCATCGCTCTCGTGGTCCTCGGAGACTCTCGCTTGTTTGGTCTGCGTATTGGTTTGCTCCTCTTGTCGAAGCACAATCGTTTCGTTGCGAACGGGCTTGATCGCGGCGGTGTCTTGGCTGCCTTCCTGATAGGTCATAGTGGCGAACGCCGTCGCCGCCCAGGCAAAAGCGACGGCCGCGAGCTTGAGAGCGCGAACGGCCGTGCGAGAGCAGAGAATACCGAGACTGATCGGTTGACAGGGAAAATGTATAGGAAACCTGATCGCAGCGAAGGAGGGCGAATAAAGCGCGAGCGAGCGCCGCATAACCCCTGCTGCTTGTGCGATCATCTACCGTCCCCATGGACCACTCTCGCGGAGGGCGAGATGGTCATGCGCCGCCAATTCGAAGCCCGTACCTGATCCCCGCCGAGCAAACCGCCGACAATGTGACGCTCTCTACTTGATCTAGGATTGATGCAAAAAGGGCACGCATTAATCTAGGATTGATGCAAAAAGGGCACGCATTGGCGGTATCATCTTGCTGCAAGGCGTCACGCTTTCGGGAACCCGGCGCTCAAGCCATCAAGCGCGGTGGGCGTGTTCGAAGTTAGCTATGCCGGCAATCAGACGATCGGCTGATCCTTACGTTGTGCCCGTCGATCAGACGACCCTCAAACCGCTTGATTGTGATGGAACGAGCACGCGCAAGTCGCCTGAGATGCATGTGCATCTCACGCCCGACATCGCAATCCTGCACACGCGCTTCTGGATCGATGGCGAAGTCTTGCACGACGACCTTAGCCAGGCGTCGCGGGAGAGCATCGGCACGCGCGTTGTGCGCAAGATCGACGGGCGCTGGCGGATTGTCGCGACGCAGAACACCGACGTCCGCTCCGGCCGGCGGCATTAGCCATCGTCATAGGGGGAAACGGGTGATGTGGAAAACACCGCGGCGTATATAGGGTCGAGCGCCAACTCTACCACGCAACGGCGAGGATGCCGAACCCCAAGCAGAACCTTGCTTATTCCGATAACCTGCTGACCGACGCTCTCCGTCCGTGTAT
The DNA here is from genome assembly GCA_963831225.1 of uncultured Alphaproteobacteria bacterium. Classification (GTDB taxonomy): domain Bacteria; phylum Pseudomonadota; class Alphaproteobacteria; order Rhizobiales; family Xanthobacteraceae; genus VAZQ01. Next base: position 1,641 of record CAWHPT010000013.1, read on the forward strand.
CTTGGATTGAGGTCCAGGCTGGCGGGAATTGCATGCATTTCCATCAATGGAAACGTCGCGAGTTCATCACGCTCCTCGGCGGCGCGGCGGTAGCATGGCCGCTTGCGGCGCGGGCGCAGCAGCCGGCGATGCCGGTGATCGGCTGGCTCAGCGGCATCTCCGAGCAGGCCGCTCTTGCGCATCACGCCCAATTCCTCCGTGGCTTGAGCGAAAACGGTTTCGCGCCAGGACGCGATGTCTCGATCCAATATCGCTGGGCAGACGGCAATTACGACCGGCTGCCGGCGTTGGCGACCGAGCTGGTCCGCTTGCCGGTTGATGTGATCCTCGCGCAGACGCCGCCAGCAGCTTTGGCGGCCAAGGCCGCGACCGCGACAATTCCCATTGTGTTCGTCATCGGCATCGACCCGGTCATCGCCGGCCTTGTCGCCAGCTATAACCGTCCTGGCGGCAACGCCACCGGCGCGACCATGATCATGGCAAAGCTAGGGCAGAAACGGATCGAGATCCTGCGCGAGCTTGCGCCCAAGGCTTCCGTCGTCGCGATGCTGGTCAATCCGACACAGTCCCAATTCTCCACCAGAAATCCGCGATGTGCAGGCCGCAGTATCGGCCAACGGATTGCAACTGCGGCTCCTCAACGCCAGCACGCCGCCCGAGCTCGATGCCGCCTTCGCGGCGCTCGACGCGCGGCGCTCGGACGCATTGCTGATCGGCGCCGACCCGTTTCTGTATGTGCAGCGGCAAAAAATTGTCGCGCAGGCCGCGCGCAGCGGCCTAGTGGCGGTCTATCCGATCCGCGAGTTTGTCGAAGCCGGCGGCTTGATCAGCTACGGCGCCAGCATCGCAAATTCCTTCCGCCAGGCCGGCATCTATGTCGGCCGCATCCTCAAGGGCGCCAGGCCCGCCGACCTGCCGGTGGTGCAGCCGACCACTTTCGAGCTGGTAGTCAACCTCAAGGCCGCCAGGGCGCAGGGCATCGAGATCCCGGCGAGTTTGCATGCCCGCTCCGACGAGGTGATCGAATAAGGGACTCCCTTGCTGCGATTGCTCACAGCCGCTCTCGGCATTTGTCGACGATGTCGCCCTTCCAGGAAACGACAGCAATTGACGGCCGAGTGGGTCTTGAATGGTACGGTTGAACTCGCCTAGCTTCGGCATCACTTTCCCAACTGGTGCACGGGAGCCGCCCATGTGCTTGCTCAAGCCTCTTGCATTTCTGGTGCTCGCAATGACGCTCGCGCCCGCTGTCCAGGCGGCAGCACTGCCGCCGCTGCCGGACCTGAAATTTGCGGAAATCTCCGCCGACGCACGGCAAAAATATCTCGGCGATCGCTGGAGCTATATGGAGGCGGGGCGTACGGACGCGCCGCCGCTCGTGCTGCTGCACGGCGTCGGCGCGAACTCGATGCATTGGCGCTTTCAGCTCGCGGGGCTGTCCGATCGCTTCCGGGTGATCGCCTGGAACGCGCCGGGCTACATGCTTTCCGACGCTTTCGCTAAGGACACGCCGGACTGCAAGGATTTCGCCGACGCGCTCGGCGATTTTCTCGCCGCCCTGAAGCTCGATCGCGTCTCCATCGTCGGCAATTCCTTCGGCTCGCGCGTCGCGCAATGCTTTGCCATCCATCATCCTGGTCGCACCGTCAGGCTGGTGATGACCGGAGTAGGCATCGGCCCGCGTGGCCTTTCGGACGAGGACAAGAAGAAAGTAATCGCGACGCGCGAAGCGCAGATCGCCAAGGGGGGCTACTCCTTTGGCGCGCGCGTAAGTGCGCTCGTGGGCTCGAAGACTTCGCAGGAAACGATCGATGAGGTCGGCCACGTGGTGCGGGCGACCAATCCGCGGGGCTTCATGCACGGCGTCAAGCTCGGCCTTGCCGACGGCTACAGCCCCGAGGAGGTCGCGCCGAAGCTCGCTATGCCGGTGCTGATGATCCAGGGAAGCGAAGACCGCGTGAACCCAACCGACAGAAACGCGGCCGTTCTCGTCAAGCTACTGCCCAAGGCGCGACTCGAGATCATCGATGGGGCGGGCCACCTGCCCGAGGTCGAGGCGCCCGACGCCGTCAACCGGATGCTGCGCGAGTTCCTATCGGAATAAGCTTCTCAGGCAATCGTCGATGGGATGCGTGACTTCTCGCGCGCATCCTGCTCACGCTCAACATGATTTGTTCGTAGCGCTGAGCGTCCTCTGCGTCACGCGCAACTCCTGAGTACCCGCTCGCGATCGCCAACATTCAGATGTCGCCGCTGATCAGTCGACTAACTCAGTGTCGCGTCCAAGGTGATCTTGGCGTTCAGGAGCTTGGAAACCGGACAGCCGGCCTTGGCCTTGCCGGCAAGCTCCTCAAATTTCGCCTGGTCCGCGCCCGGCACCTTGGCTTTCAAGGTCAGATGGACGGCAGTGATGGCAAAGCCGTCGGCCACTTTTTCGAGCGTGACTTCGGCCGTGGTTTCCATGTGCTCGGCAGTGAGCTTGGCTTCGCCGAGAATGAGAGACAGAGCCATCGTGAAGCACCCGGCGTGCGCGGCGCCGATGAGCTCTTCAGGATTGGTGCCGGGCTTGCCCTCGAAGCGGCTACTGAAGCCATACGGATATTCTTTGAGCGCGCCGCTCTTGGTCGAAATGGCGCCTTTGCCGTCCTTGATTCCGCCCTGCCAGATGGCTGATCCATGAGTTTTCATCTCAGGTTCTCCTGGTTGTGGCCAAGTCCCAATATGCCACGTTCGGTGTTTCTTCCGAAGCCCTTGACCACTTCTGCCAATCCGGCCCAGCGCCTCGAATTCTTGTGCGAGGTTTCGCCAGGATTCAATCGGCTTGCAGCATGGTCAATGCGGACACCGGCACGGCGCGCCGGGGCGAATATCCCGGCATGGGATCAGTGCGCCATGAGCACTGGCAAGGTTGCGTTGGCCAGGATATGCCGGGTGGCCCCGCCGAAGATCATCTGTCTCAATCGGCTCTGTGTGTAGGCGCCCTTGATCAGCAGGTCACAATTCAACGACGCCGCATGTGCCAGGATTGCCTCGCCTGTGCTTTGACCATCCTGCGGCGTGACGGTGATGGGCTCGGACGGCACGCCGTTCCGCTGAAGATAGCTCGCGAGTTGTTCGCCTGTCGGGCCAGGCACGGTTCCGCCCTCCACCGTCAGCACGACGACGCGACTTGCCCTTTGAAGAAGCGGCATTGCAAGCGCAGTTGCTTTCGCTTGCTCGGTGCTGCAATTCCAAGCAATCAAGATATTCTCGCCTATCCGCTGCGGTGGCAATGGCGGCGCTATCAAGATGGGGCGGCCCGCTTCGAATAAACCAGCCTCGATCGTCGCCATGCTGGGTCTCGACCCCCTGCCGGCACGCGGTCTCCCCAAGACGATGACATCGAAGACGCGGCCATAGCTACCTACAAAGGCATCCCCGTCTGGGGCTTGGTCCAACCAGTCGAATGAGACAGTTGTGGCTGTCTTGCTCGACCTCGCCACACCGTGCTCCTTCATGAATGTTTCGAAGAGACTGCGGGCTTGCTTCGCCGTCTCGGCATCATGCTCCTTGACTTCGATTGGCAGAGGAACTCCTGGAATCCAGCGCGTAGAGCTCGACCATGGCAGGGAACAAAGTGAAACCCTCGATGTAACTGTCGAACTTTGCGTGCAAGGAGAACTGCGGTCTGCAACATCGAAGTCATGAGGTCATGCTGCTCGGTCGGAACGAGAATTGTCTTCATGATGGACCTCAAGCGGCGTTTCCGTTCCGCCGGCATCCGAGATCGAACGTAGGCTTTTGAGTGAGATAGTCAGCCGGGCTTGTCGCGGCAATCTGGGATAACAATGCAGGCGTCTTTCATCGACGAGGTTATCGTCGAGTCTGGGCTGATTTCGCGCGCATCGATATCTTTCGGCATAACTCGCGGCGGGGCGCTATCATGGCGCTGCATCGACGATGCGAAGTCGAAGCATGATACTTGCCGTGAATGCCGGAAAAGAAGAGGCCCGTCCCACCGCCGTCCGGTCCGCAACCCGGGCGCTGGGTGCTCGGTCATGGCGAGATCCGCACCATCGTGCTCGGTCTCATGCTGGCGATGTTCCTGGCTGCGCTCAACCAGACCATCGTCGCCACCGCGCTGCCGACCATCGGCCGCGATTTCGGCGATTTTGAATTGTTGCCGTGGGTGGTCACGGCCTATCTGCTGACCTCCACCGTCGGTCTCGCCGCTCTACGGGAAGCTCAGCGACATCCACGGGCGGCGCGCAATGATGCTCACGAGCATCGGGATTTTCATCGCCGGCTCCGCCGCCTGCGCTGTTGCGCCCGACATGATCACGCTCATCCTCGCCCGCGGCCTGCAGGGGATCGGCGGCGGCGGCATTCTCCCGCTGGCGCAAACCATTCTCGGCGACGCGGCCGCGCCGCGTGAGCGCGGCCGCTACCAGGCCTATATGGGAAGCGTCTGGGTGACTGCGGGCCTCGGCGGTCCGGTGCTCGGCGGCATGCTGGCTGAGCATTTCCACTGGTCGATCATCTTCTGGGTCAATGTTCCGGTGGGACTGGTGGCGGCGGTGGTGACCTACAAGACCCTCGCGCGCTTGCCGCGCCACGAACGCAAGCACAAGCTCGACCTGCTCGGCGCCGGTCTCATGGCGGCCTCGGCGATTCCACTCCTGCTGGCGCTCACCTGGGGTGGGGCGCGTTATCCCTGGCTCTCACCGCCGATCGCCGCATTGGTCGTGGCCTCGGCGGTGCTGTGGCTTCTGTTCGCCTGGCGATTGACGCAGGCCTCCGAGCCGTTCCTGCCACTGCCCGTCCTCGCCAATCCGGTGATGCGCATGGGCACCGTGTGCACCTCGTTCTCGCAAGGCGTGGTGATCGGGCTCACCATCTTCCTGCCGCTCTATTTCGAGGTCGTGCACAAGTTCTCGGCGAGCGATGCCGGCCTCGCGCTAATTCCCATCATCGTGATGTCGACGCCCGGATCGATCGCGTCCGGCCGCGCCATGATGCATGTCGACCATTACAAGCGCGTGCCGGTCATCTGCCTTTCTTGCGCGATCGCGGCGCTCTCGCTGCTGGCGTGGAAGCCGGCGATGCCGCCGATGGCGGTCATTGGCGTGCTCAGCGTGGTCGCTTTCGGGATCGGCACCACCTATCCGGTCGGCACCGTCTCGATCCAGAACGCGGTCTCGCGCTATCAGGTCGGCGCCGCCATGGGAGCCATGAACTTCTTTCGCGGGCTGACCGCGGTGTTCATCGTGGCGGCCATGGGCGCGATCGTGCTCGCCGGGCTCGGCGTTTCGATCGAACGCGGCGGCAGCGTCACGGACGTGACCGCGCCGCCCCGCCTGGCGTCGATCTGGCGCATGTCTTCCGCGGCGTGTTCGCGCTCGGGGTGCTGTGCCTGGTCGTGAGCTTGATCGCCTTGATGCGGATGGAAGAGCGTCCCCTGCGCGGGCGGAGTGAGGACGTTCCGCCGCCGTGACGCAGGCGGAGCGCTTGCTCCGCGAAAGCGGTCGCCGTCGAAGGCGGAGCGTGTGTGTGCCGGATCGCTGCTCTTCTTTGATTGTCCCACGAGCGACACGGCCATGGCATCGTGTGGTGGCGACGGACGTTTGCGCCGGAACAACCAATGGGCAATAATCCTCCGGCTTGGGATCGGGGCCATGCGTGCCAGGAGTTTGGTGATGAGCTACCGATCGCTTGCACTTTTCGCTGCGGCTCTGACGTCGGCGCACGTTGCGACGGCCGACGCGCAAGTCGTCTATGTGGCGCCCGGAGGAGTTTATGTGGGCGCCGGACCGGTTTACGTGATACCGGCTCCCCCAAACGGAGCCCCGCCACCCTTGGCATCTGGAGCAGCCGGGGCGCCGGTGGTTGTGGCGCCGAGGCCCGCGGGCGCGCCGGTGGTCGTGGCGCCGGGGGGCGGGCGCCAACGGGACCCAGGTCCATGTGGGGCAGGCTCCTGAAAACGGCGCGCCGGTCACGGCCTATGCGGCAACCGGGCGCGCGAACGCCGCACCACCATCGGTCAAGCGAGAGCCCCCTTATGCGGCGCGCGAACGCACAAACGTGGTGCCTCCGGCCCAAGCGGCTGGGATCGCACCGAGGCCGCCTGCGGCCGTGCCGTACAACGGGAATAGACGGTGCGTCGTCTACGGCCGGCGGGAATACTGCGATTGAAGCATCTCAGTGCGACGGCGGAGGGTGGCGGTGCGGGCCGCCATCCTGCTGCGACCGCGTGCCCTCGCGCGCTGGCGTGTTGCTGCCGCGCCGCCAAGAAGTCTGATCGTCCTGCACCTCGTCAACCCCGCCATCCAATCTTCCGATTGCGCCTCGGACACCCGCCATATCGTAACTGCTTGCAGGTGTCGGTCGACGCACGCTCGCGCATGACGGGTCATCAATCGTGAAGGCCATTTGGAAATCTGCCGTCGCATGAAGCTCAAAAATCTACTCACCGTGGATGCCGTCAGCGATGCGCGCTTCGCCGCGCTCGATCTCGCGCGGCGTCAGCGCCGACAGCCGCACCGTCAGGCCGGGCGACCTGTTCGTCGCGATCGCCGGCGCCAAGGACGACGGCCTGCGTTTCGTCGGCCAGGCGCTGGCGTCCGGGCGCCGCGGCGATCATGGCCGAGCGGGTGCCGCCGATGCCGCTGCCCGAAGGGGTTGCTTTCATCAGGGTCGGCAATGCGCGCCGGGCGCTGGCGCTGGCGGCGGCGAAGTTCTTTCCGCGCCAGCCGGAGATGATCGCGGCGGTCACCGGCACCAGCGGCAAGACGTCGGTCGCCGCCTTCACCCGCCAGATCTGGGCCGCGCTCGGCAAGCAGGCGGCGAGCATCGGCACCGTCGGGCTGGTCACGCCGACGCGCGAGATCTATGGCTCGCTCACCACGCCCGACCCGGTGGCGCTGCACCGCTCGCTCGATCGAGCTCGCCGGCGAAGGCGTGACGCATCTCGCGCATGGAAGCCTCCTCGCACGGGCTCGACCAGCGTCGCCTCGACGGCATGCGGGTGGCGGCCGGCGCCTTCACCAATCTCAGCCGCGACCATCTCGACTATCATCCGACGCTCGAAGCCTATCTCGCCGCCAAGCTGCAGGCTGTTCACCGAGTTGATCGAGCCGCGCGGGGCTGCGGTGATCGCCGCCGATCACGAGCATGCCGACGCGGTGGTCGCGGCGGCGAGGCAGCGCCGGCTGCGGCTGCTCACGGTCGGGCGACGCCGGCGAGGGCATCCGGCTCGCGTCGAGACCGCGATCGACGGCTTTGCGCAGGTGCTGCGAGCTCGAGCTATGCCGGCACCGCCTATCACGGTCCGCTTGCCGCTGCCCGGCGCCTTCCAGGTCGAGAACGCGCTGGTCGCGGCGGGCCTCGCGATCGCGACCGGCAGCGAGCCCGCCGCCGCGCTTCGCGCGCTCGCGACGCTCAAGGGCGCCAAGGGCCGGCTCGAGCTCGTCGGCGAGAGCAACGGCGCGCCGATCTTCATCGACTATGCCCACAAGCCCGATGCGCTCGCCAAGGCGCTGGAGGCGCTGCGGCCCTATGTCGCCGCGGCGGCTGGTCGTGGTGTTCGGCTGCGGCGGCGACCGCGACGCCGGCAAGCGGCCGATGATGGGCGCGATCGCGGCCGAGAAGGCCGATCGCGTCGTCGTCACCGACGACAATCCGCGCAGCGAAGATCCGGCCGCGATCCGCGCCGCGATCCTGCGCCGCCGCGCCCGGCGCAATCGAGATCGGCGACCGGCGCGAGGCGATCCGCGCCGTCGATCGCGGAGCTGCGACCGCGGCGACGTGCTGCTGATCGCCGGCAAGGGCCATGAAACCGGCCAAATCATCGGCAAACAGGTGCTGCCGTTCAGCGACCACGAGGCGGTCGCCGCCGCGCTCGAGGGGAGGGTGGCATGATCGCAGCGGCCGCTCTGGACCGTCGAGCGATGGCTGCGGCGATGCGCGCCGCGCGCGCCGGCTCGTTGCCGGCGTCGGTCCCCGGCATCTCGATCGACACGCCGCACCATCGCTGCCGGCGAAGCGTTCTTCGCCATCAAGGGCGACAATCGCGACGGCCACGATTTCGTCGCGGCTGCGCTCGAGGCCGGCGCCGGGCTTGCGGTCGTCGCCGCCGACAGAGCGCGACGCGCTTTCCGCAGGACGCTCCGCTGCTGGTGGTCGCCGACGTGCTCGACGGCCTGCGCGATCTGGCGCGCGCGGCGCGCGCGCGCTCGCAGGCGAGCATCATCGGCGTCACCGGCTCGGTCGGCAAGACCGGCACCAAGGAGGCGCTGCGTCTGGCGTTGGCGCGCAGAGCGGCGAGACCCATGCCTCGGCCGCCTCCTACAACAATCATTGGGGCGTTCCGCTCTCGCTCGCGCGCTGTCCCGAGAACGCGCGCTACGCCGTGCTCGAAATGGGCATGAATCATGCCGGCGAGATCGAGCCGCTGACCCGGCTGGTGCGGCCGCAGGTGGCGATCATCACCGCGGTCGAGCCGGTGCATCTCGAATTTTTCGGCTCGGTCGAGGCGATCGCCGACGCCAAGGCCGAAATCTTCCTGGGGCTCGGGCACGGCGGCGCAGCGGTGATCAATCGCGACAACCGCGCAGTTCGCGCGCCTCGAGCGCAAGCGCCAGGAGCGCCGGTGTCGAGCGCATCGTCTCCTTCGGCGAGCACGCGCGCGCGCGATGCCCGGCTGTTGAAATGCTCGCTGCAGTCCGAGAGCTCGACCGTGTAGGCCCGCATTCTCGGCACCGAAGTCGCCTACAAGCTGGGCGCACCCGGCCGGCATCTCGTGCTCAATTCGCTTGCCGTGCTGGCGACGGTTTCGCTGGTCGGCGCCGATCTTGCGCTTGCGGCATTGAGGCTCGCCGAATTGCAGCCGGCCGCCGGGCGCGGCTCGCGGCTCACGCTCGACGTGCCGGGCGGCACGGTCGCTGCTGATCGACGAAAGCTACAATGCCAATCCGGCGTCGATGCGCGCGGCGCTCGCCTTGCTCGGCAATGCGAACGTGGGCTCGCGCGGCCGGCGCATCGCGGTTCTCGGGGACATGCTGGAGCTCGGGCGGCGCGGCGCCGACCTGCATCGCGAGCTCGCCGAAGTGGCGCTCGCTCACGAGGTCGATCTGGTGTTCTGCTGCGGAGCCCTGATGCACGCCTTGTGGGAGGCCCTTCCATCCGATCCCGCAAGGGAGGTTATGCCGACACCTCTGCGGCATTGGAAGCCCAGGTGCTTGCCGCGATCCAGCCGGGCGACGCCGTCATGGTCAAGGGATCGCTCGGCTCCCGGATGGCGCCCATTGTCAAGGCTCTGGCAAGCCGCTATCGCCGCCAGCCGGCCGCCTTGCCCGCCCGGACGACTGTGAACGGTTGACCCATGCTGTATTGGCTCTCCGCATTCTCGGACACGATTGGTCCTCTCAACGTCTTGCGTTACATCACGTTCCGCACCGGCGGGGCGATGATCACCGCGCTCGTCTTCGTGTTCCTGTTCGGTCCGTGGATCATCGGCCACCTGCGGCTCAGGCAGGGCAAGGGCCAGCCGATCCGCAGCGACGGGCCGCAGTCGCACCTCGTCACCAAGAAGGGCACGCCCACCATGGGCGGGCTGATGATCCTGTTCGGGATCGTCGTGTCGACGCTGCTGTGGGCCAATCCGGGCAATCGCTATGTCTGGATCGTGCTCGGGGTGACCCTGATCTTCGGCGCGATCGGCTTCTACGACGATTATCTCAAGGTGACCAAGCAGACCCATGCCGGAGTGTCCGGCAAGCTGCGCATCGTGCTCGAAGTGCTGATCGCGGCGGCGGCATGTTATTTCATCGCTTCGCTCGGGCGCCAGCCGTTCGCCATCTCGCTCACCTTTCCGTTCTTCAAGGAGTTGGTGCTGCCGCTCGGCTGGTTCTTCATCGTGTTCGGAAGCTTCATCATCGTCGGCGCCGGCAATGCGGTGAACCTGACCGACGGCCTCGATGGACTGGCCATCGTTCCGGTGATCATCGCGGCGCTGAGCTTCGGGTTCATCTCCTATCTGGCCGGAAACTCGTTTTTCGCCGAGTATCTCAACATCCATTACGTGGCCGGCACCGGCGAGCTTGCCGTGCTGTGCGGCGCGGTGATCGGCGCCGGATTGGGCTTCCTCTGGTTCAACGCGCCGCCGGCGTCGATCTTCATGGGCGACACCGGTTCGCTCGCGCTCGGCGGCATGATCGGCACGATCGCGGTCGCTACCAAGCACGAGATCGTGCTGGCAGTCGTCGGCGGACTGTTCGTGCTCGAGGCGGTCTCGGTGATCGTGCAGGTGGTCTCGTTCAAGCTCACCGGCAAGCGGGTGTTCCGGATGGCGCCGATCCACCATCACTTCGAGCAGACTCGGCTGGACCGAGCCGCAGATCGTGATTCGCTTCTGGATCATCTGCGGTCGTGCTCGCGCTCGCAGGGCTGTCCACGCTCAAGCTGCGATGAAGCATGATCCCGGTCACCATCTTCGCCGGGAAGAAGGTCGCCATGTTCGGCCTCGGCGGCTCCGGGCTGGCGAGCGCGAGCGCGCTGCTGGCAGGCGGCGCCGATGTGGTCGGCTGGGACGACGACGCGGACACCGTGGCAAGGCGAACAGCGCCGGCATCCCGACCGCCGACCTGCGGCAGATCGACTGGTCGAAGATTTCCGCGCTGGTGCTCGCGCCCGGGCGTGCCGCTGACCCATCCGGCGCCGCACTGGTCGGTGGGGCTCGCGCGCGCCGCCGCGGTCGAGGTGATCGGCGACATCGAGCTGTTCTGCCGCGAGCGGCGCGCCAACGCGCCGCACGCGCCGTTCGTCGCCATCACCGGCACCAACGGCAAATCGACCACCACCGCGCTTATCGCCCATCTCCTGCGCAGCGCCGGCTACGAGGCCCAGGTCGGCGGCAATATCGGCACCGCGATCCTCTCGCTCGAGCCGCCGCGCGCCGGCCGGGTGCACGTGATCGAGGTCTCGTCCTATCAGATCGATCTCGCGCCCGACGCTCGATCCGTCGGTCGGCATCCTCATCAATCGTCAGCGAGGACCATCTCGATCGTCATGGCACGTCTGCGCGCCTATGCCGCCGTCAAGGAGCGGCTGGTCGCCGGCGTGCAGGAGGACGGCACCGCGATCGTCGGGGTCGACGACAACTGGTGCGCGGCCGCCGCCGACCGCATCGAGCGCGCCGCGCAAGCGAAGGCTGGGGCTGCTTCGGGTCTCGGTGCGCCGGCCGCTGCCGGATGGGCTCTATGTCGAGGCTGAGCGGATCATGCAGGCCGCGGGCGGGCAGCGCGCGCGCCATCGCCCATATCGGCGGCATCGGCTCGCTGCGCGGCGTGCACAATGCGCAGAACGCCGCCTGTGCCGCGGGCGCGGCGCTGGCGCTCGGGCTCTCCGCGCAGGCGATCCAGCAAGGACTGCGTCTCGTTTCCCGGCCTCGCGCACCGCATGGAGCAGGTCGGGCGCAAGGGGCGCGTGCTGTTCGTCAACGATTCCAAGGCCACCAATGCGAATTCGGCCGCCCAGGCGCTGGCCTGCTTCTCCGACATTTTCTGGATCGCGGGCGGCAAGCCGAAGACCGGCGGCATCGCCTCGCTCGCCGGCTTCTTCCCGCGCATCCGCAAGGCCTATCTGATCGGCGAGGCCGCCGCCGGCATTTGCCGCCGAGCTCGAAGGGCAGGTGCCGCATGTCGTCGCCGGAACGCTCGAGCGTGCGGTCGCGCTGGCCGCCCGCGATGCCGAGGCGTCCGATGTCGCAGGAGCCGGTCGTGCTGCTGTCGCCGGCCTGCGCCTCGTTCGACCAGTATCGCAATTTCGAGGTGCGCGGCGACGCGTTCCGCGAGCTGGTGCTGGCGCTGCCGGGCATGGCGCCGATGATTCTTCGCGTTAACGGGCCGTCAACCACCGACAGGGCACCACTGTAGCGGTTCCGGCGACGTGAGACCGTCTCTGACGAGCGCAATGCAGCTTGCATCGGTCTTGCGCTTCGCCTCGGGGGGGGGATGCCATGGTTTCGCGCCTCGAACGCACGTCTTTTGCCGCCTGGTGGTGGACGGTCGACCGCTTGCTGCTGGCGGCGCTGCTGGCGCTCATGCTCGCCGGAATCGTGCTCTCGCTGGCCGCAAGTCCGCCGGTCGCGTCGCGGCTGGGGCTGGAGCCGTTCTATTTCGTCAATCGCCACGTGCTCTACCTGGTGCCGGCGCTCGTCGGTGCTGCTCGCGACCTCGTTCCTGCCGCTGCGATATGTCCGCCGGCTCTCGCTGGTGGTGTTCGTGCTGAGCCTCGTGCTCATCGTCGCCACCCTGCATTTCGGTGCCGAAGTGAAGGGCGCGCGCCGTTGGATCGTCCTTTTCGGGGTCAACCTGCAGCCGTCGGAGTTCCTCAAGCCTGCCTTCGTCATCCTGATCGCCTGGCTGTTCGGCGAATCCGCGCGCCGGCCGGAAATGCCGGCCAATGCCATGGCGCTTGCGCTGCTCGTGCTGTCGATCAGCCGGCCTCGTGCTGCAGCCGGATTTCGGGCAGACCATGCTGGTCGCGCTGGTCTGGAGCGCACTGTTCTTTCTCGCCGGGATGCGGCTGGTCTGGGTGGCCGGCCTCGGCGGCGCGGCCGCGGTCGGGCTCGTCAGCGCCTACATGCTCATTCCGCATGTCGCGCGACGCATCGAGCGCTTCCGCGATCCCTCATCCGGGGATACGTTCAATATCGACCAGGCGATCGAATCCTTTCAACGCGGCGGCTGGTTCGGAAGGGGACCGGGCGAGGGAACGGTCAAGCGCATTTTGCCCGAGAGCCATACCGACTTCGTGTTCGCGGTCGCGGCCGAGGAGTTCGGCATCGTGCTGTGCCTGCTGCTGCTCGTCTTTGTTCACTTTCATCGTGCTGCGCGCCTTGCGCCATGCGATGCGGAACGAAGACCCCTTCGCGCGCTTCGCAACCGCCGGCCTTGCGATCCTGTTCGGCCTGCAATCGGCCATCAATATGGGAGTAAATCTGCATCTCATGCCGGCCAAGGGCATGACGCTGCCGTTCATCTCCTACGGCGGTTCATCGATGATCTCGCTCGCCTACGGCATGGGAATGCTGCTCGCTTTGACGCGCGAGCGCCCGCGCGCCGAGCTGCTGGCGAGCCATGGCGGGTTCGCAGCCGCCGGGAGCCGCGGTCCGATGAGCGACGGCGATGGCGCGCCGCTCGTTCTGCTGGCCGCCGGCGGAACCGGCGGGCACCTGTTTCCGGCCGAAGCGCTCGCGCAGGCGCTCACACGCCGCGGCGTCACCGTCGATCTCGCAACCGATGACGCGGGCCGAGCGCTACGGCAAGCGAATTCCCGGCCCGCCAAATTCACATCATCGCGAGCGAGACCGTGCGGGGACGCGATCCGATATCGCTGGCGCGCACCGCCGCAATGCTGGGCATCGGCAGCATGCAGGCCCTGCGCCTGCTCGGACGCATCAAGCCGTCGCGCCGTGGTCGGTTTCGGCGGCTATCCGACGGTGCCGCCGGTTCTGGCGGCGAGGCTGCGCAGAATCCCGACCCTCATCCATGAGCAGAACGCGGTCATGGGACGCGCCAACCGTTTCCTTGCACCGCGGGTGACGCGCAATCGCGACCGGCTTTGCCGGCGTGCTCGAGCGCGAGCCGCAGCTCGCCGCCAAATCGACACGGACCGGCAATCCGGTCCGGCCGCAGGTGATCGCGGCGGCGGCAATGCCTTACGTGGCGCCGGAGGCTTCCGGAGCCCCTGCGTCTGATCGTGTTCGGCGGCAGCCAGGGGGCGCGCATCATGGCCGACATCGTGCCGCCTGCGCTCGAGCGGCTCGAGCCACATCTGCAGTTGCGCCTCTCGATCGTGCAACAGGCCCGTGAAGAGGATCTCGAGCGGGTCAAGGACCGTCTATGCGCGCGCGCGAATTGCGTCCGAAGTTGCGCCGTTCTTCACCGATCTTCCTGCGCGGATCCAGCCAGCCATATCGTCGTGGCGCGTTCCGGCGCGTCGACCGTGGCCGAGGTTGCCACGATAGGGAGGCCCGCTATCCTGGTGCCGTTGCCGCATGCCCTCGATCAGGACCAGTCGGCCAATGCTGGCGTGCTGGCGGACGCCGGAGCAGCAATTCGCCTGCCGCAGGGCGAATTCACACCCCATCGGCTCGCGGCTGAAATCAGCGCACTTGCAAGCTCGCCGCAAAAGCTCGTAGCAATGGCCGCGGCCGCACGCTCGCAGGGCTCCACCAATGGTGCCGAGCGGCTCGCCGATCTGGTGGAGAAAGTGGCCGGCCTCGCAGCTGCCTAATTCGGCTGGCATCGGGCCATTTTGCTGCGATCCGACCGAGTCACAGAGGGACCCCGACATGAAACTGCCGCGCGACATCGGTCCGATCCACTTCGTCGGCATCGGCGGCATAGGCATGAGCGGCATCGCCGAGGTGCTGATCAATCTCGGCTATGCGGTGCAGGGCTCCGACGCCGCGGAGAGCGCCAATGTCAAGCGCTTGCGCGAGAAGGGTGCCAGGATCGCCGTGGGCCATTCCGCCGGTGCCCTCGGCGACGCCGAGGTGGTCGTGGTTTCGACCGCGATCAAGCGCGACAACCCGGAGCTTGCCGCGGCGCGGGCGAAACGGCTGCCGGTGGTGCGCCGCGCCGAGATGCTGGCCGAGCTGATGCGGCTCAAGCGTTGCATCGCGGTCGCCGGGACTCACGGAAAGACCACGACCACATCGCTCGTTGCCGCGCTGGTCGATGCCGGCGGGTTCGATCCGACGGTCATCAATGGCGGCATCATCAACGCCTATGGCACCAATGCACGGCTCGGCGCCGGCGACTGGATGATCGTCGAGGCCGACGAATCCGACGGCACCTTTCTGAAGCTTCCGGCCGACGTCGCCATCGTCACCAATGTGGATCCCGAGCACCTCGATCATTTCAAGACCTTCGAAGCCGTGCAGGAAGCATTCCGTGCCTTCGTCGAGAACGTGCCCTTCTACGGCTTCGCGGTGATGTGCACGGATCATCCGGTGGTGCAGCAGCTCGTCGGGCACATCACCGACCGTCGGCTCATCACCTATGGTGAGAACCCGCAGGCGGATGTGCGGCTCACAGATCTCGACCATGCCAACGGGCAGTCGCGCTTCGCCATCGTGTTCCGCGATCGTGCCGGTGAGACGATGCACGAGATCGGCGGCCTGACGTTGCCGATGCCCGGGCAGCACAACGCGCTCAACGCGACCGCCGCGATCGCGGTCGCGCGCGAGCTCGGTATTTCGGACGACATGATCCGCAAAGCCCTGCAGGGCTTCGGCGGGGTGCGGCGGCGTTTCACCCGTACCGGCGAGTGGAACGGCGTCTCGATCATCGACGACTACGGCCATCACCCCGTGGAGATCGCCGCCGTCCTGCGCGCTGCGCGCGAATCGAACCAGGGGCACGTGATTGCCGTCATGCAACCGCACCGCTATACGCGGCTTGCGTCGCTGTTCGAGCAGTTCTCGACCTGCTTCAACGACGCCGACACCGTCATCGTCGCGCCGGTCTATGAGGCCGGCGAGGCGCCGGTTCCCGGCGCCGACCGTGACTCGCTGGTTCAGGGGCTGCGCGCACACGGCCATCGGCAGGTGATTCCCCTCGACGGAGCCCAGGACCTCGCCTGCATGGTGAGGCGTCTGGCGCAGCCCGGCGACATGGTGGTCTGCCTCGGCGCCGGCAATATCACGCAATGGGCCTATGCCCTGCCGGGCGAGCTCGCGGCGCTCGGGGCGGTGGCATGATGGAAGCGAAGGTCGGCGAGCGTCGCCGCGATCGTAGGGTGGCAACCACGAAGTTGCCGTTGCCCACCCTGCTCTCTAACGTGAGCGCGCACAGCAGCTTGAAGGAATGCTTCAATGAACAAGGCATTGTTGACTGAGCTTCTCGAGTTGACTCCTGCGGAGCGGATCCAACTCGCTGAGGACCTGTGGGACAGCATTGCTCCGGAAGAAATGCCTACCCTGACCCACGAGCAACAGCAGGAGATCGGACGGCGTATCGCAGAGCATGCGCGTGATCCATCGAGAGCGTCCAACTGGGAGGACGTTAGAGCGCGCCTTTGGGCGCGGTTCGGATGACCCGACAGTTGATCCTTGCACCGGAGGCAGAAGCCGAGATCGCAGAAGCGGCCAGCTGGTATGAGTTGCGTGGTCGAGGACTCGGCCCTGAATTCCTTCGCGCCGTCGAAGCTGTGCTGGAAACCGTTCAGCGTAATCCTCAACAATATCAAGTTGTATTCCGAGATTTGCGTCGAGCGCCACTCAGGCGTTTCCCTTTCAGCGTGATGTATATTTTATCGGAGAGCGAGATCGTGGTGCTGGCGTGCATTCACGGCCGACGGAGTCCCAAGCATTGGAAAGAAAGAGCGCCTTGAGCAAATGCCTCCGGCCCGCGTCCGATCCCGACGCAGGACTCCCCCAGAGTTGCTAACTACGGTGCCGCTCGCATGACGCTCCCGCTCCCAGATCTCGTTCCGGACCTTGCCGCGAAGATGACGCAGCTGCGCGGGCGGCTGCTGGCCAACCAGTCGCTCGCCGAGCTGACCTGGTTTCGTGTCGGCGGACCGGCGCAGGTTTTGTTCATGCCGGAGGACGAGGCGGACCTGGCCTATTTCCTCGAGCATCTGCCAGGCGAAATTCCGGTGACGGTGATTGGGCTCGGCTCCAATCTCATCGTGCGTGACGGCGGTGTGCCCGGCGTGGTCATTCGCCTTGGGCGGGGCTTCAATGAAGTCAAAGTCGAGTCAGGCGCTCGCGTTCGTGCCGGCGCTGCCGTGCCGGATGTCAAGGTGAGCCGGGCCGCGCAGGAGGCGGCGATCGCGGGACTCGCGTTCTTTCGCGGCATTCCGGGGGGGATCGGCGGCGCTTTGCGCATGAACGGCGGCGCCTACGGCCGCGAGACCAGGGATGCGCTGATCGAGGTGCGCGGTATCGATCGGCAGGGCCGTTTGCACATCCTCTCCAATGACGACATGCATTACAGCTATCGCCATTGCGGCGCGTCCGAGGACATCATCTTCACCGATGCGCTGTTTCAGGGCACCCTGGGCGATCCGAATCAGATCGCCGCCGAGATGGACAAAATTACCCATTCGCGCGAGGCCACCCAGCCGATCAAGAGCCGTACCGGCGGCTCGACCTTCAAGAACCCGCCCGGTCACAAGGCTTGGCAACTCGTCGACGCCGCCGGGTGCCGTGGTCTAAAGCTCGGCGACGCGCAGGTCTCACCAATGCACTGCAATTTTCTCATCAATCTCGGAGCGTCCACGGGCGCCGACATCGAAACGCTCGGCGAGGCGGTGCGCGAGCGCGTCAGGGAGCATTCCGGTGTCGAGCTTGAATGGGAGATCAAGCGCATCGGGGTCGCGAAACCATCGACATGAGCCAGCCCATCCTCATCGCCGGCGGGGGGCTCGGCGGGCTTACGGCCGCGCTCGGCGCTGGCGCGCCGGGGATGGCAGGTCCGCGTGCTGGAAGGCGCTTCCGACTTCGGCGCGATCGGATACGGCATCCAGTTCGGGCCCAATGTCTTTCACGTCCTGGATCAGATCGGGGTGAGCGAGGCGGTCTTGCAGCAGGCGGATTGTCCGCCCGCGGTGCTGATGCTCGATGCATTCACCGGTAACGAGGTGACGCGAGTGCCGACCGCAGCGTCGTTCCGCAGGCGGTTCAAATTTCCATACATCATCGTCCACCGGACCGACCTGCACCTCGCGCTCCTCGAGGCCTGCAGGGACAGCAGCGAGATCGAGCTGGTGCCCGACGCCATGGTGTCGGGGTTTGCCGAGCACGACGGCCTGGTGATGGCGACCACCGAGGACGGGCGTCAGTTTCGCCGGCTCGGCTCTCATCGGTGCCGACGGCCTGCGCTCGCGCGTTCGCGCCCAGCTGCTCGGCGACGGCGATCCGCGTCCGATCGGCTTCGTGGCGCACCGCACCATCGTTCCGATGCGCGATCTCACAGCAGAAGTGAGCAGGGACTGCGTCGTGCTCTGGGGCGGGCCGGGCTTTCACATCATCCATTATCCGCTGCGTCACGGAACGCTGTTCAACATCGTCGCGGTATTCCGCAGCTCCACCCATTCGGAGCGAGGCGACGTCGCCTCCTACCGGGCCGAGCTCGACGCAAACCTACCGCTCGGCACATCCCTCGATGAAGGCGCTGCTCGCCATGATGGACCTGGAGCGGCGCTGGGCGGTCGGGGATCGGGACCCGATCCGGCATTGGCACAAGGGCCGGGTGGTGCTGCTCGGCGATGCGGCGCATCCCACGTTGCAATCGCTTGCGCAAGGCGCCTGCATGGCGATCGAGGATGGCCTTTGCCTGGCGGAGCTGATGCATTCGATGCCAGGCGACTTCGACCGGGCATTCCGGCGCTATGCGGCCGCCCGCGCGGTGCGGACTGCGCGCGTGACCCTGGAATCGCGTCATCTCTGGGACGTCTATCACGCGGACGGAATTGCGCGAGAGGTGTATCGGCAAATGCTGGGCGAACGATCCGAGCGCGACGTCTTCCAGTGTCTGGCCTGGCTCTACGACGGCTTCGTCATGCCCGACGGCCGCGGTCCCGTTGATGGGGACGCTCCGGGATAGTCCCGGCCGGTTCCCGGACGACGGCAACCGAGGTTCCTCAATCGTCGAGCCGCCAGGCCGCCAGCCAGCTTCACGCGGTCCGCCCAGCCTGATTCTTCCCAAATGAGGGAGGTGTCTGCGCTGATGGACGTCGTCGCGATGGACGTCTTGGACTCTCGACGCGCCGCTCAATCTCGATTCTATTGGGCGTGAAACGAATCAGCGCCAGGCCGGTCGGAGGCGGCATGAGCAAGCACGTGGCCGTACTGATGGGGGGCTGGTCGGCCGAGCGCGACGTGTCCTTGCGCTCCGGCAAGGCCTGCGCCGAGGCGCTCACGCGTCTGGGTTATCGGGTCACCCGCATCGACGTCGGACGCGACATCGCCACCGTGCTCGCTACCGTCAAGCCTGACATCGCGCTCAACGTCCTGCACGGCCGGCCGGGCGAGGACGGGACGCTGCAAGGCATCCTGGAAATTCTCGCCATCCCCTACACTCATTCCGGAGTGATGGCGTCGGCGGTGGCCATGCAGAAGGACGTCGCCAAGGACCTGCTGCGCGCCGCTGCGGTGCCGGTGCCGGAGGGCGTCGTGGCTTCCCGCTTCGAAGCAGCCAGGAGCCACGTGCTGCCGCCGCCCTACGTCATAAAGCCGATCGCGGAGGGGTCGAGCGTCGGCGTATTCATCGTAAACGCCGACCACGCCCATCCGCCGCAGGAGCTCAACCGGGAGGATTGGACCTTCGGCGACCGGGTCATTGTCGAGCGATACATTCCCGGCAAGGAGCTGACCTGCGCCGTCGTCGGTGACGAGGCGCTCGGCGTGATCGAGATCGTGCCGATGGTGCGCTTTTACGACTATGAGGCGAAATATGCACCAGGCGGCTCTAAACATCTGCTGCCGGCGCCAATTTCATCCTTTGTTTACCAACAGGTCCGAAGACTAGCGTCGGGCGGCGCATCGCGCGCTGGGCTGCCGGGGCGTGAGCCGAGCGGACTTCCGCTACGACGACCGCATCGAAGGGACGGGGGGTCTGTCTGTCTCGAGGTCAACACGCAACCCGGCATGACCGAGACGTCGCTCGTGCCCGAGCTCGCGGCTCACGCGGGCATTACGTTCGATGAGCTGGTGCGATGGATGATCGAGGACGCCTCGCTCAATCGCTGAAGGGGATGCCGCGACGGCGCTCGCCGGTCGGCCGGCACGCGGCTGCGCGCGCCGCCCCAATGCGTGCAGGCGCCGAGAGTCGGCGGGGCTGCGGAGCAGATGCTCGATCGCTGGTTGTCGCTTGCTCGAAAGATGGATGCGGCGCGGGGTGGCCCTGTCCGTGAGCTCGTGTTTCGTTCTGGCGAGCGGCATCTACGGTGTGGTCGAAGGCGGTCATCTGCCGATCATCGGCCAATCGATACGAGATGCGCGCGACGAGGCCGCCAACGCCGCCGGCTTCCGTATCGTGACGATCGCGCTCGCAGGAAATCGTCAGCTGAGTCGCGAAGAAGTGCTCGCCACCGCCGGCGATCACCGGCATCACGTCGCTCCTGTTCCTCGATGTCGAACAGGCGCGCGCGCGACTCAAGGCCAATCCTTGGATTGCGGATGCCACTGTGCTCAAGCTCTATCCCGGCCAGCTGCAGATCGGCGTGACGGAGCGAACGCCCTTTGCGCTGTGGCAACATCGCCGGCGGCTCTCCGTCATCGCGGACGATGGCACGGTGCTCGAGCCCTACGTGCCCGCTCGTCTTGCCCATCTGCCGCTGATAGTGGGCCAGGGGGCGGACACCAGGGCCAAGCAGTTCCTGGCTTTGCTCGACCGTCACCCGCTCCTGCGCGACCACGTGCGCGCATCGGTCCTGGTCGGCGAGCGGCGCTGGAACCTGCGGCTCAAGAACGGCATCGACGTGCGGCTTCCGGAGCTGGAGATTGCCGCCGCGGTCGAACGGTTGGTGGCGCTCGAACGCCAGAAGCACCTGATCACCCGCGACATCGTTGCTATCGATCTCAGGCTGCCGGACCGGGTAACGGTGCGGCTCTCGGATGCAGCTGCGCAAGCGCGCACCGATGCGCTCAAGGACACGCTCAAGGACAAGCCGAAAAATCGGGGGCCGGCATGAGCGCGCTGCAGTTGGGCCTGACCCCGAAGATGAGGCCGCTGTCGCCCAAGCGCTCGGTGCTCGTCGCAGCGCTCGATGTCGGGACCAGCAAGATCGCCTGCGTGATCGGGCGTCTCAAGCGCCGGCAGCCCGAGGAAGTGCCGTCTCTGCGCAGCCACTCCATCGACGTCGTAGGGTTCGGACACACGGTTGCCCGCGGCATGAAGGCGGGCGGGGTGGTGGATCTCGGTGAGGCCGAAGCTGCGGTTCGGCAATGCGTGGATCTTGCCGAGCGTTCGGCGAAATTGCAGCTCGAACTCGGTGATCGTCTCGGTTTCTGCCGGTCGTCCCACGAGCGAGCGCATCTCCGCGTCCATCGAGGTCGCCGGCTCCGCTATCGGCGAGCATGACGTTGCGCGCGTGCTGACCGCCGCGAGGCGCCATTCCGTGCGCGCGGGCCGTGCCGTGCTTCATTCGCTGCCGATCGGCTATGTGGTCGACGGCGCCGGCGGGGTGCGTGATCCGCGCGGCATGCTCGCCGGTCGCTTCAGCAGCGAGATGCATGTGGTGACCACGGACATTTCGGTAGCCCGCAATCTCATGCTGGCGATCGAGCGTTGCCATCTCGATGTCGAGGCGATGGTGGCGAGCCCGTATGTGGCGGGACTGTCGGTGCTTGCCGAGGACGAAGCCGAGCTCGGCGCGGCCGTGATCGATATCGGCGCGGGCACGACGACGACTGCGGTATTCGCGGGCAGCCGTTTCGTTCATGCCGATGGTTTTGCGCTCGGCGGGCTGCACGTCACCATGGATCTCGCACGCGGGCTCAACGCCCGGGTTTCCGACGCCGAGCGCATCAAGACCTTGTACGGCAGCGTGCTTACCGGAGCGTCCGACGATCGCGACATGATCGCGGTGCCGCCGGTGGAAGGCGACGAGCGCGAGGCGCCGCAATTCGTTTCCCGAGCCAAGCTGGTGCGCATCATCAAGCCACGCCTGGAAGAAATTCTGGAAATGGTGCGTGACCGCCTCGCGGCATCGCCGTTTGCAGCCGAGCCGCGCGGCCGCGTCGTGCTTGCCGGCGGGGCGAGCCAGCTCACGGGCCTGGTCGAGCTCGCTGCGCAAATACTCGGCCGGCCGGTGCGGCTCGGCCGGCCGCTCGGCATTGGCGGCCTGCCCGAGGAAGCCAAGGGACCGGCCTTCGCCGTTGCAACCGGCCTGCTGGTCTACCCGCAGACGGCGCATTTCGAGCATTTTGAACCGCGGCGAACGCGGCACGCGGCGACAGGAGGCGGCTATATCGCACGGGTCGGACGATGGCTGCGCGAAAGCTTCTGAAGACTCGACATGGAAATTCCCGTCGGCCGGTGGCGGACCGGCCTGACCGGGCGGCGACGTCCGCGGATGAGAGGCTAACATGAGCATCAACCTGAAAATTCCCGACATTCGTGAGCTCAAGCCACGGATCACCGTGTTCGGGACCGGCGGCGCCGGCGGCAACGCCGTCAACAACATGATCACGAGCGGGCTCCAGGGCGTCGACTTCGTCGTCGCCAATACCGACGCCCAGGCGCTCACCATGTCGAAGGCCGAGCGCATCATCCAGATGGGCGTGGCGGTCACCGAGGGATTGGGCGCCGGCTCGCAGCCCGAGGTCGGGCGGGCGGCGGCCGAGGAGGTCATCGACGAGATTCGCGATCATCTCCAGGGCGCCCACATGGTCTTCGTGACCGCCGGCATGGGCGGCGGGACCGGCACCGGGGCAGCGCCGGTGGTGGCACGGTGTGCGAAAGAAGCCGGCATCCTCACGGTGGGTGTCGTCACCAAGCCGTTCCACTTCGAAGGCGTGCGGCGGATGCGCGTCGCCGAGAACGGCATCACCGAGTTGCACAAGGTGGTGGACACGCTGCTCATCATTCCGAACCAGAATCTGTTCCGGGTGGCGAACGAAAAGACGACCTTCGCCGATGCGTTCGCAATGGCCGATCAGGTGCTCTATTCCGGGGTAGCCTGCATCACCGATCTGATGGTGAAAGAAGGCCTGATCAATCTCGACTTTGCCGACGTTCGAGCCGTGATGCGCGAGATGGGCAAGGCGATGATGGGTACCGGTGAAGCCTCTGGGGAGAAGCGCGCGCTCTCGGCCGCCGAGGCGGCGATCTCCAACCCCCTCATCGACGATGCGTCGATGAAGGGAGCGAGGGGCCTGCTCATCTCGATCACCGGCGGTAAGGATCTCACCCTGTACGAGGTCGACGAGGCGGCGACCCGCATCCGCGAGGAGGTGGACCAGGACGCCAACATCATCGTGGGTGCGACGTTCGACGAGAGCCTCGATGGTATCATTCGCGTTTCGGTGGTGGCCACGGGCATCGACCAGGCGTCAATGTCGCGGCCGGCGACGGTGCCCGAGGCGCGGATTGCGGAGCTTACACAGAAGCTGCGCGCCGAGCAGCAGCGTGGCGGCATCGAGCGCCACGAGATCCGGGCACTCCGTGCAACTCCGACGGTGCCGCCCATCCCGCCGCAGCAGATGCCGGAAGCGATCGAAAATGCCGCCAAGGCTGCCGTCGCGGCCGCGGTCCTGCCGATGGTCGAGGAGGTGACCATCCGTCCGATCCCACCCAAGCCTTCGCTGTTTCCGGAGCAGACCGCGAACCAGTCAGAATCCCCGCCGGTCCCGCGCGCTTTCATTCCGCCGGCCCCAGAACGCACGCCCCAGCGGGCGCGGCGCATGCCTGATATCGACGAGCTCCCGCGTCCGGCTCAGGCCGAGCTGCGCGCCAAGCGCGGCGAGCAGGCGGGCGGCGACAATCCTGAAAAGCGCAAGGTCGGCCTGTTGCGCCGCCTCGCCGCCGTCGGCCTCGGCCGTCGTGAAGAGGAAGAGGAGCCCGACAAGCTCCCGGTAAATGTCCGACCGGTTCGTCCGGTGCCACGTCCGGCCGACCGGACGCCACAAGCGCCGCGCGCGCCCATGCTGCCGCCAGTGCCGCGTATGTCGGAGCCGGTGTCGGAATACGCCAAGCGTCCGAATCAGCAAGGGCTCGACGCTCTCGGCCGGCAAGTCCCTGTGAACAATTCCGCGCGACGATGACCAACTCGACATTCCTGCGTTTCTGCGACGGCAGGCAAACTGACTGCCGAAGGCTCGCTTGCATGACCGGTCCCGGCGCGACTTGCCGGGACCGCCGGCTCCGGAGCGCGCCGGCCCGTCAAGACAACATTAGTCCTGAAAATTCATAGGCTATCGCCGGCGTGGCGAGCTCGCTTCCGGCCCGGCACCGGCCGCCTTTGCGCTGCGCGCGACGCTTCGGGTACCGCCGACTGCGACCGCGGAGGGCTCGTATTGCGGCCGCTTGGTGGTAACAGTCGGTAAAAAAGCGTGAGTTGGCCAGTTGGCAAACCGCCGCTAAGCTTCCCATGCAAAAGGGGTTTTTGTCGGGGGACAGCGCGGTCGAAGTCTTGCCGCGGGCGTGTACAGCCTTACCGATGGCAGGAATGCAGCCGTTGTTGCCCGCGTGATCCGACGCGTGCCGCTCAGCGGTCGCGGCTGGAGAAAATGTGGGGCGGGAGCATGAAAGCCGTCAGGCAAACGACGCTTCGCGACCACACCGCGTTGTTCGGTGTCGGCGTCCATTCGGGCTTGCCGGTCACGCTGACCCTGCATCCAGCCGATGCCGGTACCGGCCTGCGGTTCATTCGAACGCGCATCGATGGCCGGGAAGATCTCGAGATTCCCGCCGACATGGGCGCGGTCACAGCCACCGAATTCGCCACCGTGCTGGGCGACGCGTCAGGGCCGCTGGTTTCGACCGCCGAGCATGTTCTGGCGGCGCTTGCCGGTCTCGGCGTCGACAACGCCGTGGTCGAGATCGACGGTCCGGAAGCGCCGATCATGGACGGCAGCGCGGCTCCCTTCGTCGCGGCCGATCGACCTGGTCGGGCTCGAGACGCTCGATCAGCCCCGACGCTATCTCAAGGTGCTCAAGCCGGTCCGGGTCGCGCTCGGCGACGCCTTCGGCGAGCTCCGGCCCAATGCGCGCGGCTTCCGCATCGAAGCCGAGGTCGAGTTCGACCATGCGCTGATCGGCCGGCAAGTCGCTGGCGATCGACGTGAAGCCGGACACTTTCCGCCGCGAGATCGCGCGCGCGCGCACCTTCGGCTTCATGCGCGACGTGACGACCCTGTGGAACTCGGGCTACGCGCTCGGCGCTTCGCTCGAGAACACGCTGGTCGTCAGCGACAAGCGCATCCTCAATCCGGAAGGCACGCGCTTCCCGGACGAGTTCGTGCGCCACAAGGTGCTCGACGCGATCGGCGATCTGGCGCTTGGCCGGCGCGCCCTTGCTCGCGCACCTACCGCTCGGTGCGCGGCGGCCACAAGCTCAACCATGCGGTGCTGTGTGCGCTGATGTCCGACGCCGAGCGCCTGGACCTGGGTCGAAGGCGAGACGCCGCGCGCCCGCATCGCGGCCATGCCGAGGTCGCCGGGCGCCTGGCGCCGGCCTTCGGGCCCGAATTTCCTGAGTCCGGTCGTCGCGCGCCCCGCAGGGCTGCGCTCTCGGCCCGCCACATTCCGGGCGGAATGTCCGCCTATTTCCTTGCCTCAGGCGGGGCTTGATCGGATTACGACGGCGAGCGGCGCACGCGGCCGGCCGAACCTCGCTGAGGGGACGGGATATATCCGACCATGGTTTGTCGCTTGGCACGACGCAGGCCTCGAGCGGCGGCGCCGCGTGTCGCGCGGCTTGCGGCGCTTGCTTCTGGTCGCGCTTCGCGCTCGGCGGCTGCAGCATGTTCGACAAGGACGTGCCGTCCTCGACGAGCCGGCCGACAAGCTCTACAACGAGGGTCTCTACCTCCTGAACAACAAGAAGGATCCCAAGACCGCGGCCAAGAAGTTCGAGGAGGTCGACCGCCAGCATCCTTATTCCGAATGGGCGCGCAAGTCCCTGATCATGACCGCCTTCGCCTATTACGAGGCCGGCGCCTACGACGAATGCATCAAGTCCGCGCGGCGCTACGTGTCGCTTGCATCCGGGCAGCCCGGATGCCGCCTATGCGCAGTTCCTGATCGGCTCGTCCCATTTCGACCAGATCCCCGAAATCTCGCGCGACCAGGATCGCACCGAGAAGGCGGTGCAGACCCTCGAGGAGGTGGTTCGGAAATATCCCAACTCCGAATATGCCGCCGCCGCCAAGCAAGAAGATCGAGATCGCGCGCGATCAGCTCGCCGGCAAGGAGATGGATGTCGGGCGCTGGTACATGCAACGGCGCAACTACACCGGCGCGATCAACCGCTTCAAGGTCGTGGTGACGCGCTATCAGACGCACGCGCCATGTCGAGGAAGCGCTGCTGCGGCTGACCGAGGCCTATATGTCGCTCGGCATCGTCGAGGAGGCGCAGACCTCGGCCGCCGTGCTCGGCCACAACTTCCCCGACAGCCGCTGGTACAAGGACGCCTTCGCGCTGATGCAGTCGAAGGGCCTGCAGCCGAACGAGAACAAGGGCTCCTGGATCAGCCGGGCCTTCAAGCTCGGCTAAGCTCGGAATCGCCGCTCGTTCTTGCACAAGGCAACCTCCGCTGCGCAAGCTCTCCCCACCGTGATAACGGTCCGGTACTGTCATCGCGCATCCGCCATCGGCGTGAATGCACCGGCAATGAAGGCTCCGGTTGCGGCGCTTATTGTGATGCGTTCGACTTGGGCACGAATCCGGGCATGGTCCGCTCGGCTAGAATCGGAAATCGCGGTTCAGCATGAACGGATTCGCGCTAGGAGCCAAGCATGCTGGCCCGGCTCTCGATCCGCGACATCGTCCTGATCGACCGGCTCGACATCGACTTCACGCCGGCCTGTCCGTGCTCACCGGCGAGACCGGCGCCGGCAAATCCATCCTGCTCGATGCCTTCGCGCTCGCGCTCGGCGCGCGCGGCGATCGTCGCGCTGGTGCGGCAGGGCGCCGAGCAGGGGCAGGTGACGGCCGCCTTCGAGCTGCCGAACGGCCACCCCGTGCGCGCGCTGCTGGCCGCCAACGACATCCCGGCGGAGGACGAGCTCATCCTGCGCCGCGTGCAATTCGCCGACGGCCGCACCCGCGCCTTCGTCAACGATCAGCCGGTCAGCGCGCAGGCGCTCAAGGTGCTGGGCGCGGCGCTGGTCGAGATCCACGGCCAGCATGACGAGCGCGCATTGGTCGACGTGGCGACGCATCGCCGCCTGCTCGATGCCTTCGGCGGGCTCGAGGCCGCAGGCCGCCGAGGTCGAGCGGCTTTGGGACGAGCGGCGTGCGCGCGAAAGCGAGGTGGCGGCGCACCGCGCCGAGGTCGAGCGCGCGCAGCGCGAGGCCGATTGGCTGCGCCACGCGGTCGAGGAGCTCGACCCGGCTCGCACCCGAGCCGATCGGAGGAGACCGCGCTGGCCGAACGGCGCACCGCCATGATGCAGGCGGAGAAGGTCGCCGGCGACCTGCGCGACGCCCATGAGGCGGTGGCGGGCGCGCGCTCGCCGGTGCCGGCGCTCGTCCGCCGCGGTGCGCCGGCTGGAACGTCGCGGCGCTGCAGGCGCCGGCGCTGATCGAGCCGGCGGTGAAGGCGCTCGACGCCGCGCTCTCCGCGCTCGACGAGGCGCGCGCACATCTCGATGCCGCATTGCGGGCGGCCGATCACGATCCGCGCGAGCTCGAGCGCATCGAGGAACGGCTGTTCGCGCTGCGGGCGGCTGCCCGCAAATACAACGTTCCGGTCGATGAGCTCGATGCGCTGGCC
This sequence comes from uncultured Alphaproteobacteria bacterium, assembly GCA_963831225.1. Lineage (GTDB taxonomy): Bacteria > Pseudomonadota > Alphaproteobacteria > Rhizobiales > Xanthobacteraceae > VAZQ01. Next base: position 29,074 of record CAWHPT010000013.1, read on the forward strand.
ACCCGCTATGCCGCCGAGCTCGAACTGATCGATGCCGGCGCCGAGCGGCTGGCGGCTGTCGAGGCCGCTGCGGGCGAGGCCGGCGCCAGCTATCGTGCGGCAGCTGACGTATTGTCCAAAGCGCGCCGGAAGGCGGGGAAGATGCTCGACCATGCGGTCAACGGCGAGCTCGCGCCGCTCAAGCTCGAACGCGCCAACTTCTCCACCGAGATCGCCGCCGAGGCGTCGGCGCCCGGCCCGAATGGCATCGACCGCGTCGATTTCTGGGTGCAGACCAATCCCGGCACCCGACCGGGGCCGCTGATGAAGGTCGCTTCAGGCGGCGAGCTGGCGCGCTTTCTTCTGGCGCTCAAGGTCGTGCTGGCCGATCGCGGCTCGGCGCCCACGCTGGTCTTCGACGAGGTCGACACCGGCGTGGGCGGCGCGGTTGCCGATGCGATCGGGGTGCGGCTGGCCCGCCTCGGCTACCGCGTCCAGGTCATCGCGGTGACGCATGCGCCACAGGTGGCTGCCCGCGCCGACCGGCACTATCTCATCAGCAAGAGCGCGATCGACAACGGCAAGCGCGTCGCCACCCGGGTCGCCGAGGTCGCCGCCGACAAGCGCCGCGAGGAGATCGCGCGCATGCTCGCCGGCGCCGAGATCACGGCCGAGGCGCGCGCCGCCGCCGATCGCCTGATCAAGGCGGCCGGCTGAGCGGCTGGCATCCGCGATGAGCCGACGCCGACAAGATCCCGGTTCCCGCGCTCACCAAAGCGCAGGCCAAGGCCGAGCTGAAACGGCTCGCGGCCGAGATCGCTGCGCACGACCAGCGCTACTACCAGGAGGATGCTCCGAGCGTATCGGACGCGGAGTATGATGCGCCTGCGCCGGCGTAACGAGGAGATCGAAGCGCGCTTTCCCGGTCTGGTGCGCTGCCGATTCGCCCTCGCGCCGGATCGGCGCGGCGCCGGCGCCGAAGTTCGCCAAGGTCCGTCACGCAGTGCCGATGCTCTCGCTCGGCAATGCGTTTTCCGACGCAGGAGGTCGCCGAGTTCGTCGAGCGCGTGCGCCGCTTCTTGCGTCTGCCGCAGGACGAGACGATCGCGTTCACCGCCGAGCCCAAGATCGACGGGCTGTCCTGCTCGCTGCGCTATGAAGGCGGCCGGCTCATTCGCGGCGCGACCCGCGGCGACGGCACCGAAGGCGAGGACGTGACCGCCAACGTGCGCACCCTCGATGACATTCCGCAGCAACTGCGCGGCAAGCGCGTGCCCGACATCTGCGAGGTGCGCGGCGAGGTCTACATGACCAAGTCCGCCTTCCTCGCGCTCAACGAGCGGCAGAAGGCGGCCGGGCGTCAAGTGTTCGCCAATCCGCGCAACTCGGCCGCGGGCTCGTTGCGTCAGCTCGACCCGGCGATCACCGCCTCGCGGCCGCTCGGCTTCTTCGCCTATGGCTGGGGCGAGATGAGCGCCATGCCGGCCGCGACCCAGTCCGGCATGATCGAATGGTTCGCGAGTTGCGGCTTCAAGACCAATCCGCTGATGAAGGTGTGCAGCTCGGTCGAGGCCATGCTCGCCTTCCATCACGAGATCGAGGCGCAGCGCGCCACGCTCGACTACGACATCGACGGCGTGGTCTACAAGGTCGACCGCCTCGACTGGCAGCAGCGGCTCGGCTTCGTGTCGCGCAATCCGCGCTGGGCGATCGCGCACAAGTTTCCGGCCGAGAAGGCGACCACCATCGTCAAGGCCATCGACATCCAGGTCGGCCGCACCGGCGCGCTCACGCCGGTGGCCAAGCTCGAGCCGGTCACCGTCGGCGGCGTCGTCGTGCAGAACGCGACCTTGCACAACGCCGACGAGATCGCGCGGCTCGACGTGCGCATCGGCGACACGGTGACGATCCAGCGCGCCGGCGACGTCATCCCGCAGGTGCTCGGCGTGGTGCCGGAGCAGCGGCCGAAGAGACGCAAGGCCATACAAGTTTCCGCGACAGATGCCCGTGCCCGCTGCGCACCGAGGTCGTGCGCGACACCACGGCCGCGGGGGAGGCGGGCGTGGTCGCCCGCTGCACCGGCGAATTCGCCTGCCCCTATCAGAAGATCGAGCACCTGAAGCATTTCGTCTCCCGCCGCGCGTTCGACATCGAAGGGCTCGGGCGAGAAGCAGATCGCGCTGTTCTTCGAACGGGGCTGGATCAAGGAGCCGGCCGACATCTTCACGCTCGAGGCGCGCAACCGCGAGATCAGGCTGGAGGAGCAGGAAGGATTCGGCGAGTTGTCGGTGCAGGAATTTATTCGCGGCGATCGCGGCGCGGCGTCGGATTTCGCTGGAACGGTTCATCTATGCGCTCGGCATGCGTCATGTCGGCGAAACAACCGCGCGAGCGCTCGCACGCGGCTACGGATCCTGGAACGCATTGCATGATGCCTGTCTCGAAGTCGCAGCCGGCGATATCGACGACACGAGCCGAGATGGACAATCTCGATCAGATCGGCGACTACCGTGATCGACAGCATCGCCGCCTATTTCGCCGAAGAGCACAATCGCGGCATCGTCGAGCGGCTCACGGCGCAGTTGAGCATCCTCGATGCGGAAAAGCCGGCGTCGAATTCGGCCGTGGCCGGCAAGACCGTGGTGTTTACCGGCACTCTCGAAAAGATGACCCGCGATGAGGCAAAAGCCATGGCCGAGCGCCTCGGGGCGAAGGTCGCAGGCACGGTGTCGAAGCAGACCGACTATGTGGTGGCGGGCCCCGGCGCCGGCTCGAAGCTCGCCAAGGCGAAGGACGGCGGGCGTCACCGTGCTGACCGAGGACGATTGGCTCGCCCTTATCGGAGAGCGGCGCTGAGCCCGCGATCGGCGGACGCTGGCGCAGAGGCGTAGGCAGAGCTCCACTATCGAATCAGCGCCGGACCAGGACGAAAACGGCGGCCGCCGTCGCCAGGCCGAACGCAAGCATCAGCAGCAGCATCGGCATCGCATCGGAGGCGCCGGCAATCACCTGTGCCGCCAGCTGGGCGGCGCCGGCGCCGATCGACATCTGGATGAAGCCGGTCATGCCCGAGGCGGTGCCGGCGACCTGCGGGCGGATGCTCACGGCGCCGGCGACCGCCGTCGGCAGCAGCAGGCCGTTGCCGAAGTCCGATGACGACCTGGGGAAGAAAGATCGTCATCATCTCCCAGCCGGGAAACGCGACATAGACCGCGATGCTCGAGCAGGCAGCCGATTATGGTCAGCGCAATTCCCCACCAGATCAACGCGTCGATGCCGAAGCGCACGCTGAGCCGCGACGACCGCGAAATTGCCCGCCATGAAACCGATCGAGGGAACGAAGAACCACAGCCCGTACTCGGCCGACGTGCGCCCGAGCATGCTCACCACGACGTAAGGCGCGCCGCCGAGGAGGCTGAAGAACGGCGCCGAGCCGAAGCCGGCGCACAGCGCGTAGCCGAAGAACCGCGGGCTGGCCGCAAGCGCCGCAAGGTCGGCGCGGAAATGACTGCGCTCGCCGGGCTCGCTCGGAGAGCGCGCCGCGTTTCCGGCAGATCGAGCACCGCCCAGACGAATACCGCAGACGCTCAGAACCGCCGTGAAGATGAAGATCGATTCCCAGCCGAACAGCGTATCGAGAATGCCGCCGATGAGCGGCGCCGCCATCGGCATGAGCACCACGACCGAGGTGACCAGCCCGATCATGGAGGCGGCGTGCTCGCGGTCGTAAAGATCGCGGATGATGGCGCGGCCGATGGTCTGTCCGGTGGAGGCGCCGAGCGACTGGGCGACGCGCGCGGCGATGAGCCCGGCGATGCTCGACGGCGAAGATGGCGACGGTGCTGGCGATCGTCGCAATGCGCGAGCCCGGCCAGCACAACCGGACGCCGCCCGAAGCGATCGGACAGCGGACCGAACACGAGTTGCGCGACCGCAAGGCCGAGCAGATAGAGCGAGACGGTGAGCTGCGACGTTGGCGGGATCGGTGGCGAACTTGATCGCCAGGCTGGGAATCGCCGGCACCAGGATGTTGAGCGAGACCGAGCTCACCCCGGTCATTGCGATCAGCAATGCAAGCAGCCGCCATGGTCTGCGGCGCGCCTGATCCTGGGCGGAATGGTCCTTGCTGCCGGGTCGAGCAAATGCGTGCGCCGACGAGTTCAATCCCGCCCGAGCGGGCGAGTTGCGGCTGCGAGCCACGCGCGCGTCTCGGCGTCGAGTAGCGGCGCCAGCGTTCGCGCTACGCGCGCGTGATAGCGATCGAGCCAGGCGGTTTCCTCTGGCGGTGAGCATCTCGGCCACGATCAGCCGCGGTCGATCGGCGCAAGCGTGAGAGTCTCGAAGGCGTTGAGCCGCTTTTCGCCGCGCCGGCGACGGCGGTCGGCCTCGACCACCAGCACCAGATTCTCGATGCGGATGCCGTAGGCGCCGGCTTTGTAATAGCCCGGCTCGTTCGACAGGATCATGCCGCGCTCGAGCGCGACGGTTCCGAGCTTGGAGATGCGTGCCGGCCCTTCGTGCACCGAGAGATAGCTGCCGACGCCGTGGCCGGTGCCGTGGTCGAAATCGAGGCCGCCGGCCCACAGGAATTGGCGCGCGAACGAGTCGAGCTGCGCGCCGGTGGTGCCCTCGGGAAACACCGCGCGCGCGATCGCGATATGTCCCTTGAGCACGCGGGTGAAGCGGTCGCGCATCTCGGCGGTCGGCTCGCCGACGGCGACGGTGCGGGTGATGTCGGTGGTGCCGTCCTCGTATTGGCCGCCGGAATTGATCAGAAACAGTTCGCCCGGCGCGATCACGCGATTGGTCTTGCTGGTGACGCGGTAATGCACGATGGCGCCGTCGGGACCGGCGCCGCGCGATGGTCGGAAAAGAAATGTCCTTGAGCAGGCCGGTGTCGCGGCGAAAGCTTTCGAGCGCTGCGACGGCGTCGATCTCGGTGAGCTTGCCGCGCGGCGCTTCGCGATCGAACCAGGCGAGGAAGCGCACAACGGCGGCGCCGTCGCGGACGTGCGCCGCGCGCGCGCCGGAAATCTCCGCATCGTTCTTCACCGCCTTCATCAGCGCGATCGGATCTGCGCCGCGGGCAGCCTTGCCGCCGTGCGGCCGTGATCACGCGTGCCAGCGCGTCGGCGGCGGTGGCCTGGTCGAGCCGCACCGTTTTCTTCTCCCGGCCGAGCGCGCTCAGCGCCGGCACGAAATCGGCCGGCTCGCGCACATCGGCGAGCGCTTCGAGACGGTTGCGCACGTCGTTCGAAAGCTTGCGGCCATCCACGAAGAGGGATGGGCGGCCCGCCTGCGGAACGATGGCGAAGGCGAGCGGCAGCGGCGTGTGCGCCACGTCGGCGCCGCGGATGTTGAACGCCCAGGCGACCGCATGCGGATCGGAGACGACGAGCGCGTCGGCGCGCAGCTTGCGCGACTTCGCGTGCGGATGCGCGCGAGCTTGGCCTCGGCGGCCTCGCCGGCGAAGCGCAGGTCGTGCAGCGTGACCGCGCCCGAGCGGCGGCGGCGGGCGATCGCTCCAGATCGCGTCGATCAGGTCGGGCTCGACCGCGACCAGCGTGGCGCCGGCAGCGGCGCAGGCCTTGCTCAATCGCTCCGCGTCTTCGACCGTGTGCAGCCAGGGATCGTAGCCGATGCGGTCGCTGCTGCCGAGATTGTTCTCGATCCAGCGGTCGGGCGGCGTCTCGACGAGATGCTCGACGGCAAACAGCGAGGCATCGACCTGCTCGCGCGCCTGCAGCGTGTAGCGGCCGTCGACGAACAGGACCGCGCGCTCCATGAGGACGATCGCGGCGCCGGCGGAGCCGGTGAAGCCGGTGAGCCAGGCCAGCCGCTCCTCGCAAGCCGGCAAGATATTCGTTCTGGTGGCGATCGGTGCGCGGCACGATCAGGCCGGTCAGAGCCGCGCCGCGCCAATTCGGTGCGCAGCGCCGCGAGCCGCGAGCCCGCTTGCGGCGCGTTCGGCTCGGTCCTCGAACGACTGGAAGCGTGCCTCGAACATGATGGCAATCTATGGGGTGGCCGGTGCTCCGGCAATGCTCGTGCGAGGTCGAAGAATTCCGGCTTGGCGATAGGTGCCCAAGCCTGGACGTCGTGGCGGTGAATGCGTCAATTGCGGACCGGACGGCGCCACCGCGCGCGTTTGCTGACGGGGCGGGCAAGCACCAGCGTGGTCCAGCCTTCCAGCCTGATGCGGCGTGCGAGCACGAGGCCGCGCGCGCGATATGAGGCGAGCGCGGCGCGCGGCCTGCGCGGACAGCAATCCCGAGAGCACGATTTCCCCGTTCGGCGCGACCAACCGAGCCATCGGGGTCGCGAGCTCCTGCAGCGGCTGGAGCAGAATATTGGCAAAGATCAATGCGAACGGTGCTCGCTGGCGGAACTTGCGCGCTCCCAAGCCGGCGGCATGAATGACCTCGACGTATGAAGCCATGCCGTTGATCTGAGCATTCTCGCGCGCGATCTTGACCGCGCGTGCGTCGATGTCGCTCGCAAGCACCGGCCGGCGCAGGGCTTTGGCCGCAGCGAGCGCCAACACGCCGGTGCCGGTGCCGATGTCGAGCACGCTCGACTTCCTGCGCCGCCTGCCAGTGGCGCCGATGCTGCGTCTGCGGGTTTGCTTCTTGGCGATCCGGTCGAGCGCCAGGAGGCAGCCGCGCGTGGTGCCGTGGTGGCCGGTGCCGAATGCGAGCGCGGCCTCGATCTTGACGCCGATGCGGTTCGCGCGTACTCGCCCGGCGTCGTGCGCGCCGTGCACGGCAAAACGGCCGGCTTCGACCGGCTCGAGCGCCTCGAGGCCCTTGCGCACCCAGTCGGTGGGCGCGAGCGTGTCGAAGACCAATGTGTCTGCCGTGGCCGCGCCGGCTGCCGCTGCAATCAGCGCGCGCAGCGGCGCTTCGTCGGGCAGATGCCGGAAATGGACGGCGACCGACCAGCGTCCGTCCGGCTCTTCGAATGCCGCAGCAGCGGCCTGTTCGGCAGCGAAGCTTTCGGCGATCGCATCGATGATCTTGCGAGCGGCAGCGGCATCGGTCGAACAGCCGGGCGACCGCGGTTTCGGCGGCGTCGGGCGAACCTCCCGGCATGGCTCGGAAATTCTCCCTCATCCCCGATATTATCCGTCCCTTATCCCCGGCTCACTCTGGCAATTCACCAAGCGATCCACAGTTTATCCTGGACTTGTCGACAAGTCTGTCCACCGGCTCATGTACGCGCGCTTCCAGCCTTGCTGGCAGCGTCTGGTCCGCCGTCATCTTGCACGACCCCGCCGGCCACGCTCGCCCTCGCAACCGCCTGCTATAGGCAAAGTCTAGCCCCGCGAGTATAGCGACATCGCAGATGGCAATGTCGATGCCGCGCTGGCGATCCTCCACGAAGCGGGATCGTGCAATCCATCGAAACCAGATCATCCTGGATCGTCGCGACCGTCGTGCTGGTGATCCTGGCGGTGTCGTTCGGCGCGCCCTGGATCACCATCGTCGCACTCAAGCCGATCGCCGCCGAAACCGCGGCCTGCGCTCGGTTCCGGCGTTGGCGAGCTCGCTCGCCTGGCTCGGCTTCGGCGCCGGCGGCATTGTCATGGGCTACATCGCCGAGCGTATCGGCGTGCGCTGGACGGTCATGTTCGGCGCGGTGATGATCTGCATCGGGCTTGCGCTGTCGACCGGCGGCGAGACCTGGCAGCTCTATCTGGGCCAGGGACTGTTCATGGGATTTCTCGGAATCGGCGGCATGAATGCGCCGTTCTACGTCTATGTCAGCCGCTGGTTCGACCGCCGCCGCGGCTCGGCGCTGGCGTTGATCTCGAGCGGCAGCTACGTCGCCGGCGCGATCTGGCCGCCGATTTTCGAGCGCGCGATCGCCTATGCCGGCTGGCAGAAGACCATGCTCTATTACGGCCTGTTCGAGGTCGCCGTGGTTGTTCCGCTGGCGGCGATCTTTCTGCGCGCGCCGCCCGAGATGTCGCTGCCGGGCGGCGCGCTCGGGACCGCGCCTTCGCGCCGATGCCGTGATGGGATGGCCGCCCAATCTGGTGTTCGCGCTGTTGGCGCGTGGCGGTCATCTTCTGCTGCATCCCGATGGCGATGCCGCAGGCGCATCTGCCCGCGCTCTGCAGCGATCTCGGCATTCTCGCATCCCACGGCGCGGCAATGCTGTCGGTGCTGCTGGGCACGGCCTTCATCAGCCGCCAGTTCTGGGGCTGGGTCTCCGATCGCATCGGCGGCCTCAAGACGGTGCTGGTCGGATCGGCGTTCCAGATCCTCGCGATGACGGCCTTCATGCTCACGCAGGACGAGGTCGGCCTGTTCACGGTCGTCGGCCGCATTCGGGCTGGGCTTTGCCGGCATCATCCCGGCCTACATCCTGGCGATCCGGGAGCTGTTTCCGGCTGCGGAAGCTTATTGGCGGATACCCGGCATTCCTGTTGTGCAGCGGCATCCGGCATGGCGATCGGCGGCTGGCTGGCCGGCGTGCTCTACGATACACTTCGGCTTCTATGCGCCGGCCTTCGCCGCCGGCGTCGTCGCCAACGCGGTCAATCTCGTGATCATCGGCACGCTGGTGTTGCGACGAAAATCGGCCGGCGCGTTCGACCTGACAGTTCGGAGTGCCAATTGCTTGACCTCGCCACCTCGCGGCTCTCAATCTCGACACCATTCAGACGGAGAAAACGGTCATGACTTTCCGCATCGCAGTGGTGCAGCCGATCTGCCACCGGCCCGGCGAGGACGAAGCCAATGTCGCCGACGCGGTGCGCGCGATCGAGCGCGCGGCGGGCGAGGGCGCGCAGTTCGTCTGCTTCCCCGAGACCTATCCCGGTCCGTGGCGGATGCCGGCGACGTTCGATCCGACCGCGGCCATGGTCGAGGCGGCGGCGAAGCACAAGACGCATGTGGTGTTCGGCACCATCGCGCCGATCGATGACAAGGCCGCGACCGCCTACAATCTCGATCTGCATGGCCTATCCCGACGGCCGCGCGCCCGCGCGCTACCGCCGCACCCATCCGAACGGCCCGTGGATCTATACCGGCGGCACGGCCTGGGAATTCCAATGGGTGCCGGGCGACGAATTCCCGGTGTTCGACACCGTGCACGGCAAGGTCGGGCTCGCGATGTGCAGCGAGGTCTATATGCCGGAGGTCGCTCGCGCGCTGGCGCTGCGCGGTGCCGAGCTGATCTTCATGCCGGCGGGCAAGGACAAGAACAAGCTGTGGGCGACCTGGCGCACGCTGATCTGGGCGCGCGCGATCGAGAACCTCGCGATCGTGGTGACCACGCAGAACCTGTTCGATCATTCCGAGCGCGGGCTCGCCATGGTGGCGGGCCCCGAGGAGATCCTGTTCGAGAGCACGATCGCCGGCACGACCGTCGTTGACGTGAGCCTCGAGCGCGTGCGCTACCTGCGCTCGACCCGCGACGTGGTCGGCTCGTCGGATCAATGCGCGGTCAAGCAGGGGCTGCTCGGCCCGCAATGGCAGCGGCCGGAGCTCTACGACCTGATCCATCCGCGTCCGCTGCGCGAGGCTGCGGAGTAGGGCAGGCAGCGCGGCCGAGTGCGATGATCCTGCCATCGCGCACCGCCATCGCCTCCGCTGTGGGCGCGGCGGATTCGAGCGTTACGATCTTGCCGTTGAGGAAGATGGTGTCGGCGCCCTGTGCGTGCGCCCGCGGTCCTGCCGCCGCGGCCAGCGAAAGGCCGAGAAGCATGGTGATTGCAGCCTTCAGCAGGTCCTCCCGACTGTCGTGCGTCGCCCTGTCAGGCGCGTGCGGAGCTCGAGCCTAGTCTTTCATCGTGCGGCGTTCGATGTCCAACAGGCGGTCGAGGCCGGTGATCGCCATTGCCGCCTTCATCTCCTGCTCGACATTGCCCTTGCCGATGAATGGGTCGATCCTGCCCTGGGCGAGGCATTCGTAGGATTGGCGCACAGCTTTGACCATGGCCGCGAATGCCGTCCCTGACGAAGCGGCGAGCCGGAAACCGAGCGCGGCAAGATCCCGCTCCTTCAGGGGGAAGTCGGCAAAGCCGTCGGCCGGGGCGAAGGTCATCAGCGGAGGCGGCAGCCGTTCACCCACGAGGCGAATCTCCTCGGCGCTGCGCGTGAACACGAACACCATGTCGGCGCCGGCTTTCTTGAACGCCTCGCCACGGCGAATAGCTTCATCGAGCCCGTAGAGGCGCCCAGCATTGGTGCGGGCCACGATCAGGAATTCCGGGTCGGTGCGCGCAGCAACGGCCGCCTTGACCTTTTCCACCATGAATTCGGTGGTGACCAGGTGCTCGATGCCGACGTGATGCTCGACCCGGCGGGGGAGTACCTGGTCCTCGATCTCGATCGCGGCGAAGCCCGCGGCTTGCGACAGCGCGATGGTGCGGTGCATGTGCATCGGGTCGCCCCAGCCGCCGCCGGCATCGAGCACGATCGGCAGCTGGCAGGCGGCGCGGATGTCGAGCGCCAACTGCGCCATCTCGGGCAGCGTGATGTTGGCCTCGGTTACGCATTTGTACCAGCCGAGCGAGCCGCCGCTCATATAGATCGCCTTGAACCCGGCCTCCTCAGCGAGCCGCGCCATGATCGGATTGAGTGCCACCGGCGCGACGACGAGATCATCGCCGCGGACGAGCTCATTCAGCTTTTGCAAGCAAAGCTCCTGATTCCGGAAATACCGCGCAGAGCGGCGGCCCCAATCATAGCTTCATCGTCTGGCCGGCGTTAAAGTTTGGCAACTGCTAATCATTCTTGATGCCGCTGGCCTTGATCGGGACCGCCCATTTCTCGATTTCAGCTTCGACGAACTGCTGCAGATAGGCCGGTGAGCGGCGCTCCGGCGCCACTACGATCAGCCCAAGCGTGTGCAGGCGCTCGCGGAAGGCGGATTGTCCATCACCGCCATCAAGGCGTCGTTGAGCCTTTTCACCACCGCGGCAGACGTGCCTTTCGGGAGGAACACTGCGTTCCAGGTATAGGCGTCGAAATTTTCGAGGCCCTGCTCGTGCGCGCTCGGTAAATCCGGCAGCACCGGCGAGCGGGCTCGGGTGAGCGCTGCGATCGCCTTGATCTGCCTGGCTTCGAGCGCTGGACCGACCGTCGAAGCGATGTTGCAGATGTAGTCGACGCGCCCGGCGATCAGATCAGCCATTGCCGGCCCGCCGCCGCGATAGGGAACATGAGTGATGTCTACGCCGATGGTCTGGTTGAGCAGCACGCAGCCGATATGGGAGGAGGTGCCGGTCCCGCCGGAAGCGAACTGCATCCTGCCCTGATTTGCTCTTGCATACGCGATGAACTCTTGCAGGCTGCCGGCAGCAAGATCGTTGCGCGTGATCAGCACCAGGCCGACGTCGGCGATCAGCGCCACCGGCGCGAAATCGGTTGGCGCGTTGTAGAGCGGCTTCTTGTAGAGCGTTTGGTTGAGCGCATGGGTGCCGATGCTGCCGAGAACGAACGTGTAGCCGTCGGGTGCGGCTTGCGAGACCCGCAGCGAGCCGGTCATCCCGCCTGCGCCGCTCACGTTTTCCACCACCAGCTGCTTGCCGATCACCTCGGCCAGGTGCTGCGCCAGAATGCGCCCGAGAGTATCGACCGGCCCGCCTGCCGCGAACGGAACCAGCATGGTGACCGGCCGGGTCGGCCAGTCCTGGGTCGGCGATTGTGCTCGTGCCGCCGCTGCTGCAACCACGGCACCGGCGGCGAGTGCGATTGCGAGCATGCTGAATTTCCGCAATTCCTCCTCCCTCATTTCTTCCGGAAACGACCCCGCCGACGCGTCACCGCAATGCGGAGCGATTCTCGATCCAACGCGCACTCGAGCATTTTCCGGAAAAGTGGAGACCGGTTTTCCGCAGAAAATGCGACCAACTAAAGAAGTTAGAGCGCGTTTCCGATTCAACCTAATCGAAACGCGCTCTAGCCTGTACTTCTGACTTCTTCTTGACCCTGCGTCGAGCCGAGGTCTGATATCTATTGAGCCTTCGAGTTCCGGAGCCCCCCGAGGTTATGACGATCGGAGGCGCTGCCGGAGGAGCAAGAACCATGTTCGACCGCATAGGCTGCTGCGTTCCCATTCAAGCGAAATGGCGTTGTGTCCTGGCCGCCGCGCCGGCGGCGCTCGCATTGCTGCTCGCTGCCGCTCCGTTGCTCGCCGCCTATCCGGAGCGGGTAATCACGCTGGTGGTGCCATTCGCAGCGGGTGGTCCGACCGACATCATTGCGCGCATCGTCTCGGTCGCGTTGTCGAAATCGCTCGGCCAGTCGGTCGTCGTCGAAAATCGTGGCGGTGGGGGTGGCAATCCGGGCATGGGCATGGTGGCCCGCGCCACGCCTGACGGCTACACGCTGCTGCTCACATCGACCGCCATCGCCGTAAATCCGGCGCTCTACAAAAATCTGCCCTACGACCCATTCAAGGATTTCGCTCCGATCTGCGAATTGGTCAATGCACCGAACGTGATCTTCGTGCGCTCGGATTCCAGCATCAAGTCGCTCGCCGACCTGATCGCAGCGCGCAAAGTCCGCGCCGGGATCGCTCAACTATTCGAGCCCGGGCGTCGGCACCAAGTCGCATCTCACCGGCGAGCAGCTCAAGCTGCGGGCCGGCGTCGACATGGTTCATATTCCTTACCGCGGCGGCGGTCCCGCCACCATGGCGGTGCTGGATGGTACGGTGCATGTCGGTTCGGTGGCGCTCGCGCCGGTCGAGCCGCTGGTCAAGGAAGGCAAGTTCAGGGCGCTCGCGGTCACCGGGCCGGAGCGCTGGTTCTCACTGCCCGACGTTCCCACCATGATCGAATCCGGTTTTCCAGGTTTCGTTTCTGACACGTTCAACGCGCTGTTCGCGCCAGCCGGAACGCCGCCGGCCATCGTGGCGCTGCTGTCCAGAGAGAGCCAGGCCGCGCTCGAGACGCCGGAGGCCCGCGACCAGGCGCGCCGCGCCGGCTATCAGATCGTCGCCGGAACGCCAGAGCAGCTGGCGGCACGAGCTCGCTTCGGAAATTCCCGCCGTCAAGGAGCTGGTGGGCAGACTTGGTATCAAGCCGGAATAGTGGCCGGAGAGCAACTTGTCGCGGCTCGCGCGGTCGATGCTTCTGCTATAGTTCGTCATTCCATTGCATGGAGACAAAAGGATGAATCGCTCAGCACTGGCGTTGCGCGCGCTGATCTGCTCGGCAATGCTCGCGGCGGCAACTCTTGCTTCCCAGGCGCAGACCTATCCGGGCAAGCCGATCCGGCTCATTCTGCCCGTACGTCCCCGGCGGCATCATCGACACCACCGGCCGCAATCTGGCGGTGCGGCTCGGCGAGGCGATGGGAGTGTCGGTGGTGGCGGAGAATCGTCCAGGCGCCGGCGGCACCGTGGGCGTCGATGTGGCTCGCACGCTCGACGCCGGACGGCTACACGATCGTGTTGACCGATCCCGGCGTCGTGTCCAATCCGACGCTGCTGAAGGACGTGCCTTACGATCTGTTCAAGGGCCTGCAGGCGGTCTCCATCATCGGCTCCTCGCCGGCGGTGATCGTTTCGTCGCTGCATTTGCCGGTGAAGACGTTTGCCGAGCTCATCGCCTATGCCAAGGCCAATCCCGGCAAGCTCAATTTCGCGTCCGCCGGGATCGGGACGGCGCCGCATCTGGCCGGCGAGATGATCAAGCTGCAAACCGGCATCGACATGACTCACGTGCCATATCGCGGCATCGGCGCCGCCTATCCCGACGTGCTGAGCGGCAAGGTGCAGCTGGCGTTCTCCAGCATCGCGGGAGCGGTGCCGTTCACCAGCGACAATCGCGTGCGCCGCTCGCCACCACCAGGGCGGTGCGCAGCCCGGTCTATCCCAACGTGCCGACGGTCGCGGAGTCCGGCCTTCCCGGCTTCGACGTCGACCTCTGGCTCGGCATCTTCGCGCCCGCCGGCATGCCTCCCGCAGTGCTTGCGAAGCTCAACGGCGAGATCAACAAGGTGCTGCAGCATCCCGAGATGAAGGCGGCCATGGCCAAGATCGGCGTCGAGCCGCGCGGGACCAGCCCGGAGGAGGCTGCCGCCATCACGCGCTCCGAATACGAGAAATGGAAAAAGGTCATCGTCGAAGGCAAGATCAAGCCGGAGTAGGCGATTGGCGTGCCCAACCTGAAATTATCTGCGAATTGGATCGGTTGGCGGAACAAGCATCACGTCTCACGCATTGTCGAGGGCACTACCTTGATCGGCGCATACAGCGTGGCGGACGGGATCGTTCCGAACGCTGCTGACTGTACCGCTCGTGCTCACGCTGCTGACAGGTTGCTTCCAGCATGTGAGCCTCGCGCCTCGACCGCCCCAAACCGGTCGGCGTGATCGAATGGTAAGTGGACACAGCTCATTGCTCGAACCGATCCGCAAGAGTTCGATCGTTCCCGAGTCGTCATTTTGGGCGACGTCGACCATTTCGGTAAGCCGGTCATTCGCCATGCCTATGAGCAATGCGGTGATCTGAAACCGATGATTCGCGATGGCCGCTTTACGTAATCCAAGTCGAGGATCACAAAAGTTCAATCTACGTCGTCGAGTGCAACTGAGTTCGGTGGCTATGCGCGCATGGCGGGCAGCGCGCGTCTCATTGGGTGGAAAAGTAGCCAATAAAGAAGGGCCGCCCTCGCGAGGGCGGCCCTTCCATTGTCGAGCCGTGGTCCGGCAAAAGCCGTGCAACGCCTAGGCGGCGTGGACCCCCACAGAGGCTAGGATCCAGTTCACGGATGCCGGCGACCGCGGCGATAGACAATGAGACACTGGATCACCTCCTTTCGATGACGAGACCTAGCTTTGGCAGCCCTAGATAGGCCCGTGATTGCGATGTTTTCAAGTATTGTGAGGGCAGCGGCTGCCGTACGCTACCCAGCGGCAGCTTGCCGGAGGACATTCCGTCCCCCATTAGCGAGTCACCGCTGCGCGTAATATAGCACGGTCGGCCGGAATCGCATCCCTTGCCGAGAACTCTGCAATTTCGAGCATTTCCCGGTGGCAGCCTCCGTCCACCCCCGACACGCGGCGGCAGGCGGCCCGCGTTGGAGCCGTTCCCAGAACCGTCGTTTTAGTCTCGAACGACAGGGTCCAGTGACTTAGAACCAGCGCCCCCTGCCATACCAGCCACCGCCGAGCAGAAGCACAAGCAAGATGACGATGATTAGGAGAGTGGTGTTGTCCATTGTCGCCTCCTGTCCAACCTTACCAAAACACGGGCGTGGGCGCACCAGCCGCTTTCTGCGTCTGTGAATAACCGGCCCCGCACGGGCACCTTCCCAGGGTAGCAGTCCCACTAGCCATGCCGGCCGCAACGTTGGAGATTGCAACTTACAGCCAGAGGGCCGGTGGGGTTATCGCGAGAGCAGCCTTTCATAGTGATGATCGGATAGTTCAGTGTGTAGAGCAGGAGAAAAAAGGATCACGCCCGCCACACCCGATCTAAGCGAATGAGCGCCTGCGACGAGCTATTTTTTCTTACTGACCTCGGCAGTGTCCCGGGCCAGCCTGAGGGCCCGTAGCCGGGCGGTCTTTTCCTGGACGGCCCGACGGTCGGCCCGGTATTCCGCCATGGCCTTCTGACCGTCTAGCAGTCGTTCTTCTTTCTTTTTGAATGCTGCTTCGGCACGTTCCGCAACCTGCAAATTCCTGGTCAATTCCACACTCCTTGGCAAGCCCGAGCATCGCGAGGAGCGAAATTTTCTTCCCGCTGTGCTGATATGAAGGGACGAACCTCAACGCCCGGTAGCTGACTTTGTTCCTCGATTCGGGATTGTGCTTGCTGTTCCCACCGCCTTGTCTGCTATTTGAGGGCAGTTACGGCCACTGCCTCACTGCGGGGAGCGGGAGTGCGAACCCGCTCGCCGGACTATTGGCCAGAAGCCATTCGGGGTTCGAGCGCGTGCTGGTGACGCATCGGATTAGGATCTAAACCTTCTCTGCAGAATCAGGTCCGAAGGCGGTTGATGGGAGGATGAAATGCGTTTTCCGCGAACGATCGGTGTGATCATTCTTCCGATCGCGCTGTCCTGGCTGACGGCATGCTCCGCCGCTGCGCAGGAGTTCCCCACCCGCGTTATTCGCATCGTGGTCGCTTTCCCGGCCGGCGGGCCGACCGATTTCGTCGCGCGTCTGATTGCCGACAATGTCAAGGCGCAGTTGGGCCAGAACGTCATCATCGAGAACAGGCCCGGCGCCAATGGCGCGATCGGCGCCGAATTCGTCGCGCGTGGGGAACCCGACGGCCACCTGCTTTTTCTCACCACGGTGGGTGCCGTCGCCATCACGCCACATCTGAGCAAGCCGAATTACGATTCGCTGCGCGACTTCGCACCGGTCACGCTGGTCGTTCGTAACACCACGATCCTGGTGGTCAAGCCGGACATGCCGGTTGGTTCGGCCAAAGAGTTGGCCGCGCGCGCCAAGGACAACCCGGGCGCAATTCCGTTCGCCTCGACCGGCTCCGGCAGCATGCCGCACCTGGCGCTCGAGCTTTATCAGGCCGCAGCTGGCGTGAAATTCCTGCATGTTCCTTATCGCGGCGCCGCTCCGGCCTTGACCGATCTGCTCGGTGGTCAGGTGCAGGCGCTGTTCGCCGATACGCCGGTGCTGCTGCCGCACATCCAGGGCGGCAAGCTCAAGCCGATCGCTGCCGCTTCAGCCCACCGCAATCCGCGGCTGGCGGACGTGAGCACGCTGGCGGAGCAGGGCTTTGCCGACACCGTCGCCGACAATTGGTACGGGTTGCTCGCGCCCGCCAAGACGCCGCTTGCCGTCATCGCCAAGCTGCGCGATGCCGTGGTAGCGGCAATCGAGGCGCCCGAAATCCACGCCAAGCTGGTGCAGTCGGGCGCAGTTCCGGCGCCCACCTCGAGCGACGTTTTCGGCACGCTGCTGCGCGATGAGCACGCGCGCTGGGGCCGGGTGGTGCGGGAAAAGAGCATCAAGGAGGAGTGAAGCGTGCTGCGCCGAATCGTCGACAAGACAGCGGAGGACGTCGTGAACAAGATCCTTGCATTGATGATCGGCTTGACCTCGATCGTCGCGGCGCAGAGCGCAGTCGCCGAAACCCTGAAAGTCGCGGTGGCGCAGCGCGGCTTCTGGAACAGCACCTTCATCGAGGTCGGGCT
Organism: uncultured Alphaproteobacteria bacterium; assembly: GCA_963831225.1. Lineage (GTDB taxonomy): Bacteria > Pseudomonadota > Alphaproteobacteria > Rhizobiales > Xanthobacteraceae > VAZQ01. Next base: position 46,178 of record CAWHPT010000013.1, read on the forward strand.
CAAGCAGGGTTTCTTCAAGGAGGCCGGCCTCGACATCGAGATCCTCTACACCGAGGGCGGCGCCTCGACGCTCACTCCGGTGATCGCCGGCAGCATCGACATCGCGATGACCAACGGCATCCTCGGCGTGGTCGCCGCCTACGCCAAGGGCATGCCGGTGAGGATCATCAGCGCGGAAGCGACCGGGGCCGCCGAAGCGTTCTGGTATGCGCGGCCGGAAAGCGGCATCAAGCGTCTGGCTGATACCAACGGCAAGACCGTTGCGTTCTCCTCGCCCGGCTCCTCGACCAATCTCATTCTTCTGCAACTCGTCAACCAGGCGAAGGTCGACGCCCAAGCTGGTCGCCACCGGCGGCGCGCCCGGGCACCCTCACGCAGGTGATGTCGGGACAGATCGACGTCGGCTGGTCGGTGCCGCCGTTCGTGCTGCAGCACCTGGCCGACGGCCGGCTCGTCATCATCGCGCGCGGCAGCGACGTCGCGGCGCTCGCCGAGCAGACCATCCGAGTCAATGTCGCCAACGCCAATGCGCTCAAGCAGAAGCGCGATGCTTTCGTCCGCTTCGTCAAAGTCTTGAGCCGCTCGATCGACTGGGCCTATTCCGATCCCACCGCGATCGACAATTACGCCGAGATCGCCAAGGTGCCGCGCGCGCTGGCGCAGCAGACGCGCGACGAATTCTTTCCGAAGCAGGCGTTGCAACTGGCCGAGGTGAGGGGGCTCGAAATCACTCTCAAGCAGGCACTCGAGTTCAAATACATCACGGCGCCAATGAGCGTGACCGATGTGCAGGGCCTGCTCGATATCCTCTACCGGCCCGACCAGAAATGACTTCCTCAGGCGTGATCTCGCAGGGGTTTCGCGGACCGCGAATGCCATAGCTGTGGCCGCGCTACTGGGCCGTGTTATGCGGGACTCGTCGTGTGTCGATCAATGGCGTCTCGCCTGAACGAGATACCCGAAAATCATCTTCTCGCCGAGCTGCTTGCATGCTTCCAATCGGTGCAATCCTTCCACCAGCACGAAGCGTTCGCCGTCGCGTCGCACCAGGATCGGACTTTGCTGGCCTACCTGAAGGATGCTCTCGGCGAGCTCCTGCGCTTTCTTCGGATCGAGCGTTGCCCGCCGCTTCGCCGGCACATAAATGTTGGCGATCGCGAACGCTTCGCGCTTCATCATGAGTGCAGTCCTTCCGTTCTCCTTCCGTCGGAACTGATCACGCTCTGCCGGCCCAGTGGCCGAGCGCGCTGCGTGTTAAGAGCAGCGTGCTCCCGATCTCGGCATTCCCCGAAGCTCAACTCCGCGCAACAGTCGAAGTCGGAGTCCAGCCGCTCCAATACGGTCGTCGCGGGCCCGCCCTATTACCGTGCCAGCGGATCCGGGCGCAGCTGAGCGCATTATCCCTGCATAGTCCTGGCCGCTCGGCAATGGTTCAGCGGCCTTGCCTCGACCCACCCTCGACCCTGGGGGTCATCGACTTTTCAGGATCCTGCTCTAAATATACTGGAACGAAGCGCTGAGACGGTAGTTATATACGGTGGCGGGCGAAACAGCCGCTGTGGAACCCGACCGCCAAGACAGTTCCGACATGACGCGGGAGCGCCCGCGTCCCGCGGCCGCGCATTGACGCGCCGTTTGTGCGAAGGACCGCAACCGCGGTCCTTCGCTTTATGGCGAGTTCGATCTCAAGGGAAACGGCTTCTTCCATCCGCCCGCGTGTTTCCCATATCAGGCGGCGGATCTGCAGTGGGAAGCTTGCATGTCTAAGCCGTTTATCGTGTCGATTCCGCACCGCCTGGGCCGTGAGGAGGCTGCGCGCCGCATCAAATCGGGCCTTGCCGTAGCCCGCGCGAACTATTCGTCGCTGCTCACTTTTCACGAGGAGAGTTGGGCGGGCGAGCAGCTTGCGTTCAACGTCAGCGCGCTTGGGCAAAACGCCGCTGGCCTGATCGACATCGCCGACGATCACGTGCGCCTCGAAGTCACGCTGCCGTGGCTGCTCGCCAAGCTCGCGGAGAAGATCGCGCCTGCGATCCGCAAGGAAGGCACGCTCATGCTGGAGAAGAAGTGAGCCGGCCGGCGGGTGCCCCGTCGCTGTCAAGCCAGCTCCGACAGAGCAACGCGTGATCCACAAATCTGATCCGCCCGCGCGCGGCCGGCTGGCAATGTTCGGTCCGGTCCTGCTCGGCGCCTCGTCGTTCGCCTGTGCCGACGTGACCAGCAAGATGGTGCTCAGGACGGCGCCGATGTGCTCACAACTGCGACCATTCGCGGCTTTGTCGGACTGGCGCTCATGTATCTCTGGCTGCGGCTGGGCCGACCTCCGGTGTCGCTTGGCTCCGCGCAGCGAAATGGGTTTCGCTCGGACTCGGCACGCTGTTCGCGGGCAATGTGTTTCTGCTGTTCAAGGCGATCGAGACGATCGAGGTGCCGATCGCGATCCTCACTTACTTCGTCTATCCGGTGCTCACCGGCTTGGCGGCGGCGGCCACCGGCCTCGAAAGAATGACCTGGAAGGGCGCCGCCGCGGCCATTGCCGCGTTTCTCGGCCTGGCGTTGATGATCGGCGTGCATCCAACCGGGCTCGCGGTCGTCGGCATCGTCGCCGCGCTCGCCGCCGCGCTCTGCCGGGTGGCGATGCTGCTGGTGACGCGCGCCAAGCTGCAAGGCGCCGATCCGCTGCTGATCACCTGGTACTCTCTCGTTTCCTCGACCGTGCTGTTCGCGCTGGTGTCGCTCGCTACCTTGAACTGGCAGCCGCCTGTGAGCGCGTATGGCTGGGCGACGCTGCTGGTTCTCGGCATCGCAATCACCACCGGAATCCTGGGCGTGTTCGCCTCGACCATGCGCATCGGACCATTCCGCACCGCGCTGTTCATGAATCTCGAGCCGCCGCTCGCCACCGTCGGGAGCGCACTGTTGCTGGGCGAGGTGATCACGCCGCTGCAGGCGCTCGGCGGCACGGTCATGCTCGCGGCGCTGGTGGCATTTCAGGTGCGCAGATGATCGACCGCAACCACGGCCGGACGAATGGTATGTCAGGAAGGCGAGGTTATGGCTGCCGAGTGGTGCTCGTGTACCTTGATTCGGTCGCAGCTTAACCCCTCGTTAACCATACCCGCGGCAGGGTCGGACGACGCCCAACCAGGGAGCGCACCGATGAACGTCATCACGCTCGCCTCACGCAAGGGCGGCGCCGGCAAGAGCACGCTCACCGCCCATCTCGCCGCCTGCGCCCACGCCGCCGGCCGGCGCTGTCTGTTGATCGACGCCGATCCGCAGGGTTCGCTCACGCTCTGGCAATCGCTGCGGAAGGACGGCCAGCCGCCGCTCGCAGAGCGCCGCGCGCGGCATCGACCGCGCACTCGCCTTCGCCGGCATCGACGGCTTCGACTGGGTGTTCATCGACACCGCGCCCACCATGTGGGTGGTGGTGCAGGAGGCGATCCGCGCCGCCACTCTGGTGGTGATTCCGGCGCGGCCCGGCTTCTTCGATCTCAACGCCGTGCGCGAGACGGTGGCGACCGCACGCGAGCGCGACAAGCCCTACGCCGTGGTGCTCAATGCCGCGCCGTCCAAGCGCGACGACAAGGAAGCGCCGGTGGTCGCACATTCGCGCGCCTTTCTCGACAAGCACGGCATTCCAGTGTGGCACGGCCAGATCAGCCAGCGCGCCGCTTACGCGCTCACGCTCGCTGCCGGCGCCAGCGCCTGCGAGCTGGCGACGGAATCCGCGGCCGCCGCCGAGGTCGCGGGACTATGGTCGGCGGTCGAGCGCTCGGTCGAGGCGATCAATGCGGCGCATGCCGCCGCCCGCATCGAGGAGGGCAGGGCGGCCTGAGCAGCCGCATGGTATGGAGACGATGCGACCAAGATTGATCGTGAAATCGACTACAACGAGAAATCACGCGAAACGATGTCGCTCCATGAGTAGGGGCATGTCTCCGGAAACCGTTCCGCTTCGATATCCGTCTCCTTGATCGCCCTCAACCGCGCTCGGCGATATGCCCGTATGATCGCTTCATCGACCCGAGGGCGCAAGCCCGGATTGTCCGTAAGCACGTCGTGGAGTCGCAAACGCTGCTCACCAATCGAGGCCCACCAGGAGCGACCGCGACGTTCGGCCTGATGGTCCCATTTCAGCATGTGTAGCATCAGCACGCGCAACGCGCTTTCCAACTTGTTGAACTGTTCGCGCCCCAAAGATTCGATCTCCTCGGCAAGATTCTCACGGTCGAGCGCGTTCCACCGGCCTTCGCGCACATGGCTAGCCTGCTCCATCAGCCATGAATAGAAATCGCGATCGTAGTCGGCCCGCAGCGGCTCGTCGGCAGGCGCGAGATCGATCTCGGGTTCAGTCGGACGTCCGGCCATGAATTCACCTCTGATGCAAGATAGCAGACTTGCTCACGCCTCAAGCGAGGAGGGAACAATCTCACGAGCGCTCGACGTAACTGTCCACAACCCGCTTCTCGCCGGCCTTGTCGAATTCGACGATGAGCTTGTTGCCGTCGATGGCGGTGATGTTGCCGTTGCCGAATTTCTGGTGAAACACACGGTCTCCGATGGAGAATGCGGAGATCGTGCCGGTGGATTTTGCGACCAGCTCCCCCTCGATGGTGAGCGGGAGCCGCGTGCGCGCCCGGTGACCGAAGGCGCCCCGCCTCGGCGCTGAATCGAAGCCTGCGGGGCCGCCGGCATCTTCGCGAACGGAGCTCGCGTCGTACGAAAAATCCGGGCCGTCTTGGTCGAAACCCCTGCCACCGCTGCGGTCCTTGTTTCGCTGCGCACGCTGCCACCCGGGCGTGGTGTAGCTGGAGCCGAAATGGGTCATCTCGTCGAACCGCGATGCCCCGGCATAGCCGGAAAATCCGCCTTTCAATTCCTTCACCTCAACATTCGCTTCGGGCAATTCGTCGAGAAAGCGTGAGGGGATATTCGACGACCAGGTGCCGTGCATGCGCCGATTGGCGGCGAAGTAGATTTCTGCCCGCCGCCGCGCCCGCGTGAGCCCGACATGAGCCAGGCGCCGCTCCTCTTCGAGCCCGGCCCGGCCCTGGTCATCCAAGGAACGTTGATGGGGGAACAGTCCTTCTTCCCAACCCGGAAGGAAAACAGTGTCGAATTCGAGTCCCTTGGCGGAATGCAACGTCATGATCGACACCGCCTCGCCTTCGCTGTTGTCAGTATCCATGACCAGAGAGATGTGCTCGAGGAAGCCGGCGAGATTCTCGAACTCCTCCATCGAGCGGATCAACTCTTTGAGGTTTTCGAGACGTCCGGCGGCATCGGCGCTGCGGTCCTTCTGCCACATCTCGGTATAGCCGCTCTCGTCGAGCACGATCTCGGCGAGTTGGGTGTGGGGCAGGACTTCCTTCTGCGCGCGCCAACGCTCGAACGCGGCAAGCACGTCGCGCAGTGCCCCGCGCGGTTTCGGCTTCAACTCATCGGTCTCGATCACCGCGCGCGCGGCGGCGGTGAGCGGAACCCGCTTCTTGCGGGCATGGTCGTGCAGCAGCGCCACCGTGGCATCGCCGAGGCCGCGCTTGGGCACATTGACGATGCGCTCGAAGGCGAGGTCGTCCGCAGGCGAATAAATCACGCGCAGGTAAGCGAGCGCGTCGCGGATTTCCTGTCGCTCGTAGAAGCGCGGCCCGCCGATCGACCCGATAGGGGAGGCCGAGCGTGACGAAACGATCCTCGAACTCGCGCATCTGAAAGGAGGCGCGCACCAGGATGGCGATCTCGTCGAGCGGGTGCGGCTTGCCGCTGCCGTCGTCACGCTGAAGCTGCTCGATCTCCTCGCCGATGGCACGCGCTTCCTCCTCGGAATCCCAGCAGGAGGAGACCTGCACCTTTCGGCCCGGCTCGTCCTCGGTGCGAAGGGTCTTGCCGAGGCGGCCTTCATTGTGCGCGATCAGATGCGAGGCGGCAGCGAGGATATGGCCGGTGCTGCGATAGTTTCTTTCCAGCCGAATGATTCTTGGCGCCAGGAAAGTCATGTTCGAAACGCAGAATGTTGTCCACTTCAGCCCCACGCCAGCCGTAGATCGACTGATCGTCATCGCCGACGCAGCAGATATTCTTCGCAGGCAGCCTCGGAGCTGCCGGTCCGGTTTCCGGTTGGGCTCCCTGATCGGCCCTTTCGACTCCGCCGGCGGCTCGTTCGGCAGCTCCGGGCTCGGCGACGCCCGCGCCTCCTTCACCGGCTGGTTGCGGGGTCGAGGGCCCTTGATGGCGATCCTCCTGCGTTGTTTGGCTCCGCTGCGCCAGCAGCCGCAGCCAGAGATACTGCGCGACGTTGGTGTCTTGATACTCGTCGACGAGGACGTAGCGGAACCGGCCCTGGTACTGGCGCAGCAACTCGGGGTGCTCGCGCAGCAGCCGGATGCATTCGAGCAGGAGGTCACCGAAGTCGGCGGCGTTGAGGACCTTGAGCCGCTCCTGGTAGGCGGCATAGAGCTTCTTGCCCTTGCCGCCGGCGAAGCTCGCGGACTCCCCGGCCGGCACCTGGTCGGGCGTGAGGCCGCGGTTTTTCCAACTGTCGAGCAGGCCTGCCAGCACGCGCGCCGGCCAGCGCTTCTCGTCGATGTTCTCGGCTTCGAGCAACTGCTTGAGCAGGCGGATCTGATCGTCGACGTCGAGGATGGTGAAGTCGGGCTTCAAGCCGACCAGCTCGGCGTGGCGGCGGAGAATTTTCACGCCGATCGAATGGAATGTGCCGAGCCACGGCATTCCCTCGACGACCTGCCCGACCATGGCGCCGACGCGCTGCTTCATCTCGCGCGCCGCCTTGTTGGTGAAGGTGACCGCCAGGATGTCGCCGGGACGCGCACGTCCGGTGGCAAGAATGTGCGCGATCCGCGTGGTCAGGACGCGGGTTTTTCCGGTGCCGGCGCCGGCCAGAACCAGCACCGGCCCATCCAGCGTCTCGACTGCTTCGCGCTGCTCCGGATTGAGATCGCTGAGATAAGGCGCCGCCGCTGCCGCGCGCGCGCGCGCGGCGATCCCGCCGGGTTGCGGCAGCCTCGGCGCATGATCGGGATCGCGCGGCGATTTGCCCGGCTCGGCCATTTCCTGATCCGATGATCGCGCCGGCGACCAGCGTCGGCGCGCAGTGTTGCAGCGAATCCTCGACCTAAGATGGCATTCGCGCAGGCCCATGGGGAGGGGTTGCGCACGAATGCCTTGTGCGTGCGGTGCAATCTCACCCGTCTTGGCCGAGCGACCGCAGGGGACAAAAGCCTGACTTGGCGCATCCACGCGAGCGGAAGGGCTAGCTCTTCCCCGGCATTGCAATTCGCCGCCCGGCCGCTTCCGGCCGCGGCAGATGGGCGTGCGATGCCTGCATGCGAGCAAGGCGCTTGGCGACCTCGCCGGGAAAGGGCGCGGTCTTGCCCGCCGCCATATCGACATGCAGCGACATGTTCTCGGAGGTTGCGGAAACCCAGCCCGCTTCGGCGTGGAACAGCTGCTCGAAATAGTGCATGCGCTTGGCGTCGTAATCGAGCAGCTGGAAAGTCACCCGCACGGGGTCGCCGACGTGCAGCTCGCGCAGATAGCGGACATGCACTTCGGCGGTGAAACAAGAATGCCTGCGGGTGTTCACGTAATCGACGCCACAGCCGAGCAGCTCGAAGGCCTCGTCGACGGCGCGGTCGAACAGCACGTTGTAATAGGCCATATTGAGATGGCCGTTGTAGTCGATCCAGGCAGGCTCGACCCGCATCACCGAGGAGACGAAGGGAGCAAAGAACAGCGGTTCGATTTCGACACGGTCGAGCATGGGCAATCTTACAATGCCGGCGTTGCGCTCGTCCATTCCCCCGGCACTTGCGGATGTTTGGTTGTAAGCCCACTTCCCTCGGATTGCGCCGGACGACGGAAGATTGAAAAAAGCATGGTCAATGTGAGCTGGTTGCCGCCTTTTTTCGCGCACGCTTCCGGGCGGCTGGCCAGCAATCTCGGCGAGCTTGCCGCCGGCGGTGCCACGGTTTGGCTCGCGGTCACCGGGCTCAGTCGTTCCGGCAAGACCGTCTTCATCACCAGCCTGATCCATAATCTGCTCAGCTCACTGCACAATCCGAACCGGATGCCGCTCCTCAATGTGGTCGGCGAGCGCCGGCTGCTGGCGGCCAACCTCGAATCCGCCAAGGCGCTTCGGCTGCCGCGATTTCCTTATCGCATCAACATCGAGAAAATGGCCGGCAACCTGCCGGACTGGCCGGAGCGCACCGCCGACATCAGCGAGATCGGGCTCGAGGTCCGCTTCGTGCCGGCCAATGCCCTGGGCCGGTTTCTGAGCGAGATCACGGGCAACCCAGCGAGCCTGACAATCCGCATCGTCGATTATCCCGGCGAGTGGCTGCTCGACTTGCCCCTGCTCACGCAAAGTTACGCCGAATGGTCGCGTGCGACGCTTGCCGCGTTTCGCCGGGGCGTGCGCGCCGAGATCGCGCGCGACTTTCTCGCCTTCATCGCTCAGCACCGGCCGCATGAGGCAGCCAGCGAGGAGGTCGCGAAAAAGGCGCATGATCTCTATCGCGCGTGTCTCGTGGAGGCGCGTGACCGGCATGGGCTGAGCTTCCTGCAACCCGGCCGCTTCCTGTGCCGGGGCGCATTGGGCGACGTGCCTTATCTCTGGTTCGCACCAATCGATGTCGGAGAGGGCTCCGACACATTTGCACCGGCAACGCTGGGCGCCTTGATGAGCGAGCGCTTCGAGGTCTACAAGCGCGAGGCAGTGACCGGATTCTACGAGCAGCACTTCCGGCACTATGCACGGCAGATCGTTCTGGTGGATGTGCTCCGGGCGCTGTTGGCCGGTCGCGACGCCTTCGACGACACCAGGCTCGCGCTCGACGCTATTCTCGAAAGCTTCCGCTATGGGCACGGCGGCATCGTATCCAAGCTGTTTCTCGGCCCGCACATCGACAAGGTGTTGTTTGCGGCGACCAAGGCCGACCATGTCCCCGACATCCAGCGCGACCACCTGGCCGCGCTCCTGCGCAACATGGCGGCGTTCCCCGCCCTGGAAATGAAAAGCAGCAATGCGCATTTGGATGTGACCGCGCTCGCCTCCGTGATCTCGACGGCGGAAGACAGCCAGGAGATCGAGGGACAGCGGCTGCAGGTCGTGGTCGGCAGGCCGGTCGGTGCCCAAAGGCAATCGAAGTTCTTCGTCGGCAATGTGCCGATCCGGCCGCCACGGCCCGAAGCGTGGGGCTCGCCCTTCCTCAACGTGCCGGTGTTCGAGCCGCCCGCCATAGATCGGTCCCCGGTCGAGGGCATTCCCCACATCAATCTCGACCTGGCACTCGAATTCCTGGTGGGAGACCGGCTGCGATGAGCGATCCCTTGCGCGCTCCTGACACTGCATTCGCCCCGCGCGTGATCGAGGCGGACAGCCGACAATGGCGCCGCTGCGCCCGCCGCGGCCGCAGGTCATCGTGACCGAGCAAACGGATCCGATCACACCGAGCGACCGGGCGGTCGTGCCATCAACTCCGCCGGAGCCGGTACGCCGCCGCGACCGCGTCATCACTCTCGGCATCGCCGGCGTCACCGTGTTCTTCGTCGGGTGGCTGGCGGTTGATGCGGCCGGATGGGTATCCGCCGCGTTCGAGCGCAGCGCGACTTTGGGAGTGCTCGCGGCAACGGCAGTCACGGCTGGGGTGGCCGGTGCGGGGGTGGTGATTGCGCGCGAGGTGGTGAGCCTGTTTCGCCTCAAGAACGTCGAGGAAATTCATCGCCGGTTCGCCGACGAAGGTGTGGCACCGGCCGCAGCCCGGCAGGCGATCGCCGATGTGCTGGCGGTGGTCCCGCGCGAGCGCGAGATCGAAGCTGCGATCGAGGTGTTTCAACGGCAGGTGCAGCTTCACCATTCCACCGGGCAGCAAGTAGAGCTCCTGTCGCGCACGGTGATGAAGCCGCTCGATCGCCGCGCCGAGGCGCATGTGCGCACCGCCGTGTTACGTGCCTTCGGCATCACCGCCATCAGCCCGACGGCGCTGACCGATGCCGTATTCTTTCTTGCCTGCGGCGTGCGCATGGTGCGCGGGATCGCCGCCTCCTATGGCCACCGGCCGACTGCGGCCACGACCATTCATCTGCTGCGGCGGCTGGTGCTGGAAGCCGGCAAGCTCGGCGCGGTCGACATCGCCACCACCTCGCTGATGCAGCACCTCGGCGGTGCCGTGACCGAGCGGCTCGCAACCAGCGCCGCCGACGCGCTTTATGCCGCCTATCGCATGGCCCGGCTGGGAATCATCGTGATGGACTTGTGCCGGCCGATTCCATTTGCGCAGGATGATGTCCCAAGCGTGGCTTCACTGGTCGCCAATGTGCTGCGGCGGCGATCGGATCCTCGCTCCGATCTGCCTGATTTCCCGGCTGCAGCAGTCGACACGTTGACGATCGCCGGATGCGCATCGAACACCGCGCGGGGTTGCCGATCCGGCCCCAATCCGCACTCGGCCGTTCTCCCCAGCTCGATCTGCCAAAAGGGCATTGACCCGGAACCATTTTCCGTCGAACGCATTGTTGGATCGGGACGTGATAGCAGGGGACAAGCCATGACATGTCGCTTTTACCCGGACGGGATCAGCCGCCGCAGTGCGTTCGCATGCAGCGGCGACGGAATCTTCCTCGGACGAGAGTTGCTGATCGCTCGGATCGCAGCCGGCGATCAACTCGCCATGCGAACGCTTTTTGCGCGATATCGGTCGCCGTTGTTTCGATGGATGCATTCGCATCGTTCAGGAATGAGGCGCTGGCGGAAGACCTCTTGAGCGATGTTTTTCTCGATGTCTGGCGGCAAGCCGCGTCGTTCGAGGCGCGCTCCTCGGTTTCGACCTGGCTGCTGGCGATCGCGCGCTACAAGGCGCTGTCGGCGCGCCGCCGCCGCACCGACGCGGCACTGGACGACGAAGTCGCATCCGCAATTCCCGGACCCGACGGACGATCCGGAGATCGTGCTGCAGAAGAAGGATCGCGGCGAAGTGCTGCGCAATTCCCTGGCCAAGCTCTCGCCGGAGCACAGCGAAGTGATCGACCTCGTCTACTATCATGGCAAATCGATCAAGGAAGTTGCCGAGATCGTCGGGACCGCCGAGGCCACCGTCAAAACGCGCATGTTCTACGCGCGCAGGAAGTTGGCCGAATTGGTCGAGGCGGCATAGCTCCGCTGGCGCTAAACTCAACCAAGCCAACAGATTTATCCACCGGCAGACTTGCCTGTTGCGATTGGTTCGGAACAAAATTGCAGGCGCACCTCCCCTGGGGGCGATCTCCCCAAGGTCCACATGTGCTGCCGGCTGGGATGACGATATCCGGACAGCCGTCCTCTGGTATTCGGAGCATCGCAATGCGTGACATAAGCGTCCTGGTCGCTACTGTCTGTCGCGGTCCTTTTGGCCGGATGTTCCGACGCCCCCAGGCAGGGCGACGCGGGGCCGCCTGGACCTGCCGGGCCGCAAGGCGTGGCAGGTCAGCAAGGACCTGGTGGTCCGCAAGGTCCTCCGGGACCGCCCGGGCCGGCGGGTCCGCAGGGCGAGGCAGGGTTGCAGGGGCCTGCAGGTCCGCAAGGTGTCAGGGGCGAGATCGGGCCTCCGGGGGCGGCGGGAGCTAAAGGCGATCGCGGCGAGGCTGGTCCTTTGCGGGGAGGCGGGTAAGACTGGAACGGCGGGTCCTCCCGGTCCAGGCCCGCAGGCCCGAAAGGCGACCGCGGCGAACCAGGGCCTGCGGCGCAGGCGGCCGCGCTGCGCGTATGTCGAAGCTTCCGGAGATGTTGTCGCATGCAACGAAGGCGAAGTGCTGGTGTCGGTGATTTGCAGGGAAGGCGCTGCCAGCCTTGCAAGGAGCGGGGGCGAAGTGTAGTGCAGCCGGGGGAGTTGGACTGTGCATGCGAAGGTAGCCAATGACCATGTTGGGCCAGTTGTGCGGCGGGCTTGCACTGTGCGACGGCGATGTTCGCGCAGACGTTCGTTTCGACCGCGAGCCATGCCGCTGAAGAGCCCGATCTGATCTTCAGGCGGTCCACGGTTTTCAAGTGGCTCACGCCGAACGACAAGCTGGCGACCTACGGCCTTGATGATCCCGAGGTGGATGGCGTGGCGTGCCATTTCACCGTGCCGGAACGCGGCGGCGTTACGGGTTGGCTCGGGGTAGCCGAGGAAGTTTCGGACATTTCACTCGCCTGCCGCCAAGTCGGGCCAATTCACTTCAAAAGGAAGTTGGAGCAAGGGGAGGACATGTTTCGTCGGCGGCGCTCGTTATTCTTCAAGCGAATGCAGATCGTGCGCGGCTGCGACGCCAAACGCAATGTTCTGGTCTACATGGTCTATTCCGACAAGCTGATCGAAGGCTCGCCGAAGAATTCGACCTCCTCGGTGCCGATCATGCCTTGGGGCGCGGCCGCGCAGGTCCAGAGGTGCGCCGATTGGATCGAGGGATGAGAAACGTCGCCGCGAGAGCGGGACGGCTGATCTGATATCCACGACACGCAGGCGTCGTCACATGACGCTCCAATGGCAATGATATTGGCCGCGATCCGCCGCGATTCCCGGGCGGTCGAAACCGTCGTTCGCGCGCTCGCCTCCCGCTTCGGCAATCGGATGGTGACTTCGCAGGCGATGCGCGAGCAGCACGCCAACACCACGACCTGGATCGCGAACGAGCCTCCGGACGCCGTGGTATTTCCGCAGACGAGCGAAGACGTGCAGGACATCGTGCGCATCTGCGCCGCGCACCGCGTGCCGGTGATCCCTTTCGGCACCGGCACCTCCCTGGAGGGGCATGTCAATGCCCCGCACGGCGGGGTCTCGATCGACCTCCGCGATATGAATCGCGTGCTGGCAGTGAACTCCCAGGACCTGGACTGCGTGATCGAGCCAGGCATCACGCGCAAGCAGCTCAACGAGCATTTGCGTGACCAGGGCTTGTTCTTTCCGCTCGATCCCGGTGCCGATGCCTCGCTCGGCGGCATGGCTGCCACCCGCTGTTCCGGCACCAATGCGGTGCGCTACGGCACCATGAAGGACAATGTGCTCGCGCTCAAGGTGGTGATGCCGAATGGCGAGCTGATGACGACCGCGCGCCGCGCCAGAAAATCATCGGCCGGCTACGACCTCACGCGCCTGATCGTCGGCTCGGAAGGCACGCTCGGCGTGATCACCGAGCTCACGCTCAAGCTCTCCGGGATCCCCGAAGCGATTTCGGGCGGCGTCTGTCCTTTCCCCTCGGTCGAGGCGGCGTGCAATGCGGCCATTGCGACCATTCAGTCCGGCATTCCGGTTGCGCGCATCGAGCTGCTCGACGAGTTGCAGGTGAGGGCGACCAACCTCTATTCCAAGCTGGCGCTCCCGGAAGTGCCGATGCTGTTCGTCGAGTTCCACGGCTCCCCGGCGGGTGTCGCCGAGCAATCCGAACGGTTCGACGAGATTGCCCGCGATCTCGGCGGCGGTCCGTTCGAATGGGCGACCAAATCAGAGGATCGCAACCGCTTGTGGCAGGCGCGCCACGATGCCTATTGGGCCGGGCGGGGGCTGCGTCCCGGTGCGCAAGCCGTGGCAACCGATGTATGTGTCCCGATCTCGCGCCTCGCTGAATGCGTCACCGAAACGCAGCGCGACATCGCCGACCGAGGTCTCGTCGCGCCAATTCTCGGCCACGTCGGCGACGGGAATTTTCATCTCACCTTACTGGTCGACATGGCCGACGCAGCAGAGCTCGAGGCCGCAAGAATTCTATGCGAACGGCTGGTCGAGCGCGCCCTTGCCATGGACGGCACCTGCACGGGCGAGCACGGCGTAGGACAGGGCAAGATGAAGTATCTCGGTAGCGAGCTCGGCCGGCCGGCGCTGGCGGCGATGGCCGCCATCAAGCGGGCGCTCGATCCCCACGACATCATGAATCCGGGCAAGATCATCGCCGTCGATTGAGCGCAATCATCGCGGAGCCATCGCTGAATTGTGCGGCGCGGCCGTCATTGTGGCCAAATCGATGGCGCGGTCAGCCGGATTCATGAGGTTGTCGCTCCTCCGCAATGCGCATCAATTCTCCGGACATTGTTCTAACCTATTGCCGACCGACATAGATTTGCCGTCAATTCGCCCGATGGTGAGGCCACGCTTCGGCGATCCTGAGGGTGGGGCGGCACGGGCCAAGGGGAACTGCGGGGCAAGTCCCAGCCGGATGCTTGGTCCGGCCTTAAACAATCTTGCTCAAGTCTTTGGTGTTTCAGGCCCTGTAGACCGCGCACTTCCCAGTGCGAGCGGACTCGACCGGGTCTGTAGCGAGGACGGCGTGCAGACGACGCTGCTCAGTTTCGCGGTTGCGATCATCCTGGCGCTGCTGGCGGCGCTGGTCGGACCTTTTTTCATCGACTGGAGCAGCTATCGCGGAGAGCTCGAGACCCGGGCCAGCCGACTGACCGGGCTCGACTTTCGCGTTACCGGGTCCATCGAAGCCCGCCTGCTGCCCACTCCGACCTTGACCCTGCGAGGGATCGAGCTCGGCCGGCCGGAGGAAGGCGAAAACGTACGGGCGCGCGCCCTGCGGGTGGAGTTCGCGCTCGGCGCCTTGGTACGCGGGGAATGGCGCATAGCCGATGCACGGCTCGAAGAGCCGCAATTTGCGGCAGGCCTGGACACGTCAGGACGCTTGGCCTTGCCGTTTCCGCAAGTCGGTTTCGATCTTGAAGGGGTGTCGATCGAACGACTCACGGTCCAGGACGGCCGCGCCATTCTCGCCGACGCTGCGAGCGGGTCGCGCCTCGTGCTCGAGAAGCTGGAATTCACCGGCGAACTGCGCTCGCTTGCCGGACCTTCCAAAGGCGAAGGTTCTTTCGTGGTCGGCGGTCAGCACTTCCCTTATCGGCTTTCGACCGGTCGCATTGCCCCGGGCGGTTCCGTCAAGGTGCGTCTGGCAATCGAGCCGACCGATCGGCCGATGACGGCGGAAGCTGACGTTTCGATCTGGATGGACCGTGGCATGCCCCGTTTCGAGGGCAACGTCCAGCTTGCTCGTTCGGTCGGTCGCGCGCCTGCGGGTGCGCAATCACTGATCATCGAGCCGTGGCGCGTCAGCACCAGGATCAAGGGAGACGGTTCAGCAGCCGTGCTGGAGCAGATCGAGTTTCAATACGGCCCGGACGATCGAGCGGTCAAGCTGCGTGGCAATGCCCGGCTGTCATTCGGCGCGCAACCGGAGCTCCACGGCGTGCTTTCTTCGGCGCATGTCGATCTCGATCGTTGGCTCGGACTCCCTGAACCGATGCGCCGCCGTCCCGTGAACGCCATCAAGCATCTGGCAGAGAATTTCTCCGCAGCGATGCGTATTCCGATCCTCACGACGCTGAGCATCGGTGTCGAGTCGGTTACTCTTGGAGGCGCAACGCTCGCGCGCGTCGGCGTCGACATCAAGGCTGGTGGCGAGCACCTCGATATCACGACGATGGAATTCCGCGCACCCGGCGCGACCCACGTGCGCCTCAGCGGGCGCCTTGGTGCAGGTGCCGGCGGCACGTCATTCATCGGATCGACCCGTGTCGAGGCGAACGATCCGCGCGCTCTGCATGCTTGGCTGGCGGACCGCACCGATAGCCAGGCGATCCCCGCCGGCCCGTTGCGTATGGGCGGCGACATCAGGATCGGCAATGCCGAGATCGCTGTCGATCGACTCAAGCTCGAGCTCGATCGCGTGACCGTAGAAGGCCGTCTGGCCTATGCCTGGGCAAACGATGACCGGCCGGCGCGGCTCGAAGCCGTGCTGGCGGCGCCTGAAATCGATCTCGACCGCGTGCATGCCTTTGCCTCGGCCGCGCTCGGCGAAGCGACCTTCGACTGGCCGCGCGAGGGCAAGCTCTCGCTCAAGATTGCCCGCGCCGTGGTCGCCGGGATCGAGGCCAGGCAAGCCGATGTCGATATGCGCATCGATGCCAACGGGATCGACATCGCGCAACTGGTGATCGCGGATTTCGGCGGCGCCGCGATCGCAGTCAAAGGACGCATCGATATCCATGCGAAAGCGCCGCGCGGGGCATTGACCATCGACATCGATGCGCGCTCGGTCGACGGTGTATTGATGCTGGTCGAGAAAGTCGCGCCGCAGGCCGCACAGGAGCTTCGCCGGTCGGCGGGACAGATTGCGCCCTTGATGTTGCGGGCGTCGCTCGCCGTTGTTCCGACCGCCGGCAGTGGAATCGGCGCCAGCGTGGCGAGGTACAAGATCGATGGCCGTTCCGGCATGTTCCGGGTCGCGCTCCAAGGCGACGCCGACATCTCGAGCGATGCCTTCAAGACCGGCGGGCTCGGCAGGCTTGGTGCGGCCAGGATAAATCTCTCGGGTCGGATCGAAGCCGAGGATGGGAGAGCGTTGTTCGAAGCGATCGGGCTCGACCGCTACATTCATGTCGAGCCGCGGCCAGCGCGTTTCGCCCTCACCGCGAAAGGACCACTCGACGGAGAGCTTGCCGTCGACGGCCACCTCGTTGCCGGTGCGCTCGGCATTTCGTCCAATGGCAACGTCCGCATCGCCAACCGTGCCCGTCCGACGGCGAATCTTCAGTTGAAAATCACCAACGCGAGCATTCGTTCGCCGCGCCCGGCGACGGCGAGGCGCTCGCCCGAATTGCTGCCCGCCTCGATGAATGCGCGGCTCGCCCTGAGTGATGAAATCCTGCGCTTTACCGATCTCACAGGCACGGTTGCAGGTACGACCGTGGGCGCGCGGCTCACCATTGCCATGCAGCCGCCGTTCACCTTCGATGGCGAGATGGAATTGGGCGCCGTGGACCTGCCGGCGATGATTGCGACCGCGCTCGGGATACCTGAGCAGGGCGGGGTTGCGGGTGGAACTGCATCCGTTGCGTGGCCGGCAGAACCTTTCGAGCCGCCGCCGTATCGGCTCAACGGCAAAATCACGCTCACGTCGGGGCGCGTCACGCTAACGCCGAGGCTTGCCACGCGTGATTTCCGCAGCGTGCTTCGGTTCGACGATTCCGAGTTCGCCCTGCAGGGAGCTGAGGCCAATCTCGCTGGCGGGCGCATCGCCGGCGATCTGGTGTTCCTGCGGGGCCCGGAGGGCCTCGCGGCTCGCGGCAGACTCAAGCTGGCCAATGCCAACGCCGCGGAACTGCTGCCCGGTAGCGGAGTGCAGTCGGGCCGGGTTTCGGTCGATGTCGCCGCCGAGGGCAGCGGGATGAGCGCGGTCGGGCTGGTAGGCTCGCTTGCAGGCAATGGCAGCTTCGTGCTTGAAACCGCAAGGCTCGCACGGCTTGATCCGTCGGCATTCAACAACGTGATTCGTGCCATCGAGCAGGGTCTTCCGATCGATTCCGTCGGGGTCGGCAACCGGATGGATTCCGCGCTTGCAGCGGGCGGCCTCACGATCCCGCGCGCCGAGGGCTCGCTCACCATCAACGCCGGACAGGTGCGGGTGAGCAACGCGATCGTGCGTGCACAGGGAGCCGATCTCGGCGTGGTGGGGAGCGTCGAATTTGGCAGAAGGCACGATCGATACACGGCTGACCTTGTCAGCAGCTGCTGCGGGCGCGCCCGCGAGCACAAGGCCGGAGATCGGCATCGCGCTCAAGGGACCGATCGACACCCCCAAACGGACGATCGATGTTGCGACACTGACGAGCTGGCTCGCAATGCGCGCAATCGAGCAGCAGTCGAAAAAACTCGACCTGCTCGAGGGGCGCGCGTCCACACCGAAAATCGCTCCGACCGTGCCTGAGGGACCCGAACAAGCTGTGGTGCCGGAGATGCCTGCGGCCGGCGCAGGTGCGGCGGCACCTGCGCGCACCGAGCCGGCGCCGCCCCGCACGCGTCCGGTTGCACGGCCCAAGGCCAAGCCGACGCCGCCCGAGCAAGCTCAGCCGTTGGCACCGCCAATCGACATTCGCCCGCTACCGGCGGCCCGCGCGGCGCCCCGACCGGCCGGAGCGCAGGCGGCGCCTGCCCCGCCGCAGGCGAAACCGCAAGCGTCGGCGCCATCGCGGCCGCGCTCGTTGTCCGAAATACTGTTCGGCAACTAATCTACCTGTTCTGCGTGCCGCGGTGTCGCCCGGTCGGATTCGCCTTTCTCGTGTTTGTCTCCCGCCTGCTGATTGCGGTAGTAATCGAGCACGAACAGGCGAATGGCCGACGAAAGATTGCCGTGCCTGCGCTCGCTGTCGATTGCAGCGACCAAATCGGACATGCTCGTATCACGACCTCCGGCGATCTCCTTGAGCGCCTTCCAGAACGCGTCCTCCAGGCTGACGCTCGTCTTGTGCCCAGCGATGACGATGGACCTCTTGACGACTGCGGATTTCATTCCTTGTCCCCCGTCTCGATCCGGTGAGCGTCGAGATCGCGGCTGTTCTTGGCGTTGCGGGAAAGGTCGCTCTTGCGCTGCGCTTTGCTGCGGCCGTGCAGCTGTCGGTTGGCCGCAGCCTTCCGTTCAGCCGACTGGCGCTCGGCTCGCTTGCGCTCTCTGCGAAGATTGACGATTTCGCCCATTCCTGCACTCCGCGCGCCTCCACCGGGTGATGCAGGTTTCTCCGCGTGTTCAGGGCCGCAAAGGGCCCTGGGTGGCAGCGAAGATGCCTGGCAAGCTCCCCGCCGGTGCAGCTTCTTGCGCCGAATTTCTGCGTTGCCTGCCGAAGCCGGTAGCGGTCGACCACTTACTCGTCAGATGCGCCGAGACATCTGTGCCGGGTTGCAGTCAATAACGCGAAAATCGATGACGCGTATATGATGGCTGTTCTAGCAGGCAAGGGTTCAAGCTGGGCCGATCATTCGTTCCGGCCGCACCAAGCGGTCGAACTCCGCCGGCGAAACGTAGCCGAGGCTGATTGCCTCTTCGCGCAAGGTCGTGCCGCTGGCGTGCGCGCGCTTAGCGATCTCGGCCGCCCGATCATAGCCGATCTTTGGTGCGAGGGCGGTGACCAGCATGAGAGAATCTCGCAGCAGCTCGCCGATGCGGGTCTCGTTGGCGCGGATGCCGGAGACGCAGTTGTCGGCGAACGAGGCCGCGGCATCGGCCAGCAGTCGGATGGATTGGAGCATGGCATAGGCGATCACAGGCTTGTAAACGTTGAGCTCGAAATGCCCCTGGCTTGCTGCGACCGTGATCGTGGTGTGGTTGCCGAACACCTGGCAGCAAACCATCGTCAAGGCTTCCGCCTGGGTCGGGTTCACCTTGCCGGGCATGATGGAGGAACCCGGCTCGTTCTCCGGCAGCAGGAGCTCACCGAGGCCCGAGCGCGGCCCCGAGCCGAGCAGCCGGATATCATTTGCGATCTTGAACAAGCCGGTGGCGACCGAGCTGAGTGCTCCATGCGCGAATACGATCGCATCATGAGCCGCCAATGCCTCGAACTTGTTCTCGGCGGTGACGAAGGGCAGGTGGGTCAGGCCGGCGATCTTCGCGGCAACGAGCTTGGCGAATTGCGGCTTGGCATTGAGCCCGGTGCCGACCGCGGTGCCGCCCTGCGCCAGCGGATAAAGTTCCTCCAGCGCGGCATTGAGTCGTGTTCGCCCCAGCTTCACCTGCGCCGCGTATCCCGAAAATTCCTGTCCGAGAGTGAGCGGCGTCGCGTCCTGTCCGTGAGTGCGCCCGATCTTGATGATGCCAGCGAATTCATTCGACTTCTGCTCGAGGGCTGCCTGCAGGCTGGCCAGCGCCGGCATCAACCGGTGAACAATTTCCTCCACCGCCGCGATATGCATCGCGGTCGGAAAACAGTCGTTCGAGGACTGGCTCATGTTGACGTGATCATTCGGATGCACCGGCGATCTTGCTCCGCGCTCGGCGCCGAGCATCTCGTTCGCGCGCGCTGCGATCACCTCGTTGACGTTCATGTTGGTCTGAGTGCCGGATCCGGTCTGCCACACCATAAGCGGAAAGTTTTCGTCGAGCTTGCCCTCGATCACCTCCTGTGCTGCGGGCGCGATCGCGTCGGCGCGTCGGGCGTCGAGCGATCCGAGCTCGTGGTTGACCTCGGCGGCCGCCCGCTTGATGACGCCGAGCGCACGGATGATCGGCTTCGGCATGCGCTCCTCGCCGATGCGGAAATTGCGGCGCGAACGCTCGGTCTGAGCACCCCAGTGGCGGTCGGCCGCCACCTCGATCGGGCCGAACGTGTCGCTCTCCGTGCGGGTCTTCATGGTTTTTTCCGGCCGCAAGATGAAGGACGACAGTGGGCCGGAACACGTCCGTCCCCGACCGTCACCTTTTTCGGAAACGGTCCAGCCGCACGACCTCGCCCCCGCCTGTCGGCTTGCCTTCGCCCGCGTCGGGGCTCGCGGCCGGGTCGGCATTGGCCGGGGCAGGCACCGCAGCGCGGCCTTGCGGGATGCGCTTTTGCTCCGCGGGCGGGCGATCAATACCAAGATCCCTGCTTCTGGCAGCGCTCTCCTCCTCCTGGGTGTCCTCGCCGGGCTCGCCGGCATCTTCGAACTGCAGGCCGAACTGCACCGAAGGATCGAAAAATCCTTTGATCGCCGCGAACGGCACAGCCAATCGCTCCGGAACGCCCCCGAAGGAAACGCCGACCTCGAAGCCATCTTCCGTTACCACCAGATCCCAGAACTGATGCTGCAACACGACCGTCATTTCCTCGGGATATTGCGCGAGCATGCGAGGCGAGAGCCGGACCCCCTCGGCCTGGGTATCGAACGAAATGTAAAAGTGATGGCTGCCTGGCAGGCCGTCCTTTGCGGCATCTCGGAGCACCGCGCGCACGACGCCCCGCAATGCCTCCTGGGCCAGAATATCGTAGCGGATGTGATCGACGGCCATGGCCAGGGATCCATTTCCTAGTCTAGTTGACCGGCCACCCCGGACCGAACACCCGGGACTCACCTGACGAATGCTACGCGCGCAACGGTGTACGCGCCAGTCCGCAAGCTCGTCTTCCAATATGTAAGTGGAGGCTTCTGTTGCCAGGTGCCTCCGAACCCCGCCTGCCGGAGCTTAACCCGTCAGGGCTTCAAGTCGGTATTCCAAACCGCGTTACGCGGCCTGGGCAACCGGAGCATAGTTGTCGTTGGCAACTATGGATTTGGCCCGATAACGGTGGAACCATGCCGAGCGAAAGCATGCCCTTTACGCCCTCGTCGATCCTGTTTCGCCCCCGTGTCCGGGATCAGAGATCAGTGGTCGGTGACCAGAAACATCCGATGACCGACTTCTGACCGCTGACCCCCTTATGGTGGAGGCGCCGGGTACTGCCCCCGGGTCCGAAAGGTTTATTACGACAGCCATTTATCGCCATAGCCGGCTTGCGCCGGCACCCCTCGATATAGGCACGCAATGGTGTCGAAAAAAGAGCCGAATGCGGGATAACTGGCTGGAGCCCGCGGGTCCGGGTCAATTCTTATTCGGCCAAGCCTTATCCGGCCCAAATCATAGGGAGCCTTTCCGACAAATCGATGGTTCACTGATGGGACCAGTCCTAATCTTCCGCCATGCCCGAGACAGTTTCCGCGCGCCGACAGGCACCCGCTCCTGCTTCGCAGTTGCCATCACCCACTCTGCTGGAGCTCTTCGTCGCCTTCGCTCTGATCTCGCTTTGCGGCTTCGGCGGGGTGTTGGCCTGGTCGCGGCGGATGCTGGTCGAGCAACGCAGGTGGATGACGGCTGAGGAGTTCAACGACGCCTACGCGCTGTGCCAATTTCTGCCAGGACCGAACGTTGTCAATCTATCGGTCGTGTTCGGCCGGCGCATACGCGGACCGGTTGGCGCGGCGGTCGCGTTCGTAGGACTGGTCGGCCCCCCTTTCGTCATTGTTTCAATCATCGGCTTCTTCTATGCGCAGTTCGGCGAGATGGCCGCGCTGCAAGGCATGCTGGCCGGGGTCGCGGCGGCGGCAGCCGGACTGGTCATGGGAACTTGCGCCAAGATGGCGGTTCCAGTGTTGAAGGATCGGCTCGGCTTGGCTCCCCTGATTGCGCTCGCCACCTTCGCTTCAGTCGGGATTCTGCGCTGGCCGCTCTACTGGGCGTTGGCGGTGCTGGTGCCAGTGAGCATCGCGATGGCCTGGTTGCGGCGATGAAGGACGCAACGCTGCTGACCCTGGCGGGCTATTTTGCGCTGATGTCGCTGTTCGCAATCGGCGGCGCCAATTCGGCCGTCCCGGAAATGCACCGCTTGGCGGTCGAGGTGGAACACTGGATGACCGAGCGGCAGTTCATGGACACGTTTGCGATGGCGCAGGTGACGCCGGGCCCGAACGTCATCATCGTCACCTTGATCGGCTATCATGTAGCCGGTCTCCTCGGCGCCGTGGTCGCAACCGCTGCCATGTGCGGTCCTACTTGCGTCTTCGCTTTTTACGTTGGACATGCCTGGGAGCGTTTCAAGGATGCGCCCTGGAGGGCATGCGTGCAGGCCGGACTGCTTCCGGTCTCGATCGGCCTCATTGCGGCGAGCGCTTTCGTTGTGGCATCGGTGGCCGTGCACAACGCGGTGGCCGTTGCACTGATGGCGATCACGGCGGCCATTTCCTATGCGACGAGGTTGAATCCGCTGTGGATTTTTGCGGCCGCTGCGTTGCTCGGCCTCGCCGGCTGGCTTTGATCTTAAATTTGTCGCACTTGCTTCCCGCCGCCCACCTGAATGTGCTACTGAAAAAGTGCCAAGGGGGCGGAAGTTTCCCGGCGCACCGCGGGTCCGAGGGGTAGTTATTATGTCCGAGGGCGTCAATACGTCCCCGAAGCAATCAGATATCGGTACGCCCCCGAAGCAATCAGATATTGGGTTCCTATCCCGAAACGCGAGTAATTTGAGGGGCGGACTGCTGGTCGCCCTTTTGTCTCTCGGGCTTTTTGTTGGCACCTTCTACATCATCAGCCCGACAGTTCCGCGGATCATCTCAGGTGCCTTGATTCTGGTTGGGGTAGCGGTGGCGGCGCGCCTCGTGCGGGTGCGCGCTCCGCAGGACTTCTATGGCGGGCTGGTCCTCATCATGGTGGCATGCCTGGCCTTGGTAGCCTCCGCTGAGTTGCCCGGGCAACGCGGCTTTGCCTTCGGTCCCGGGACTGCCCCCCGGCTGTTTGCAGGTCTTCTGGTTGCGCTCGGCACCGCGGTGGCATTCACCGGCCTCATTGCCGAAGGACCCCGCATCGAAAAATACAACATCCGCGGGCCGGTCCTGGTGATCGGCGCGATTCTCGGCTTCTCTGCAATGATCCGTCCGCTCGGCCTCATCATCGCGAGCTACGTGACTTTCGTTGTCGCGATCCTGGGATCCAAGGAAGTACGCATAGTGGAAGCCTTGATCGGCGCCGCGGTAATGACCGCTTTTTGCGTCCTGCTGTTCGTCTACTTGCTCAATCTGCCGTTCCAACTCTGGCCGCGGTTTTGATGCGGGAGGTGTAAGTCATGTCTGACCTACTCGCGAACCTTGCGCTGGGTTTTGGGGTCGCGGCGCAGCCTTGGAACATCGCGTTCTGTTTGCTCGGCGCACTGGTCGGCACCCTTGTCGGAGTGCTCCCGGGCATCGGCACGGTCGCCACCATTGCCATGCTGCTGCCGATCACCTTCGGGCTGCCGCCGGTCGGAGCCTTGATCATGCTCGCCGGCATCTATTACGGCGCGCAATATGGCGGCTCGACCACCTCGATCCTGGTCAATATTCCGGGTGAGGCGACCTCCGTGGTTACCGCACTCGACGGCCACCAGATGGCCCGGCAGGGACGGGCTGGGGCGGCGCTGTCGATCGCGGCCATCGCGTCATTTTTTGCGGGCTGCGTGGCGACCGTGCTGGTCGCCGCGCTCGGCGCCCCCCTGACGAGCATGGCGCTGCTGTTCGGACCAGCCGAATATTTTTCACTTATGACTCTGGGTTTGATCTTCGCGGTGGTCCTGGCCAAGGGCTCCGTGCTCAAGGCGATTGCGGTCATCGTTCTGGGACTGCTCCTGTCGATGGTCGGCTCCGACCTCGAGACCGGCGCGGGACGAATGACTTTCGACCTGCCGGAGCTCGCCGACGGCATCGGCTTTGCCAATATCGCGATGGGGGTCTTTGGATTCGCCGAGATCGTTCGCAACCTCGAGTTGCCGCCAGAGAGCCGAGATGTCCTCAATGCCAAGGTCAGCGGCCTGATGCCGACGCGCAAGGATCTCATCGATTCCTCCAGCGCCATCGCCCGCGGCACGGTGGTTGGATCGCTGTTGGGCATCCTGCCGGGTGGCGGCGCGGTGATCGCGTCTTTCGCGGCCTACACTTTCGAGAAAAGGATGAACAAGTCACCGGAGCGCTTCGGCCGCGGCGCTATCGAAGGGGTGGCCGCCCCCGAAAGCGCCAATAATGCCGCCGCGCAGACCTCGTTCATCCCGCTGCTCACGCTCGGCATCCCTCCTAACGCGGTGATGGCGCTGATGGTGGGTGCCATGACCATCCACGGCATCGTGCCGGGTCCGCAGGTCATGACCAAGCAACCAGACCTGTTCTGGGGCATGATTGCTTCGATGTGGCTCGGCAATTTGATGCTCGTCGTCATCAATCTGCCGCTGGTGGGAGTGTGGGTCACCCTGCTGCGAGTGCCTTACCGGCTGCTGTTTCCCTCCATCATCGTGTTCTGCTGCATCGGCGTCTATTCCATCAACAACTCGCCGTTCGACGTCCAGATCGCAGCGGCCTTCGGCCTGATCGGCTATTGGCTGCTCAAGCACGATTTCGAGCCGGCGCCCATGCTGCTCGGGTTCGTGCTCGGACCGCTGATGGAGGAGAACCTCCGCCGCGCCATGCTGATCGCCCGCGGCGATGCGACGGTGTTCTTCACTCGGCCGATCTCGGCGGTGTTGCTGAGCATCGCAATCATTCTGCTCGTCATCGCCGCAATGCCGAAGATTCGCCGCCGCCGCGACGAAGTGTTCGTGGAATAGGGGCTTGGCTGCGTCGCGGGCCCTGTATTCGCCGCAGCGCAGGTAGCAAGGCTGCGGCGCGCTGCGAGGCGGAGTCGTCAGCAGATTTTTATGGCCCGCAGCCGCTTGCTTGCAACCGGTTTACTGCTCCGGGCAAGAGCGCTCATGCCGACTGCAGCGATAACAGTCTGTTGAGAAGTGTTGACTGGACCCAGCGGACGAAGGCGTCACAAGATGGGGCGAGCTTCCTGGGAGGATGCCTTGGCGCGGTCTGTTGCGATCGTTGAAGTTGTCGTAATGGCGGCTTGGGCCAGCTTGGCTTTGGCCATGCCGCCATCGCCCGCGCGCCGGAAGTCTATACCGGCCTGCTGTCCTCCACCGCGCTCGGCGGCTACGATCCGGTCGCCTATTTCACCGAAGGCAAGCCGGTGGCGGGCAAGCCGCGACATCACTTTCATCTGGAAGGACGTGACTTGGCGGTTCGCCACCGAAAAGAATCGCGAGCTTTTCAAGGAAAAGCCCGAGGCCTACGCGCCCCAATATGGTGGCTATTGCGCGTGGGCGGTGTCGCGCGGTTACACCGCCAAGGGCGATCCGAGATATTGGAAGGTCGTCGATGGCAAGCTCTACCTGAACTATGACGCCGGCGTTCAGAAGGATTGGGAGAAGGATATCCCCGGCAACATCGGCAAGGGCGACAAGAACTGGCCGAAGGTGCTCGACAAATAGATCGCGGCCGGAGGCGCTTCCTCCGGCGGCCAATTTCACTGGACGAACGGCAAGCTGGGTTAGACTGCGCTCCCGAGTCGCTCATCGCCGCGGAGGCCCTGTCGATGCGCCAGTACCTCGATCTGATGGAACGGATCCTCGCCGAAGGCGTGGAGAAGCAGCGATCGCACCGGCACCGGCACGCTCTCGGTCTTCGGCCACCAGATGCGCTTCGACCTCGGCGAGGGCTTTCCACTCACGACCACCAAGAAGCTGCACCTGAAATCGATCATCCATGAGCTGCTCTGGTTCCTGGCCGGCGACACCAACGTCGAATATCTGAACCAGCACGGGGTCACGATCTGGGACGAGTGGGCCGACGCCGCCGGCGAGCTCGGACCGGTCTACGGCCGGCAATGGCGCTCGTGGCCGACGCCCGGCGGCGGCACCATCGATCAGATCGCAAATGTCGTTTCCGCCATCCGCCGCAATCCGGATTCGCGCCGCCTCATCGTCACCGCCTGGAATCCGGCGGATGTCGACAAAATGGCGCTGCCGCCGTGCCATTGCCTGTTCCAGTTCTATGTCGCCAAGGGGCGGCTCTCCTGCCAGCTCTATCAGCGCTCAGCCGATGTCTTTCTCGGCGTGCCCTTCAACATCGCTTCCTATGCGTTGCTGACGGCGATGGTGGCGCAGGTGACCGGCCTCACAGCCGGCGAGTTCGTGCACACGCTCGGCGACGCCCACCTTTACCTCAATCATCTCGAGCAGGCGCGACTGCAGCTTCGCCGGTTGCCGCGTCGAATGCCCACAATGGTGCTCGATCCCGCGGTGACCGATCTTTTCGTCTTCCGCCACGAGCATTTCTCACTCGAAGGCTACGACCCGCACCCGCACATCAAGGCCGAGGTGGCGGTCTAACCATGACCCCTTTACCGCGAGATACTCTGCAGCAATTGGCCCTCGCAAAAGTTGACGATGCTCGAGAGATGGCGCGCGCACTGGATGCCAAAGGCGATCTGCGCAAGCGCCTTGACCTCGCAAGGGTGAGTTGGTCCCTCCGTCCGACCGGATGTTAGGGGCGATTGGTAGAGCGGTACGAGTAGATGGGCTCAGCACCGTTAGATTCAGCCGGAATGTCGTCAATGGCATGTATATTGACGATGCCCTGATATACCGTTTGGCCGCGTAACCCATTGCGATCGTCAGATGTCACGGCTGGATTTGCAGATCGCGCTCGTCCACGTTGCAGCGGTGGCGGAGAATGGCGTCATCGGGCAGCTCGGCAAGCTGCCGTGGCGGCTCAAATCCGAAATGGCGCATTTCCGCAGCATCACCATGGGCAAGCCGGTGATCATGGGGCGCAAGACATACCTGTCCATCGGCAAGCCGCTTGCTGGCCGTACCAACATCGTGGTGAGCCGTGCAAAGTGCTTCGCCGCTCCCGGCGTGCTGGTGGCGCCCAGCATCCAGGCTGCGCTGATCGCCGCGCGGGGCGATGCGTTGCGGCGCGGCGCCCGCGAGATCGCCATCATCGGCGGCGCCGAGATCTACGCAGAGACGATGGCCGTCGCGGACCGCCTGATCATCACGCGGGTGCACCTGCGGCCGGAGGGCGACACGAGATTTCCTGCGATCGAACCTGACATCTGGCGGGAAATGAAGCGAACCGAGCACTGCGCGGGCCCCGATGACGAAGCGAGCTTCACGGTGCTCGATTTATGAGCGACGTGCCGCCCAGCTCAGCGGGTCTGGAATGAATTGCGCGTATTTCAAGGCCATGCGTTCCCACGCCGCACGCGCTCCAGCCGCGTTGTAACGCGGTGACTCCTCCCCTATAACCGCATCAACCGAACAACGCGCCGCGGCACGTGCGCCGGCGCAGCGAGGAGATAGCCGATGCCGTGGAGCAATCAGGGCGGCGGGCCTTGGGGATCAGGAGGCGGCGGCGGAGGAGGCGGCAAGGGCCCCTGGGGCTCCGGGCCGCAACAGTCGGGGCCGACGCCGCCCGATCCTCGAGGAGTTTCTGCGCCGCAGCCAGGACAAGCTGCGCACCGTGCTTCCCGGCGGAAATCTCGGCGGTAAGGGGCTCAGCCTGATCGTGCTTGCCGCAGTTGCCATCTGGGGATTTTCCGGCTTCTTCCGGGTCGATCCCGACGAGCTCGGCGTGGTGCTGCGGTTCGGCAAATATGTGCGCGACGCCAAGCCCGGCCTCAATTATCATCTGCCCTATCCGATCGAGACGGTGCTCACTCCCAAGGTTACCCGGGTCAACCGCATCGACATCGGCATGCGTCTCGTCGAAGATCTGCGCCGCGGCACCACCATCCGCGATGTGCCGGAGGAGAGCTTGATGCTCACCGGTGACGAGAACATCGTCGACGTCGATTTCTCGGTGTTCTGGCTGATCAAGCCCGACGGCGCCGGCGATTATCTGTTCAATATCCAGCAGCCGGAAGGCACGGTAAAGGCAGTTGCCGAAAGCGCGATGCGCGAGATCGTCGGCCGCTCCAACATTCAGCCGATCCTCACCGGCGCGCGGCAGAATATCGAGACCGGCGTCCAGGAACTGATGCAGATCCACGCTCGACCAGTACGGTGCAGGAATTCAAGTGACCCAGGTGCAACTGCAGAAGGTCGACCCGCCGTCGCAGGTGATCGATTCGTTCCGCGATGTTCAGGCCGCCCGCGCCGACCTCGAACGCTCGCAGAACGAAGCGCAGACTTATGCCAATCAGGGTGGTCCCGGAGGCGCGCGGCCGCGCCTCGCAAATCATCCAGAACGCCGAAGCTTATCGCGAGCAGGCCGTGGCCGAAGCCACCGGTGGCACAGTCGCGCTTCATCAAGGTGTTGGATGAATACAAGAAAGCCCCCGACGTGACGCGCCAGCGCATGTATCTGGAGACCATGGAACGGCTGTTCGGTGGAACTGACAAGATCATCATGGATTCCGGAGCCACGGGCGGAGTCGTGCCCTATCTGCCGCTCGATCAGTTGACAAGGCGGCCGCCGGCGCCGCAGACGGGAGGCCCCGCGATGAGACTCAATCTTTTCGGCGGCATCATCGCCGCCCTCATCGTCGCGGCGCTGATCGTCGCCTATGGCGCGATGTTCACGGTCTATCAAACTCGGCAGGCGCTCGTGGTCCGGCTCGGCCAGCCGGTGCGAGTGGTCACCCAGCCCGGGATTGCATTTCAAAGTTCCGCTGATCGACAGCGTCATCCATATCGACAAGCGCATCCTCGACCTCGAGAACCCGGCGCAAGAAGTGATTGCCTCGGACCAGAAGCGGCTCGTGGTCGATGCCTTTCGCCCGCTATCGCATCAGGGATGCGTTGAGATTCTACCAATCGGTCGGCACCGTGGAAGGGGCCAATTCACGGCTTTCCACCCTGCTCAATTCGGCGCTGCGGCGGGTGCTCGGCGAGTCGACACTGACG
This sequence comes from uncultured Alphaproteobacteria bacterium, assembly GCA_963831225.1. Taxonomy (GTDB): domain Bacteria; phylum Pseudomonadota; class Alphaproteobacteria; order Rhizobiales; family Xanthobacteraceae; genus VAZQ01. The sequence goes on from CAWHPT010000013.1 coordinate 75,186, forward strand.
CAGGTCGTGCGCGATCAGCGTGAGCAGCTGATGGCGCGTGTGCGCGATCAACTCGACAACGAGGCGCAGGCATTCGGAATCTCCATCGTCGATGTGCGCATCCGTCGGGCCGATCTGCCCGAGCAAAACAGCCAGGCGGTCTATGAACGCATGAAAACCGAGCGTCAGCGGGAGGCACAGGAATTCCGCTCGCAAGGCCTCCAGCGCGCGCAGGAAATCCGAGCGAAGGCCGATCGCGACGTCACCATTCTTCTGGCCGAAGCGCAGTCGAAAGGCGAACAGACGCGCGGCGAGGGCGATGGTGAGCGCAACCGGATCTACGCCGAGGCCTATAGCCGGGATCCTGATTTCTTCTCGTTCTATCGGTCGATGCAGGCCTACGAAGCCGGGATGAAGCGCCAACGACACCCGCATGCTGCTCACGCCGGATTTGGATTTTTTCCGCTATTTCGTCGATCCCTCGGGCAAGATGCGCGAAGGAGCGGCAAGCGCGGGCAGGAATCGCAATGGAGCCGCTACCTCCGGTACCACGGCGGAACCTGCTCCAAGGTAGCAGCGTTGTTTGCCGGACGGCACCGGTTAGGCAACATGGCCCAGTTCGTCGTTGCGATCGGACTCGTGCTGGTGATCGAAGGACTGCTGTTTGCGGCTTTTCCCGGCGCCGCCAAGCGGCTTGGCCGCGACCGCGCTCGAAAGTCCGGAAACATCGCTTCGGGTTGCAGGAATCGTGTCTGCTGTGCTGGGAACAGTCCTTATCTGGATCGTGCGCGGATGAACACGAATGCTGCCGGCGGGACTGCGCTGGTCCCGATTCCGCCCCAATCCGGAGCGTACTTTGGCCGATTCGAGACCGCCCCTTGCGTCCATTCCCGCACGGGAGCACTGTCTCGCCCTCTCGACCGCAGGAGCTTAGACGACCATGCTCGGCACCGTCGCAAACTTCGCCCGGCGGATCCGCCGGCCTACCCTGGCCGCGGTTGCAGCGGCCGCGATGATCTTGCCGACGCTCCCGTCCGCGTCGGTCGCGCGCGGACCGGATGCGATCTCCGAAGTCGCCGAGAAGGTGATCGACGCGGTGGTCAACATCTCCACTTCGCAAAAGGTGGAGTTGCGCAATACCCCGATGCCGCAACTGCCCAACGATCCGCAGCTGGACGAGCTGTTCCGGGACTTTTTCAATCGGCGCGGGCAGCAGGGCGACAATCAGAATCCTCAGCGTGGGCCGCGACGCGTCAGTTCGCTCGGCTCCGGCTTCATAATCGATGCTTCGGGCATCGTCGTTACCAACAATCACGTCATCTCGGAAGCCGATGAGATTACTGTCATCCTCAACGACGGTGCGCGCCTGAAAGCCGAGTTGATCGGCAAGGATCAGAAGACCGATATCGCGCTTCTCAGGGTGAAGAGCGACAAGCCGCTCAAGGCCGTGAAGTTCGGCGATTCGGAAAGACTGCGGCTCGGCGAATGGGTGATCGCCATCGGCAATCCGTTCAGCCTCGGCGGTACCGTGACCGCGGGCATCGTTTCAGCGCGCAACCGCGACATCAATTCGGGGCCATACGACAATTATATCCAGACCGATGCCTCGATCAACCGCGGCAATTCGGGAGGGCCTCTGTTCAACCTCGACGGTGAAGTGATCGGCGTCAACACCGCGATCATCTCTCCTTCCGGCGGTTCGATCGGGATCGGCTTTGCAGTCCCGTCGAAGACGGCGCTGCCCGTGATCGATCAATTGAAGCAGTTCGGCGAGACTCGGCGCGGCTGGCTCGGGGTGCGCATCCAGCCGGTAACCGAGGAGATCGCCGAAAGCCTCAGCATCAAGCCGGCGCGCGGCGCGCTGGTTGCCGGCGTCGACGACAAGGGCCCGGCCAAGCCCGCGGGCATCGAGCCCGGCGACGTGATCGTCAAGTTCGACGGCAAGGACATCAAGGAGATGCGCGATCTGCCGCGCGTCGTCGCCGACACGCCGGTCGGCAAGCAGACGGCGGTCACCATCATCCGAAAAGGCAAGGAAGAGGCCAAGACCGTCACGCTGGGGCGGCTCGAGGACGGCGAGAAGGTAGCCGCTGCAGATCCAAAGGACGGCACCCCCGAAAAATCGGTGGTGAAGAAGACGCTCGGAATCGAGCTTTCCAACCTGTCTGAAGATCTGCGCAAGCGCTACAAGATCAAGGACACGGTGAAGGGCGTGGTCATCACCGGCATCGACGCGGGCTCGCCTGCCGCCGACAAGCGGTTGTCGGCTGGCGACGTCATCGTCGAGATCGCGCAGGAGGCGGTGGCGAGTGCGGACGACTTCCAGGCCAAGATCGACAAGCTCAAGAAGGACGGCCGCCGCTCCGCGCTGCTGCTGGTTGCGGGTGCCGATGGCGAGATGCGCTTCGTAGCGTTGAGCCTGCAGTAGCGGACGACGGAAGACGGACGTCTGAGAACGGAAGAACACGCACAGTCCTTTGTCCGTCTGTCGTCCGCTAGTCCAGCACGTGGTTGACCATCCCGTCGGCGAGCTTGGGCTCGAACCAGGTCGACTTCGGCGGCATGATGCCGCCGGCATCGGCCACCGCCATCAGGTCGGCCATCTGCGTGGGATAGAGCGCGAAGGCCACCGCCATTTCGCCGGAAGAGACCCGCCGCTCGAGCTCGGCCAGGCCGCGCCCGCCGCCGACGAAGTCGATGCGCTTGTCGGTGCGCGGGTCGGCGATGCCGAGCAGCGGCTCGATCACATTGCGCGTCAGCAGCGTGATCGGCAGCCGCCCGATCGGATCGCTCGCCGGGGACGAGCTCGGGACGGATCGTCAGCCGGTACCATCGGCCGGCGAGATACATGCCGAACTCGCCGGACGCCGCGGGGCGCACCGGCCGATCGGAAGCGGCTACCGAGAAGCGTTCTCGCAGCGCGGCCAGGAATTGCTCCGGGCTGCGGCCGTTCAAATCCCGCACCACGCGGTTGTAGTCCAGGATGGTCATCTGGTGATGCGGAAACAGCACCGAGAGGAAATGGCGGTGCGAGCCGCCATTGCCGCCGCGCGCCTGGGCGACACGCGCGGCGGCGGCCGAGCGGTGATGCCCGTCGGCGATATAGATCGCCGGCAGCGCGTCGAACGGCGCGCGTCAGCGCGGCGATGCGTCGCGTCGTCGTCGATCACCCACATCTGGTGGCGCACGCCGTCGTCGGCGGTGACGTCGACGTCGGGCGCGCCGTTCGCTGGCGCGCGCGAGCATCGCGTCGATCTCCGGCGCGGCCGGATAGCCCATCATCACCGGCCCGGTCTGCGCGTTGACCGCCTCGATCTGGCGGACGCGGTCGTCTTCCTTGACCGGCGTCGTCAGCTCGTGCTTGCGGATGCGGTTGGTGTCGTAGTCGGCGAGCGAGGCGACGGCGGCGAGGCCGGTCTGCACGCGGTCGCGCCCGGTCAGCCGGTAGACGTAATAGCACGGCTTCGGCATCGCGGATCACGACGCCGGCCGCGATCATGCGTGCCGAGGTTCTCGCGCCGCCTTGGCGTAGACCGCGCGATCGTAGGGATCGATCGCGGGGTCGAGGTCGATCTCCGGCTTGGAGATGTGCAGGAAGCTCCACGGCTTGCCCTTGGCGCGCTCGCGCGCCTCCGCGCTCGAAAGCACGTCATAGGGCGGCGCCAGGATCTCGGCGGCGCGGCCGGGCGCGGGACGCAGCGCGCGGAAAGGTCGGATGAGGGTCAAGCGTCGCTCCGCAGTTGCCGACAGGGGCTGGCTTTTAGAGCATTTCTGCAGCGAAGTGGGAACCGGTTCGCCCCGGAAATGCGTCACCACAGCGTTGTCATCCCGGAACAGTTGCCGGGTTTCAGCGATCATGCTGTAGAGCCTCTAGCATCGTGAGCAGACCCGAAATCATCCTGATCGCAGGGCCGACCGCGAGCGGCAAGTCGGCGCTGGCGCTGGCGCTGGCCGAGCAGGCTCGGCGGCACCATCATCAATGCCGATTCCATGCAGGTCTATCGCGATCTGCGCATCATCACCGCGCGGCCGACGCCGGCAGAGGAGGCGCGCGTGCCGCATCGCCTCTATGGCCATGTCGATGCCGCCGAGAATTATTCGGTCGGGCGCTGGTGCGTGGATGCGCGGGCTGCGATCAGCGAGGCCGCAGCGGGCAGGGCGCGTGCCGATCCTGGTCGGCGGCACCGGGCTCTATTTCAAGGCGCTGACCTGCGGGCTCGCCGCCGTGCCGCCGATGCCTGCCGAAATCCGCCGCGGTGCGCGCGCGGCTCGAGGCCGAGGGCGTCGCCGCGCTCTATGCCGAGCTGCAGCGCCGCGACCCCGCGATCGCGCGACGGCTGATGCCGGGCGACCGCGCGCGCATCACCCGCGCGCTCGAAGTCGTGCTGGCGACCGGCCGCTCGCTCTCCGACTGGCACCGGGAGGGCATGCCGCCGGCGGCGAGCCGCGATGCGCGCCGTGAAGATCTTCCTCGCGGTGGATCGCGCCGAGCTCTATCGCCGGATCGACGCGCGCTTCGATGACATGCTGGCGTCCGGCGCGCTCGAAGAGGTGCAGGCGCTCGCCGCGCGCGACCTCGACCCGGCGCTGCCGGCCATGAAGGCGCACGGCGTGCCGTGGCTGATCCGCCACCTCAGCGGCGAGATCACGCTCGAGGAAGCCGCGGCCGAGGGGAAGCGCGACACCCGCCGCTACACCAAGCGGCAGGCAACCTGGTTTCGCCATCAGTTGCCGGATTGGACCTGGGTCGCGCCGGACATTGCGCTCGGTGAAATTCTACGCGCGCTCGGCCGCTGACGCGCCGGCTTGCGCCGCCACAACCCTTGACCGGCGACCAGCGGCCGAGCCGCTCGCGAAGAATTGGCATTCGGGGAACCCGCTCCAGCGGCTGCAAGAATACAGGCGGGCAAGGTCACACCCAATCAAATG
>CAWHPT010000014.1:0-71146 GCA_963831225.1 uncultured Alphaproteobacteria bacterium
CAGAAGAGACCTGTGGAACAAGAATCTGTGCGTCATCCGGGCGGTTCGTGTAGCGAAACCTATGAGGTACGTTGATTAGGGTTCTTGCGACCTCGCCACCGTTCTCCCTGTATTGGCGTACACCATTAATCCGATCGCGGATTGGCCCTGTCGTACATGCCTCCGCCACATCGACGTCTTCAATCCATAAGCAGTATCGTAAGACGCTATCGACAAATTCCGATGTGCCCGTGCATTTGAGAATAACATTTTTCGCATTGAGGATACGAACTCACAAGCTCTCGCCTACTATCGGCTGTAAGAAATAAGTGTCCTCCGTCGTAGGCTGCGTTTCCAGTAATGATGCGAGGTAGTGGAGACACCGGTTGAGAGCGGGGCTCGACAATTAGGTCAGGTCCGTCGACAAGGTACGGATTAATATTCCGAACGAGACGGATGCTGTTTTGTGAAAATATCGATTTCTTATCCTTCTTGCGTCGCCTCAAACCCAAGATGGTGCACGTAACGCCTGCAGTTATTCGCATAATTGTTGCACCAATGGAATCGTTCAAAACAGAAGAAAATCTCAACGCCATCGGCAAGCAAGCTAGGCCAAAGTGTCGCAACGTGAGTCACCATTTATCGAGGTGGTTGTACTAACGCCAGTCCATCAGCTTGCCGTAGGAATTGGGCGCCCTTGCGAAAGAACGCGCAAATGTAATCCAAATTTTTGTGCTGCTCACTTGAGTTAAATATCAACCCCATGTCAGTTTCTTGAGTATTGTCTATTTTTTTCCGCCCATATAAGGAGGGTTACCGAGGATATAGGTCTCTGCCTCGTCATCAGTGATCTCCTCGGTGGCATGCACCTTCTCCACGCGTGCAAGGTCGAATATTTTCTCTTTCTGAACAGTCTTCTTTGGCAGCGGGCAGATCACCGACCAGTCGATTAGAGCATTTTCCGTTTAGGTTGACCATAGCCTGAATTTGCGAGATACGCGGCACATTCGGCTCGGGAGATCTCGTCGAGACAAGATGCGATGGCCCTGCAGAGGCGTTTGATCGAGTATGCCGCGTTCTTGAGGGTATAGGCTGCAATTTTTCGGAGGATGGCTTTGAGTTTGGCGAAGACCTGCTCGATGGGGTTCAGATCTGGACTGTATGGGGGGAGGTAAACAACCGTTGCACCACGCGCTTCGACGGCTTCTCGGATGCCGGCGACCTTGTGAACACTGACGTTGTCCATGAACACGATGTCACCTCTTCTGAGGGTCGGGGCGAGAACCCGTTCGACATAGGCCTTGAACATCTCGCCGTTCATCGCCCCTTCGAGCACAAAAGGAGCGGTAACACGATCATGGCGCAAGGCCGCGATGAAGGTCGTGGTTTTCCAGTTGCCATGCAGCACCTTTTGGACGAGCCGCTTGCCCCTTGGCGCTCGGCCATAGAGCCGGGTGATATTTGTCGAGACACTGGTTTCATCAATGAAGACGAGCCGTTTCGGATCAAGCCTCGGTTGCTGCCGTTGCAGAGCCTTACGATCGGCGGCGACGTCCGGCCGATCCTGTTCGGCGGCGCGCAGGCTTTTTTTTAAAGGTCAACTTCACATGACGCAGAAAACGAAAGATCGACGATTGGCCGACCGTCACCTTCTCTTTCGCCAACCTAGCCCGCAGCTCCGCCAGCGTAATGTCCGGCTGCTCCGCCACCAATCGCCTGACCCGCTCCTCATGCGCCGCCAGCGCATACCCCTTGTAGCCCCCGAATTTGGACGGTCTGATGCTGCCCGTATCACGGTGCAGTCTGAGGAAGCGCACGACCGAACTGATGCTCACGCCAAATTGCTCCGCCGCTTCCGGTATGGTCGCGCCGTCCTCGACCGCCTCGACCACGCGTCTGCGCAAGTCCTCCGAATACGGCTTCGCCATCCATGCTGGCCTCCTCCCCAGTGGGAAGGTTGAATCCGATTCGCTTCATCATGGGAATCCCTCACCGATTCATTCTTTTCCTTAGCGCGTTGCCGCACACGATGTGCCACCCTCTCTCAGGGAAAGCTCTTGGGCGCCTCGCCAAACAGATTTTTGAACCGCTGGTTCATCTGATACTCGGCGATCCAGAGAGACAGCTTGGTGGTTCTGCGGCAAAGTCCGCCAGCTCGATGCCGTAGAAGTTCGACAGCTTAACGCCGCTTTGATCGCGCCAGGTCGTCTGACCGCCGCCAATCTCGTCGAGCCGCTGGAATATCCGCATCTCCAGCGTTCGCAGCTCGCGGTACGCAATGATTAGAAAATTTCCAGAACCGCAGGCGGGATCGAACACACGGATTTTCGAGATGCGCGTCAAAATCTTGCGCAGCAGCGAGCGCTCCTCGCGGTGCCCCCGCGCTTGCTCGAATTCCTCCTCCAGCGACATCAGAAATAGCGGTTGCAGCACCTTCATGATATTCGGCACGGAGGTGTAGTGCATGCCGAGGTCGCCACGCATGTCGGGGTCGACCACCGCCTGTATCATGGAGCCGAAAATATCCGGATTGATTTCGCGCCAGTCGAGCTGCGCGGCCTCCACCAACACGCGCTTGGCGCGCCGGTTGAAGCGGGGCACCTCGCTGCGATCGGCAAAGAGGCCGCCGTTGACTAGGGGAACGCGCAGATGTGCGCGGGCAAATCCTGGCGCTGATCCTCCGGAACATTCATCACATCGAAGACTTGCTTGAGAAGTCTTTCCAAATGCTCCCCGTCGGAGCCGCCGAACTCGCTGACGGTTTTGACAAATAAGTCCGGGGGAAAGCTGCCAGTGTCCTCGGCAAACATGCAAAATAGGATGCGTGTCAGGAACTGGTTGAGGGCGTGCCGCTTGTCCGGAACCAGCCAATCGGGATTATGACGCTCAATCTCATCATGCAGCTTGGCGAGACGGCCCGCCGCCTTGATGTCGGCCGGATTGTCGGCCACCGCTTCGTACTTCTCGATCCCTGCGAGCGGAAGGAAGAAGTCGAAGCGGTTATTCAGCGTATCGTGGTCGCAGTGAAGCGTATCATCGGCTTTCGCGTCGTACGCCGCCACCTCATGCCCATCCGTGGCTAGCAGGAAGCGGGGCTTCTGCCCTTTCGTGGCCTTGCTGTCCTTGAGCGCATCGAGTGTCCCGGTGGCTTGGCCGTCGGCGGCCGCACGGAAGTAGAGCTTGCGCGACCATAGCACATCGCTGGCTTGCTCGCCCTTATTTTGGCTGCCGGTGCGCAGCTTAGTGAGCGTCGCCTTGGGAGCATTGTAGATTTCGAGCAATCGAAACGCGAACTCGCGCGGGTCGAAGTGCTCCTTGACCAGCTCGGCTAGCCGCATCTCAATTTCGGCGATGTTCATCCAACCACCTGCTTTAGGCGCTACATCGCGCGCAAAACGCCAGGAGGATAACTCCCCACCGAGAGAATTAAAAATCGCCACGCGATCAATGCCCCAAGTTAGTTTCTTGCAGCTCCCGCTAGCCCGGAATTTGTTCACGAAGTGCGGAGGTTGTGACTTGAAAAATGGGCTTAGAATCAACAGTTTACGAGAACCGTACTAAGACCGCGTAGTCGGGAGGTTTGGAGACAAACCGGCTGAGAGAGAGAATTTTGCGCGTCACCCGGCCTATTGCGGTGCGGAGGTTTTCGCTCGAAGGCCGGTGAACTGGCAGGTTTCTGAGCGCTCGAAGCGGGCGGAGAACTTACTTCGCGGCAGGACTGGCGGAGAGGGAGGGATTCGAACGCCCAGCACGGTTTTGCTTTCACGCGATTACAGATGATCGATTTGGCGGCAACTGAGCAACAACATTATCCAGAAAGGACTGGAAATCGCCGGCGATTGGAGCGGTACTGTGTGCAGTTCCGGGCGCGATGTGCGTTTCGGGATCCTGCCCCGCCGGCCTGGTGGCCGAGGTGGGGCTTCGGTGGTGCGGCGGATGGCGTCGCGTTGATACCACGAGGATCCCATGACTAAGACAACATTCGAAGCATTCTGGTGCGGCCAAAGGCGCGGGCGCCAAATCAAAGCATCGCCGGTCGGTTCGGCCCACCGCTCGCAAGCCAACATTGCCGCAGATGAAGCCGCCCCGTGCTGCCGCGTCCACAGCCGTTGTGTCCAGCAATCAGGAACGCCCGGAGACCAAACAGGCTCGGATGATTGCGATGCTGCGTGGGCCCGCGGGCGCCACCATGGATGCAATGATGCAGGCGACGGGTTGGCAGCCGCATTCGGTGCGGGGCTTCCTTGCCGGCACCATTCGGAAAAAATTCGGTCTCAATCTGCTGTCGGCAGCGGGCGACAGCGGGCGCATTTATCGGATCAACGATCGCACGGCCTCGACTGCCGCAAATCCGAAGACGAACCGGGCGGGCTGATGCGATGGGACGATCAAAATCGATTGTGCAGGAACCAATCGAGGAGACGTTGGAAACGGAGATCGCGCACCTGCGCGGTCTCGACCTCGAGGGGTTGCGAGCCCGCTGGCAGAGCGTGACCGGACGGGAAGCGCCCCCTCACCTGCCCCGGCATCTTCTGTTTGCGATGGTCGCCTACCGTATCCAGGCCGAGGCCCTGGGCGATCTCGACGCCGAGACCGTCCGGCTCTTGAAGAAGATCGGGTCGGCCCGATCAGGGCCTGAGGTCATTCCGTTGACCGATGCTTTCGATCGGCGCCGGCGCGAGCTGTTGCCCGGCACCGTCCTCACGCGGGAATGGAATGGTCACACACCATCGGGTGATGGTTGTCGAGCGACGGCTTTGCCTGGGAAGGCCGCACCTACGACAGCCTGTCAAAGATCGCCTATGCCATCACCGGGACCAAATGGAACGGTCCGCGCTTTTTCGGCTTGCGGGACAAGAGACCGGCCGAGGTGCAGCAATGACGACAGCGAGCCAAAGCCGTCCGGTGCGCGATCTATACACGGGTTTCGACGGATTCCGGCCTCGACCAGGAGTTCAACTCGCTGGATGCCCAGTACGATGCAGCCTCAGCCTATATCCGCAGCCAGGCTCATGCCCACTGGACGCTGGTCCGGACAAGATATGACGACGGCGGGTTCTCGGGCGGCTCGACCGACCGGCCTGCCCTGCAGCGCCTGCTGGCCGACGTCAAGGCGCGCAGGGTCAATGTCATCGTGGTCTACAAGGTCGACCGGCTGACGCGGTCGCTGGCGGACTTTGCCAAGCTGGTCGAACTGTTCGATGCCCATGGCGTCTCGTTCGTCTCGGTGACCCAACAGTTCAATACCACCACCTCGATGGGGCGTCTGACCCTCAACGTGCTGCTGTCATTCGCCCAATTCGAGCGGGAGGTCACGTCCGAGCGCATTCGCGACAAGATCGCCGCCTCCAAGCGCAAAGGGCTCTGGGTCGGCGGGATGGTGCCGCTCGGCTACGAACTGAAGGATGGCAAACTCCTGATCGTCGAGGAGGAGGCCGAGCAGGTCCGAACGATCTTCAGGCGATATCTGGAGTTGGGCAGCGTCAATCGGCTGGTGGTCGACCTTCGAGAGCGCAATTTCCGAACCAAGATCCGGAAGCTGTCGAACGGGCGCACGCAGAGGCGGCGTTGCCTTCACGCAAGGTCCGCTCTTTTACATGTTGCGCAATCGCTTTTATGTCGGCGAGGTCCGGTACAAGAACGAGATCTGTCCCGGGCCCCAGCCCCCGCTCATGGATCGCGAACTCTTTGACGCGGTCCAGGCCAAGCTGACGGAGCAGTGGTCGCACCGGACCGTGACGCGAACCAGGTCCGCCTCGCTTGCTGTCCGGGTTGCTGTTCGACGATGCCGGTCACCCCATGGTTCCGACACACGCGACCAAGAACCGGGTGCGCTATCGGTATTACGTGTCGCAACCTCATCTTCGGGGCGATGCCGAAGGCGCCTGCCGGCTCCGATCTCCCGCGTGCCTGCCGCGGAGATCGAAGCCGCGGTGATCAAGGCGCTTGCAGTGCATCTGGGCGATCGCACCAAGCCGACAGCGGATGCAAACCGGATGCATCGCGAGATCGTCACGGCCAACGTCGCTCGCATCGAGGTCCGCAAGAACCAGTTGGCTGTTCGGCTCAAGACGCCGAACGCGGACGCAGCCATGGACCGCGATCAAGCGGTCGAGCGTCGATCCCACGGGATCGAACGAAGACGAAAGCGGCTCATTGCTTCTGATCCCCTGGTGCAAGCCACCATCAAAGAAGTTTCGCGAGATCCTGTTGCCGCCATCTGTCTCACGGCAGGAGGTCCGCCCGATCAAGGCCGAGCGACGAGCGGCACTGATCAAGTCCATCGCGCGTGGCCGAGACTGGCTGGACGAGATCGTCTCTGGCAGCGTGCAGGGGGTTGAGCAGATCGCCGCGCGTCACAAATGCAGCATCCGTCATGTCAATATGACGATCTCGATGGCCTTCATCGCTCCCGCCCTGGTCAAGGCCGCCGTCGAGGGCCGCCTTCCCCGCGGCATTGGCGTCGGGCAGTTTGCGCGATGCACCGGCCGAATGGTCGCACCAGCTCAAACGGCTGGGGCTTGCTCAGCGACCCTGACCGCGCGCTTGGCATCGGCGCCCCCACTCAGAGCACCTTGAGCCGCCCGGACGGTCATACCCGCAAGGATCGGCCGTTGTCCCTCTCCAAACCCCATGGCTGAAAGCGCGCATCGCAGGTCTGCCGCCAGGAACGGGATTTCCTGAGGCAGAGACCGGACCCGCAAAGTCATGTGCCGTCTCCGCAGAGACCGAAACAGTCGGACCGGCACCAGGAAAAGCCGCCACACGCGGGCAATTCACAGAGGTCTCCACCAATTAGCAAATGAACAGAGTGGGTGGTGGAGATGGTAGGGACCAAACTGTGTGCCTACCACGCAGTCCGAGCAAACCGGTATCTGAAACCCTGACCGCCGCAAAAAGCCGCAGCATTCAGCCAGTTTTCCTTATGGGAGCCGCTGTCTCGCGGGAAAACAGGTCGTCAGCGTAGGTCAAATCGTAGCCGAGCGACCGGTAACCGGCTTCTCGTCTGCCGGCCATTTTGACCAGCAGGGGTTCGGCCGCATCGACGTAGTCGTAGATCACGACTTCCCGCTTGGCTGCGTGGAGCCGGTGAAGCCGGCCTGCATACTGCGCAAGGGTCCCGCGCCACGATATGGGCATCGTCAGAAACAGCGTATCGAGGCGTGCATCGTCGAAGCCCTCACCGAGATAGCGGCCGGTCGCCACAATGATGCGCTCCTCGCCGTCCGGCACGGACTTCAGGGCCTCGATCACCTGCTGGCGTTGCTTGGCTCCCATCCCGCCTTTGAGGACGATGACGTTCTTGGCGAATTTCGTGAGACGCTCCGCAATCGCCTGGAGGTGGTCCTTGCGCTCGGTGATCACGACCGGGGATCGCCCCGCTTCGAGAGCGGAGAGGATGTCGTCAAAAATCATGTCATTGCGAGCGATGTCGCGCGTCAGAAGACCGAAGATCTCCTGAATTGAGCCCGGCGCACCGGATTTCTGCCGCTCCGCACGGAACGCGGTTCGCTTGACCACGACCCGGTGCGAAAACGGCCTTGCCGCCGCCTGCTTTCTCGCATCGACGCGGTAACGGATCGGACCGCACTGCATGAAGATGATGGGGTGGTGGCCGTCTTTCCGTGTCACCGTTGCAGACAGGCCGAGCACATATTTCGCCTTGGCGGCGCCAGCGACGGCCTCGAAGCTGACGGCGGACAAGTGGTGGCATTCGTCCACAATAAGATGTCCGTAATCGGCCATGAGGTCGGACACCTCGCCCTTCCTCACCAGACTTTGGACGGTCGCAACGTCGATGAAGCCTGTGGGCCGTTTCCGTCCACCGCGGATAACCCCCACACGCTCTGCGTCGACGTCCAGGAAAGCACACAGCCGCGCCACCCATTGATCCAGCAGCTGCTGCCGATGCACCAAGACCAGCGTGTTGGTGTTTCGGGAGGCTATCAGATTGCAGGCCACCACGGTCTTGCCGAAGGCTGTCGTGGCTGCGAGCACGCCAGTGTCGTGCGCCATCAGGGCGTCCACAGCGGCCTGCTGCTCATCGGTAAGCGTACCGAGAAAGCGCGTCCCAAGGGGCGTGCCGCCATTTCGCTCATCACGCAACTCAGCCCGGATACCATTGGAAACCAGAAGGGCGACAGCAGCATCGACACATCCCCGCGGTAACGCAATGTGCTTGGTGAAGAGTTCCGCACAGGAGATCACGCGCGGCTTGCCAAAGGTCGGCAGTCGCATCGCTTGCGCCGCATAGAACTCAGGATTCTGAAACGCCGCGAGACGGATCAGTCGATTGACTAGCGATGGCGGCAACGCGCTCCGATCGATGTACACCTGATTGGCCAAGACCACCTCGACCCTCTCCGGGATCTCGCCAACGATCGGTTGCTCGGCTTTTCGCCGTGACGGCGGAGCCATCCAGGGCTCGTCATCATCGTCGTCGAGTGGAAGGCGCACGCCCACGATTCGCCCTGCAGCCGACGCCTGGTCGACCAGGTTGGCGACCTCAGCTCGGCTCATGCGCCTGAGGCTCGACAGGAAAGTCCACTGATCGTCGTACGGTCGCAGTTCGTCGTCTACAAAGACACTGTTGCCCATCTGCCGAGGACCGTTCTGCAACGGCAACGCAATCAGGTTGCCGAACCCGCCGGCAGGCATGGTGTCCTGGCTGGGAAAGAACCGATCGTACGATTCAAACCCCAAATCGGGGCAGCGCTCCATCGTCTCGGTCACCAGATGGGCGCCGAGCTTGCGCGCCTCGGATGCCGGCACGGGTTCCGAGAAGAAGATCCAGACATGACCGCCATTGCCGGAGCGGGAGCGCTCAAGGGCTGCGGGCACACCCTTCTCCCGGCATGTCGCCAGGAACGCCAGCGCATCGCGCTGCCAAGACTGCTTGTCGAAATCGGCAGCCAAGAACCAGCAGGTCTCATCCGTCATGAGCGGATAGACGCCTGCTGTGAACGGCTCCGCCTTTCCCGGATTGGCAACGTCCCGCCCCTGCAGATGGCTTCTCACAACGTCCTCGGTGACAGGCACGAATGCCTGGTTCGGGCAGTCGCTGCACTTGATCCGCGGTTTCTCGCAGATGCCGCGAACCCATTCGTTGTGGCATGCTGGCGCGTAGCCCGCCTTGCCGGTCTTTGCGTTTTCCCACCTGCGGGGGAAGACGTCGTCGCGACCCCGAAAGAGCGAACGAAACAAGGCGACCTTTTCGGCATTGGAGAGTGCCGCCGGACTCGCAACGGCGCCCGCCATTTGAGACGTCGGCGTGGGCTGCACCTCAACCGTGGGGCGCCGCTTCAATTGCTCAAGCGCAGCAAGAACGCTCGCGCGCTCGCGATCGAGTTCGGCGAGACGGTTTTGGAGATCTGCGATCTCCTTATCAGCGGAAGTCGTCCACCGCCATGCGCTCTCACGCCTTCATGACAAGACCGAGGATCATTCGTGTGGGAGCAAATCAGACCTTATGCTCACGCGCTCCATGATCCGCTGCAAAGAATAGCAGGCATCCTCATGTTGGTCGCTGTCGACGACGAGAGATTTTCGACTGCACTGTCGACGTCGTTTGATTGCCCAACGCGCTAACTCAAACTTCGCGAGCGCAGTCCGACATGCCGAAACAGCGCTGATGATGAAAGCAAACGCATTTCCAAACACACTCTTCTGAGCGCGCTCGAACATGATTTCTGCACTTCGTCTGCAATACGGCGCCAGGAACGGAGTTTTTGGGGCCAGAGACAGGCGCCCCGAAAGCCCCCAATAGCGTCCGAACGCCGCCTGCAGAGACTGGAATGTGACGAAAATCATCGCCTAAGCCTTTGAAATGTCGCTGGTCATGGCGAGTATCTCAAGAGACGTACAACTTATGAGAGTGCGTGGTGGGCGCGACAGGGATCGAACCTGTGACCCCTTGGATGTCGACCAAGTGCTCTACCGCTGAGCTACGCGCCCGGGCACCATGACTTGCGGCCGCCCCGTCATATCGCCCCGTGAAAGACGAGGCAAGGACCGACGGCCGGTCAGTGGCCGGTCAGGCGGCGAGCATCTTGTGCACCTCGTTGACCAGCTCGCGCAGATGGACCGGCTTGGACAGCACCTTGGCGTTCTTGGGGGCGGCCGAGTCGGAGTTGAGCGCCACCGCCGCAAAGCCGGTGATGAACATGATCTTGATGTCGGGGTCGAGCTCGGAGGCGCGGCGCGCCAGCTCGATCCCGTCCATTTCCGGCATGACGATGTCGGTGAGCAGGAGCTCGAACGGCTCCTCGCGCAGCCGCTGATAGGCCGATAATCCATTGTCGAACGAGATCACGTCGTAGCCGGCATTCTGCAGCGCCCTCACCAGAAAGCGCCGCATGTCGTTGTCATCTTCAGCCAGGATAATCTTCGCCATGATCGAGCCCGCTCGGAGACGAGAGCGGCGGCTCCCGTCCCAGTCCCCTGGTTCCATAAGCCGGATGCGGAGTAAACAACGGGTGAACCCGGCCGCTGGAACGAATACACGACGAGCTGGCGTCCGTCTTTCATCCGTCTTTCGACCCATGGACAATAGCGCGTTTCCAGCGATAGTGGTCCTCAAAAGCGCCCGGGTGCGCTTCCCACCTGATCCAGGCCACGCCAACGCCGATCACACCTGCCATGTCCCAACGCGAAGACGAGCTCGACCCGCCCTTCGAAATTCTCGAGCCGACGCAATGGCGCGGACCGGTCGTTTTCAATTCGCCTCACAGCGGAAGCATATATCCGCATGCATTCCTTTCGGCGGCGCGGCTCGACATGCGAACGCTGCGCCGCTCGGAGGATTGCTTCGTCGACCAGCTCGCCCTTGGCGTCGTGCGGCGCGGTTATCCGTTGATGCGGGCGCACTTCCCGCGCTGCTATGTGGACGTCAACCGCGAGCCCTATGAGCTCGATCCGCGCATGTTCGAGGGCCGCCTGCCCTCGTTCGCCAATACCCGTTCGATGCGGGTCGCCGGCGGACTGGGCACGGTCGCGCGCGTGGTCGGCGACGCGCAGGAAATCTACGGGCAGCGCATCCCGGTCGACGACGCGATCAGGCGAATCGAAGGGCTGTACAAGCCCTATCATCGGGCGTTGCGGCGCCTGTTCACCCGCGTGCATCGGGACTTCGGGGCTGCCATCCTGATCGATTGTCATTCCATGCCGTCGGCGGCCGGCTCGAAGGACGAGCGGCCGCGCGCCGACATAGTGCTGGGAGACCGCTACGGCACGTCCTGTGTCGGCGCGATTGCGGAGGCGATCGAATCGACGCTGCGCGCGCGGGGCTATGCGGTCAGCCGCAACAAGCCTTATGCCGGAGGCTTCATCACGGAGCATTACGGCAATCCGGCCGCCGGACTGCACGCCATCCAGCTCGAGCTCAATCGCGCGCTGTATATGGACGAGCGGAGCTTCGAGCGCTCGCACTCATTCGCTCGCCTCGCGGGCGACCTGGACGACCTCGCCGATTGCATCGCCGCGATACCGGTCGAGGACCTGCGTCCCTACCGCGCTGCAGCGGAATAAACCGCGCGTGCAGCGGCGGAGTGGCCGACGCCTACGCGGCTTGCCATCGGCCGGGCCGCTCCGGCCACGGCGTCGTTTGGCAGAAAAAAGGGCCGCCTGCGGTGCAAGCGGCCCAAGTCTAGGGAGGAAACGCCCAAGGAGGGCAGCGGTAACGGCAAGCGCTACCGCACCGCAACAATATGCCGTCGCACCGCACAAAAAGCAAGCCAATTAAGGAATGCTTGACCCTCTTTGGACGCAGGGCTCCAGGCGATCCAATTTACTTGGCGTCCACGGGGTCGCGTGAGCCCCAATAGACCAACGACACCAGCACGATAAGGCCTGCCTGCAAGCCGAACACCAGCCGGTAGGCATCGAGGTGATAGGCACCGTCCGGCGCCACGGGGAAAAGCCCGATAACGAAGCCGCTTACCGCCTGGACCAGGAAGGCACCCCCCATCGAGCCCATGTTGAGGATGGTAAGGCCCCGCCCGAGCTGATGGGGCGGAATCAATGCCTTGCCATGCGCGATCAGCACCGGGCCGAACGCCGATAGAAACCCGAACGCCGCGAACCATATGGCCAGCACCACCGTCGACACGGTTCCGACCGCGGCGAGATACGCGAGAGCCGCGGCCGTTGCACCTGCGCCAATGAGAACCGGGACCTTGTGGCTTCCCAGCACGCGGTCGGCCGGGCCCCAGGCGATCAACCCGACCATCTGCGCCACAACCGGGATGAGCAGAAAACTGCCACGCTCCTCGAGGCCGAGACCGTAGATGTGCGCGAGGTAGGGTCCGCCCCAAAGGCCGACGATCAGAGCGATCGGCGAGTAGAGCACGAGATTCATGGCGAACAACCGGCCGACCGACGGCGTGCGCATGACCGCAACAATGCCCGACAGGCTTTCTGGCCATGTCTCTCGCCGGCCCCCTGTCGTGCGCGCATCGGCCCTGACGACGGCGGCTATGAGAAGTGCGACCAGAAACGTGAATACCGCCACTGCAAGAAAACTATTGCGCCATCCGATCGTCGCCGTCGAGAAAGCGAGCGGCGCCGTCGCAATGAGCGTCCCGAGGGTGCCGACGCCGATGTGCAACCCGCTGAGCGTGGCAAAGCGATAGGGTGGGAAGCGCCTGGCATAGACCGCGAGCGACGCTACCAGCGCGCCCGCGGTGCCGAGCCCGAGCAAGGCCCTCGCGAAGATCAAGACGTCGGAGCTGGGCGCCCAGGCGAACACGATGGCTCCGATCACCGTTATTGCCGCACCCACGAGCAGACAAAGCCTCGGGCCGAAGCGGTCGAGCGCCATGCCAACGGGAATCTGGACGGCCGCGAAGGTAAAGAAGAAGACGCTCGACAGCAGCCCGAGCTCGGGCGGCGAAAGCCCGAGATCGTTCGCCAGATTGGGTGCAATGACGCCGATCGAATTGCGCAGGAACTGGCTGACGATGTAAGTGGAGATGAGCGTAGCGACCAGCGGGAAGGCGGCGCCCGCGACCGCCGAACTTTGGCTGCTCATGATCCGGCCTTGCACCGGCGGACTTGCATCGACGGATTTGCCGGTGTTTCTACGTCGCATGGGCAGGCGCGGCCGACAAGCCGAGCAAGTTGCCGACACAACGCCGTCGATAAGGCGATGGCGACGGGGGGCGCAGCGCATGACGGCGATCGATTTTACCGCGTTCGTGGACGAGCTTGCGTCGGTGTCCGGCGAAACCATCCTGCCGTTTTTCCGCACCACCCTGAGCATCGAGAACAAGGGCGGCGCGGGCAATTTCGATCCCGTCACAGCGGCCGACCAGGCGGCGGAAACCGCGATGCGCACGCTGATTCGCCGCACCTTTCCCGATCACGGCATCATCGGCGAGGAATTCGGCCAGGAGCGCGCAGACGCCGAGTATGTATGGGTGCTCGACCCGATCGACGGCACCAAGTCCTTCATCTCGGGGATGCCGACCTGGGGCACCCTGATCGCGTTGATGCGGTCAGGCGAGCCGGTGTTCGGCCTGATGAACCAGCCGTTCACCCAGGAGCGCTTCATCGGCGACGGCGGCAAGGCATATTACCGCGGTCCGGCGGGAACGCGCGATCTGCGGGTACGTCCATGCGCCGGCCTGAGCGAGGCGGTCTTGTTCACCACCAGCCCGTTGCTGATGAACGAGCGCGACCGCGAGATCTTCAATCGCGTCGAGCAGGTCGTCCGGCTGTCGCGCTACGGCGGCGACTGCTATGCCTACTGCATGCTTGCCGCAGGCCACGTCGATCTCGTGATCGAGACCGAGCTCAAGCCCTACGACGTGCTGCCGCTGCTCCCGATCATCGTCGGTGCCGGCGGAATGATCACCACCTGGGGGGGAAGCGCGCCGCACGCCGGCGGTCGCATCGTCGCGGCCAGCGACGAGCGCGTGCACGCGGCGGCGCTCGAGCTGTTGCAGCGCTGACGCGCGGACAACGCGAAGTCGCCGCGCAACGAACGAATTCGAACGACCGAAACCCGCGTTCGCATCACTCTGCGATCTCGGCCGCGCGCGCATGCGCGGCGAGCAGCGCCGGCAGCCGACCGGGATCGCCGCGCGCCATCCCGCATTCGGTGCCGATCCCGTCGACGCCGACGTAACGCCGGGCGGTGGCCAGGCGCGCTGCGTCACCATCGGCATCGTCGTGGTGGATCAGCCCGAGATAGAGCTCGGTCTGCGAGCCGAGCCTCAAATGCTGGAACGGTGCAAAATAAGCATCGTCGGTGCGTCCCTTGGGCACAGGCATGTGGAAGAACTGGATCGGCCGCGAAACACCCGCGACAATCGCATTGGCCATCTCGACCATGATCCCGGCGTCGCTCGGCTGCACCATGTGCTCGTCTGCTGGGCTGCCGTAGCACAAGTGATAACCGAGGTGGATCCCGGCGGGCACCGCATTGCCGATCTTCGCCAGCACGTCGATGGTTTCGGTCCTGAAATCAACCGGACCTTGCTCGTAATATCCCTCCCAGGCGAGCACCTCCTGGCAGACATCCCATTGCAGAGCGATACGATCGTTGGGGACCTGCCGCGCAATTCTCGCCACTTCACCGATGAAGTGCTGCGTCAGCGCCGGCAGGAGGCTTTGCCGGTCCGACGGAACCATGTTGTTGTAGGTGGGCGCGATCGGGGAAGGGATGCAGATCTGGAACTTGACGTTCGCCGGGATCACGCCTGCCGCCTGCAATCGTTCGAACAAGCTCCAGGAATCGACAGCCATCTCGGCGTAGCCGGTCTGAAACGAGCTGGGGTCGGGCTCGGCGCCAGGCTTGACACGCAGGCGCGGAATTTCACGCACCACCTTGCCGTCCCACTGGGTGAACTTGAACGGCGGAACATCAGTGGCAGGCTCGATCGCCGGATTGTCCGCAAGCACGTCCTGCAAGAATCGGATCCAAGTCCTGCGGATGCCGGTCTCGCCGTCGGGAAGGCGCACGAGGTGCGGCCCGACCGCTCTCGACAGAGTGCGAAACACGGTTTCCGCATCCGGCAGCGGAATGCTGCCGACGAAATGCACGATCGGATGCCTGCTGCGGGCGGCGCTCATCGGGAACTCCGTCGGATCAAGGAGCATGTCTTGCAGTGTAGCGCCAATCAGGCTCTTGCGTCCGGCATCACTTCGCGGTCATCGCGGGACTGTCGGCGAACAACGGCGTGCCCGGGACAAAGGCATCGAACGCTGCCAGCGCCTGGGAACGAAAGCGATCCTGCTCCATCAGCAGCTCATGGCGTGCACCGGGGACGATCAGATGCGACCCGGCCCGCAGCCGCACGGCGAACTCGTCGATTGCCGGCGTGGATACGATTGCGTCCTGGCCGGCGGCGATGATCAGGATCGGCTGGCGAATCCTCGCGGGGTAACCGGGCTCGGACAGTTCACGCATGACCCGAAATGCGCTGTCCGTCCATGCCACCGTCGGCCAGCCGATCGCCAGCGCCGGCTCCGCCTCCAGCACGGCGACATTGCGGGCGTAGCGGACGGGATCCGAGGTGAGCAGGTTGCCGACGAAGGGACGCTGCTGCATGACCGATGCATCGCCGCCGGGCACATAAGACGAGCCCAATCCCATCAATCGCATGCTCCTGACCAGGGTGCGCGTCGCCGTGGACCGGCGCATTCCCGGCAGCGCAATCATCGGCGCGAGCAGCACCATGCGATCGAACCAGCGGTGCCCGGCATGGGCCGCCCGCATGAGCACTGTGGCGCCCATCGAGTGCGCAAGCGCGAATACCGGGGGCGGGCAGTCCGGAAGCACGACCTCGTTGATGAAGATTTCGAGATCGAGTTGATACTTATCGAAATTGCGCACATAGCCCTTGCGCGGATTGCGCAGGGCGCGATCCGACAACCCCTGCCCGCGCCAATCGAGAGTTGCGACGGCGAAGCCCCTGGCGCGCAGGTCGCGCACGGTCTCGTAGTATTTCTCGATGTACTCGGCCCGGCCCTGAAACAGGCAGATCGTGCCTTTGCGCCCAGGCGGCGGCGACCAGCGGGCGAACCGGAGCGAAACTCCGTCGCTGGTCTTGAGCGTTCCCGATACGGCGCCGTCGGGTACCGGATTGGCGGGAATGGAAACCAGGGTCATTCGAAGGGCCGCATCGTGCCACGCCTTATAGCAGGCGATGAGCTTCGCTCAACGTCCGCTGTTCACTCTCGGCGCAGGCCCTGAAAACCGCACTATCTCACAGGCTGTCCCCTCTTGCATGGATCGGGGGCGATACCCACATCGCAACTCGTGCAGGCCTTGCTAAAGGCTGCACGAACAAGCCGGTCCGGCCCTTGGGCGGACCATCCGCATCTCGCTCAACAACGAGGATATGCCATGCGAACTTTCGATCTTGCTCCCCTCTATCGTTCAACCGTCGGTTTCGACCGGCTCTTCTCCATGCTCGACGGCTTCGAATCCGCTCCGGGCTACCCGCCCTATAACATCGAGCGCACCGGCGAGAACGCCTATCGCATTTCGGTTGCCGTCGCCGGCTTCGGCGAGGATGACCTTTCGATCGAAGCGAAGGAAAACACGCTGACGATCAAGGGCGACAAGGCGGCGAAGGACGAGAAGCCAAGCGGCGAAGTGCTCTATCAGGGCATTGCGGCGCGTGCATTCGAGCGCGTGTTCCAGCTTGCCGATTACGTCCAGGTGAAGGGCGCCGCTCTCGAGAACGGACTTCTGCACGTCGATCTCGTGCGCGAGATTCCCGAGGCGAAGAAGCCGCGACAGATCCCGATCGGCGCGGGTCAGGTCAAGGTGGTCGAAGCCAAGGCTGCCTAAATCAAGGCTGTCTAAATCAAGGCTGCCTGATCAAGCTCGAAGGCTGCCTGAGCCAACGGCTCGATCGGATCGATCGAAGGGAGCGCCCCGGATTCCGGGGCGCTTTCATTTGAGGCGCGTCGCGCGAGCAGATGCGCGCCTGGAGCGGCGTGCCGTACGACGTGAAACCGCCGCCTCGCCGCGACCTCACTCCTGTTGCTCGATGCCTTGCCATGCCGGGCTGGTGGCCACGGTGCTGGAAGAATCCTTGGCCTTCGCTCCTTGGTTGGCCGGCGGCGCCTCCGGCGCGGCGACCTCGGAGGCGGGCGAATGCGCCGCCGCCAGCTTGGGTCGCGGCCGCGGAAGCGGCGGTGCGCCCGATTGCACGGCAAAATTGGACGGCGCGAGGCCGCGCCCCGGCGCGATCGGGTCGCCGGCGGGACTGCGCGCATTCAAAGCCGGATTTACAGGTGGACCATCGGCATCTAATGGAACGGCCGGGCTTGCCGGACCTTCGGATTCCTGGTCCGGGATGCGGCCGGGGGGCCGAGCGTATGACGGCGGCAGGTCGACATAGTTCGACCCGGGCACCGGTCCGACCCTGAGAATACGGCCGCGCCTGGCATCGACGACGACCCGCACCTCGCGCCCGGCCATGTCGAGAGCACGCAGTGAATAGGCGCCACCTTGACGCACCGGCCGGCTCACAGGATCGAGCCCGCTCGAGCGCACGATCATGGCGATCTCGTGGGGCGGTAATTCCGCCCTGACGCCCTGATAAAACGGCAGCATCGGCTGGGCGTGGGCCGTCTCCGAATCCGGGAAACCGAACGCCAGCAGCGCAGCGCAGAATGCGATCTTCTGTTTCAAGCTGAGCCCCCTTCTGCGATCCCATCCGCCTGCTGCGGTCTTCTCGAGTCAGCGCCACGATGCAAGCGGTTCTATCGTCACGATAGCCGGGAATGGGGCAGTGCTTGGGCGCCAAGGTGTCATCAAGAAGCTCGCAGCGCCGCCACGAAACCGTCGACCTCATCGGGGGTCGTGGCGAACGACGTGACAAGGCGGATGAGCACTGCATCGTTCGGCAGTGACAAGTCGCGAGGCAGCGCCTGTGTTTTCCAGGGATAATAAATGGCGCCCGCCGATCTGAGCCGCGCGTCGATCTGCATTGGCACGGCAACGAATACCTCGTTCGCATGGACCGGCCAGACTGGTTCGAGACCGGCAGCGGCAAGGCCGCTTGCGAGCCTCTGTGCCATATCGTTGGCGTGCCGCGCGAGCGCTAGCCAGAGATCGTCAGCGAAATAGGCGCAGATCTGCGCGGCGATGAACCGGTGCTTGGAAAGCAGATGTCCACCCCGCTTGCGCCGCTCCGCCATGTTGGCGCCGTGGTCGGGATCGAAGAAAACGATCGCTTCGGCCGCGAGCGCCCCGCCTTTGGTCGCGCCGAAAGAGAGCGCGTCCACGCCCGCCATCCAGGTGGCCTGCGCCGGCGAAGCATTCATGCCGGCGAGCGCGTTGGCGAGCCGCGCACCGTCGACATGCACGGAAAGGCCATGCCCATGTGCGATCTCGGCGAGCTCCCGGATCTCACCCGGCCGGTACAAGGTCCCGGCCTCGGTGGTTTGCGAGAGTGACAACACTGCCGGCGTGAGATGATGCGGTCCGCCCCACTGGCCGTGATCGAGCGCGCGCCGCAACGCCTCGGGCGCGATCTTGCCGGCATCGCCGCGAAGTCCAATGAGCTTGATCCCGCCGCCGTAGAATTCGGGCGCGCCGCATTCATCGGTCGCGATGTGTGCTTCCTCGTGGCACAGCACTGCGCCCCAGGGCGGCGCGAGATGAGCAAGCGCGAGCGCATTCGCCGCGGTTCCGGACGAGACCAGAAACACTGCCACCTCACGCTCGAACACCTCGGCGAACCTGCGTTCGGCCTGTCTCGTCCAGGAGTCGCGACCATAGGAAAGGACCTTGCCGTCGTTGGCGTGGGCAATAGCGGCCAGGATTTCCGGCGCGATCCCGGCCGAGTTGTCGCTTGCAAAATTCATGCGGTCACTTTCGGTTCTTGCGCCGGCATTTCGATGCCAGTCCCGCAACGAAGCGGTTAGTTTCAGGCGCGCGCCGGGCAGTGCGCCATCAGCCATTACCCAAGGGCGGGCGCGCCGACACGCTATTCTTTGGTCGGGGCCGGAAACCTCCGAGGGAAATTCGCATTTTCATGATAGGAGGACCCTTGTGTTCGTGGACAGAATTTGACATCCTGAACTAGGACAGCATTACTGTCCCAGTTGGCGATGCGCCCGATGTCAGGCCGGCCGGCCGTCGGCATTGGGTTGCAACAGCGGTGAATTGCATCGCCGCCCAACCATGAGCGGCCACACGCTCGAGCCGAGAACGGCGGGCGAGAAGGCCGCCAACGACCAGCGGTGCCTTGGGGCCGTGTCGCCGTTCGGCGCTGCGACGAGAAGGGTGCGCCGGCAGCGCAGCGATCATTGCGCCTGCAGTGACGCAAGCGCAGAGTGCGACGTGAGGAAGAATATGGGCGCGGCACGTCATCGCGCAGGCACAATGAGACGCGAGGCGCTGCGCAAAAGCCGTGGCGCGGCACCGCGTCGCCATGGCGCCGCACCCGAGCTGCCGCGCGCGCAAGGGCTTTACGACCCCGCGCTCGACAAGGATTCCTGCGGGGTCGGCTTCATCGCCGACATCAAGGGCCGCAAATCGCACAAGCTCGTGCAGGATGCGCTGGCGATCCTCTGCAATCTCGAGCATCGCGGCGCGGTCGGCGCCGATCCGCGCGCGGGCGACGGGGCCGGCATCCTGGTCCAGATCCCGCACAGGTTCTTCGCCAAGGAGGCGGCCGGGCTCGGCTTTGCCCTGCCCGAGCCCGGGGCCTATGCGGTCGGCGTCCTGTTCATGCCGCGCGATCCCGACTGGCGGCAGGTGATCCGCGACATCTATGCCCAGATGATCCGGCGCGAGGGGATGACGCTTCTTGGGCTGGCGCGAGGTGCCGACCGACAACTCCACGCTCGGCGAATCGGTCAAGCCGACCGAGCCGGTTCACCTGCAGGTGTTCATCGGCCGCGGCAAGAAGATCAAGAGCGAGGACGAATTCGAGCGCCGGCTCTATATTCTGCGCAAGTCGATGTCCAACGCGATCTACGCTCGCAAGGAGCGCAGGCTTTCCGGCTATTACCCCGTTTCCATCTCCTGCCGCACCATCGTCTACAAGGGGATGTTTCTCGCCGATCAGCTCGGCACCTATTACCCGGATTTGCACGACGCAGGATTTCGAGACCGCGCTCGCGCTCGTGCATCAGCGCTTTTCCACCAATACCTTTCCGACCTGGTCGCTCGCGCATCCCTACCGCATGATCGCCCACAACGGCGAGATCAACACGCTGCGCGGCAACGTGAACTGGATGGCGGCGCGGCAGGCCTCGGTGTCATCGGATCTGTTCGGCGAGGACATCAACAAGCTCTGGCCGATCTCCTACGAGGGGCAGTCCGATACCGCTTGCTTCGACAATGCGCTCGAATTCCTGGTGCAGGGCGGCTACTCGCTCGCGCACGCGATGATGATGATGATCCCCGAAGCCTGGGCAGGCAATCCGCTGATGGACGAGGAGCGGCGAGCCTTCTACGAGTACAATGCCGCGCTGATGGAGCCATGGGACGGTCCGGCGGCGATTGCCTTCACCAACGGCCGGCAGATCGGCGCCACCCTCGACCGCAACGGCTTGCGCCCGGCACGCTATTTCGTCACCCGCGACGGCCGCATCATCATGGCCTCCGAGATGGGAGTGCTGCCAATCGCGGAGAGCGAGATCGTGCAGAAGTGGCGCCTGCAGCCGGGCAAGATGCTGCTGGTCGATCTCGATCAGGGAAGGCTCATTCCGGACGACGAGCTCAAGGCATCGCTGGCCAGGAGTCATCCCTACAAGGAGTGGCTGGAGCGCACGCAGATCGTTCTGGAGGATCTGCCCGGCACGCCGCGCGAGGCGATGCGCTCGAATCTGGCGCTGATCGACCGCCAGCAGGCTTTCGGTTACACGCAGGAAGACCTGCGCATCCTGATGTCTCCGATGGCAACTCAGGGCGAGGAGGCCGTCGGCTCCATGGGCAACGACACGCCGATCTCGGCGCTTGTCGGACAGGCCCAAGCTTCTGTTCACCTATTTCAAGCAGAACTTCGCACAGGTGACCAACCCGCCGATTGATCCGATCCGCGAGGAGCTGGTCATGAGCCTGGTTTCGATCATCGGACCGCGCCCCAACTTGTTCGACCTCGAAGGAACCTCGCATCTCAAGCGCCTCGAAGTGCGCCAGCCGATCCTCACCGATGCGGACCTCGAAAAGATCCGCGCGATCTCCGAGGTCGGCGACGGACATTTCAAGTCGCGCATTCTGGACGCGACTTGGCCCGCCGAGCTCGGTCCCGCCGGCCTCAAGGAGGCGCTCGACAGGTTGTGCGTGCGCGCCGAGGCCGCCGTTCGCGAGGGCATCAACATCATCATCCTTTCGGATCGCCGGGCCGGGGGCGAGCAAATTCCGATGCCGTCACTGCTCGCCTGCGCGGCGGTGCATCATCATCTCATCCGCCAAGGATTGCGCACATCGGTCGGGCTGGTCGTGGAATCCGGCGAGCCGCGTGAGGTACATCATTTCGCTTGCCTCGCAGGGTACGGCGCCGAAGCGATCAACCCCTATCTCGCCTTCGAGACCCTGGTGGCGATGCAGCGCGATCTGCCGCAGGTGCTCGACGAGCAGGAGATCGTCAAGCGCTACATCAAGTCGATCGGCAAGGGCCTCCTGAAGGTGATGTCCAAGATGGGCATCTCCACCTATCAATCCTATTGCGGCGCGCAGATCTTCGACGCGGTCGGGCTGCGGTCGGATTTCGTGGCCGAATATTTCACCGGTACCGCCACCCGGATCGAAGGCGTCGGACTGGACCAGATCGCCGAAGAGGCGGTCCACCGGCATCGTGATGCCTTCGGCGATGCACCGATCTACCGCAATGCGCTCGACGTCGGCGGGGAGTACCAGTTTCGACTGCGCGGCGAGGACCACGTGTGGACTGCGACCACGGTCGCCGCACTCCAGCACGCCGTGCGCGGCAATCTGCCCGAGGAATACCGGGCCTACGCGAAAGTCAGCAACGAGCAGTCTGAACGGCTGCTGACGATCCGCGGTCTGTTCCGCCTGAAACCGGCCCAAGAGGATGGGCGCACGCCGATTGCGGTCGACCAAGTCGAGCCGGCCGAGGCGATCGTGCGCCGCTTCGCCACCGGTGCCATGTCGTTCGGGTCGATCTCGCGCGAGGCACACACCACGCTCGCCATCGCCATGAACCGCATCGGCGGCAAGTCGAATACCGGCGAAGGCGGCGAGGAGACGGACCGCTTCAAGCCGCTGCCGAATGGCGATTCCATGCGCTCGGCAATCAAGCAGGTGGCGTCCGGCCGCTTCGGGGTGACGACCGAATATCTCGTCAACTCGGACGTGATGCAGATCAAGATGGCGCAGGGAGCGAAGCCGGGCGAAGGCGGCCAACTCCCCGGGCACAAGGTCGACAAGACCATCGCCAGCGTGCGTCATTCGACGCCCGGAGTCGGCCTGATCTCACCGCCGCCGCATCACGACATCTATTCGATCGAGGATCTGGCGCAGCTCATCTTCGATCTCAAGAACGTCAATCCGGCGGGCGCGGTTTCGGTCAAGCTCGTCTCCGAGGTCGGGGTCGGGACGGTGGCGGCCGGCGTCTCCAAGGCGCGCGCCGACCATGTGACCATCGCCGGATTCGAGGGCGGCACCGGCGCGAGCCCGCTCACTTCGATCAAGCATGCCGGCTCACCCTGGGAGATCGGTCTTGCCGAGACCCACCAGACGCTGGTGGCGAATCGCTTGCGCGGGCGCATCGCGGTGCAGGTCGATGGCGGTATCCGCACCGGACGCGACGTGGTGGTGGGTGCGCTTCTCGGCGCCGACGAGTTCGGTTTCTCGACCGCGCCGCTGATCGCAGCCGGGTGCATCATGATGCGCAAGTGCCATCTCAACACCTGTCCCGTCGGCGTCGCAACTCAGGACCCGGTGCTGCGCGCTCGCTTCAAGGGGCAGCCCGAGCATGTCATCAATTTCTTCTTCTTCGTGGCCGAGGAAGTGCGCGAGCTCATGGCGGGCATGGGCTTCCGGACGTTCAATGAAATGATCGGTCAGCTCCAGATGCTGGACCAGCGCCAAGTACTCGAGCATTGGAAAGCGAAGGGGCTGGATTTTTCCAGGCTGTTTTTCAAGCCGCTGGCGCCTTCCGGCGTCAACATTCATCAGTGCGAGCGGCAGGACCACAAGATCGCCGACATCCTCGATCGCCGATTGATCGCCGAGGCACAATCCGCGCTCGACCGCGCCACGCCGGTGCGCATAGCGACCGCCATCAAGAACACCGACCGCGCTGCCGGCGCAATGCTTTCAGGCGAGGTGGCGAGGCGCTACGGACACGCCGGACTTCCCGTCGATACGATCAAGGTGAGGTTCACCGGCACGGCCGGACAGAGCTTCGGCGCCTGGCTCGCGCGCGGTGTGACTTTCGAGCTCGAAGGCGACGCCAACGACTATGTCGGCAAGGGACTTTCGGGCGGCCGCATCATCTTGCGTCCGGCCGCCGATGCCGGCTTCGTGCCGGAGCAGTCGATCATCGTCGGCAACACCGTGCTGTACGGTGCGATCGAGGGCGAGTGCTATTTCCGCGGCGTCGCCGGCGAGCGCTTTGCCGTGCGCAATTCCGGTGCCATCGCGGTGATCGAGGGCGCCGGCGACCATTGCTGCGAATACATGACCGGCGGCATCGTCGTGGTGCTCGGCCGCACCGGGCGCAACTTCGCCGCCGGAATGTCCGGCGGCATTGCCTATGTGCTCGACGAGGACGGCACCTTCGCGAGCCGCTGCAACATGGCGATGGTCGAGCTCGAGCCGGTCCCCGAGGAGGAAGAGATCAGCGAGCGCATCTATCATCACCGCCACGACCTCGAAGCGCATGGCATGGTCGAAGTGCTCGACGACATGACGCGCTATGACGTGGAGAGATTGCGGCTTCTGATCACGCGCCACGCACGCTTCACCGGCTCGACGGTCGCGGCGAAGATCCTCGCCGAGTGGAACGCGTATTGCCCGAGGTTCCGCAAGGTGATGCCGGTTGAATACCGCCGCGCCCTGGCAGAAATGGAAAAGGCGCGCACGATGCAGGCGGCCGAATAGCATATGGGCAAGATCACCGGCTTTCTCGAATACGAGCGCGACGACCGCGACTACCAACCGGTCGGACAGCGCATCAAGCACTGGCGTGAATTCGTCCTTCCGCTGCCGGAGGAGGAGAACAAGAAGCAGGCGGCGCGCTGCATGGATTGCGGCATCCCCTACTGCCACATCGGTTGTCCGGTGAACAATCAGATTCCGGACTGGAACGACCTGGTCTATCGCGGCGATTGGCAGGAAGCCGCGCGCAACCTCCACTCCACCAACAATTTCCCAGAGGTGACCGGCCGGATATGTCCGGCGCCCTGCGAAGCGTCCTGCACGCTCAACCTCGAGGACAATCCGGTCACGATCAAGACCATCGAATGCGCGATCGCGGACCGTGCGGCCGCGCAGGGCTGGATCGAGCCGGAGCCGCCGCCCGCCAAGACCGGAAAGAAAGTGGCCATCGTCGGCTCTGGTCCGGCCGGGCTTGCCTGTGCTCAGCAACTCGCGCGCACCGGACATGACGTGCATCTGTACGAAAAATTCGCCAAGGCCGGCGGACTGCTGCGCTATGGCATCCCCGACTTCAAGATGGAGAAGCATCACGTCGATATGCGCGTGGCGCAGATGGAGGCCGAAGGCGTGACCTTCCACTATTGCGCTCATGTCGGCGAGAACGTTTCCGCACAAGACCTGCTCGACGACTGCGACGCGCTGGTGCTGGCAGGCGGTGCCGAGAAGGCACGCGACCTGCCGATCCCAGGGCGTGAGCTCGCCGGCATTCACTTCGCCATGGACTTCCTGCCGCAGCAAAACCGGAGGCTGAGCGGCGAGCCGCCCGATGCAAGCGAACCGATCCTCGCCGGCGGCAAGCACGTCGTGGTCATCGGGGGCGGCGACACCGGCTCGGATTGCATCGGAACTTCGATCCGACAGGGTGCCCGCTCGGTGACCAATTTCGAGATCATGCCGGAGCCGCCCGAGCGGGAGAACAAGATGCTGACTTGGCCGGACTGGCCGCTCAAATTGCGCACCTCGTCAAGTCACGAAGAAGGGGCCGAACGCGATTTTGCGGTGATGACGACGAAGTTCTCGGGCGCCGGCGGCCGGGTGCAGCAGCTTCATTGCGTGCGCGTGGACGACAAGATCAAGCCGATACCGGATACCGAGTTCGAGCTCGATGCCGACCTGGTGCTGCTTGCCATGGGCTTTGTTCACCCCGTCCATGAAGGCATGATCGCCTCGCTCGGGCTCGATCTCGACCAACGCGGCAACGTCAAAGCCGACACGCTCAGCTATTGCAGCTCGAATCCGAAGGTGTTTGCGGCCGGCGACATGCGTCGGGGACAATCGCTGGTGGTTTGGGCAATTCGCGAGGGGCGCCAGGCCGCACACGCGGTCGATAAGTTTCTCATGGGATCCACGTCGCTGCCGCGCTGAGCCGACCGCCTTACCGGCTGTCGTCAGCTCGTGAACCCTATCGAAACAGGCCTTGAATCGACCACGGAGGTCGCAGCGCCTCCCAAGGGCCGGGCTGCCGGGGGCGCCGCTGTGCAGGCTTTCGCTCGGCCGACGGGTCGGCCTTGGCGTCGCTGGTCTGCGTCCGTTGCCGGGCTTTTCGTGCACCATCCGCGGGAGGCGACGTCGATCCAGCCCCCGGGCCGACCGATGGCCCAGTTCCCGACGGCGAAACCTCCGGCTCGAAATCGAGCGCAGCGCCGCGCGGCCAGCTGAAATCGTCGGCGCGGCCAGTCGGCGCCGCGATCGGCTCGCCCTTTGTCAGCACCCGGGTCGCAGTTGCATCGGCAGGTACTCGCGGCGCACGGCCGCCACCGAGCAGCTCTTCCGGCGCCACCTTGGTTGTCGTCAGCGGCACGACCGGGCCGGCTGCCGGCCGCTGCGCTGGTCCGCCGGCATTCGGCGTCTGCGGCCCCTGCTCCATCGGCACCGGCAGCGCAACCGGAGTGCCGCGGTTCGTAAGGTGGCGCTGAATCTCACGCTCGACGTAATGGGCAAGCTTGCGGGCTCCGAACTTGGTGAAATAGACACCGTCGCTGGTACGCAGCCGTCGCGTCTGGCCTTCATAGTCAGGCCCCTGCGGCGAATACCGGCCGCCTTCGTCTACGAAGCCGTCCCAGATATCGACATAGACGATGCCTGCCTTTTCCGCCCTGCTGCGGTAGATTTCATTGAGGTAGGAGGAATCCGTGCTGGCCTTGCTGCCGCGCTGCGATGGCAGACCGACCCAAATGACCGGAACGCCTGCACTTTTGAGCACGGCGATGGTCGTATCCACGCGCCGGAGATAAGCCGCTTCCCACTTCTCCGAACGGAATTCGAACGGACCGGCCTGTCGGGCCTGCTCCGGCGCGGCCCTGGGTTGCTCGGCGGCTGCTGATTGTTCGGGAACCTGCTGTTCAGGGTCGGCCTGCGGCGTCGGGCTGGCCGGCGCCGTCAGCGGGCTCGGCGTCGCAGGCTGTGCAGTCTGCTTGGCCGCGCCGGGACGAACCGCCGGGGGCGCCCTTTCTCGAATTTGCTGGCGGTCGTTGTTGCCCACCATCATGACGATGAATTTGGGCTTCTCGGCCGTGATGATCTCACGCGCGACCTGGGCCCATTCGCTGTCGCGGCGGCCGTCGTATCGGATGAGGCCTGAATCGGTTCGATGCTTGCGCACAATGCCGATCTCGGGGTTTTCGGAGAAGGCCTCTTCGAGGCCATAGGCCAGCCAGTCGGCGTTCGCATCACCCATCACCACAATGGTGCTGGTTGCCTCCGGCTTCTTCTGCGACGGCCCCGGCGCGCGCGAATAATCGGCCGGCGCTTCCCGATCCCGGTCATAATAGCGCGGGCTTTCGTGGCGCGGCCCTGGCGAAAACCATCCAAAGGGATTGTAATTGCGCTGATGCTCGCGTTGCGGACGACCGCCCCAGTCCCAGAATTGTGCCTGCGCAGGCAACAGCAGGACAACGCTGATGCCGGCTGCCATGGCAGCCGCTACTCCTCCGGGCCTGCAACCTGGCGCCATTCGTCCCGCCGATCTGCCAATCGCCGCTACCCCCCCCCGCTCGCGAGCGGGAGGGTAGCCTGCGACAACCGGTTAATACTACGCGAAAAATGTCAACTTGAAGATAGCCCGCAGGTTAATCCCGAACCGGTCATGACGACAAAGTAAGCTGCCTGGGACCGCGGTGCCACACAGGCCACGCTGCCGTCGGGGGTTACCGCCCGCGTAGCCGGTCCAGCACGGTCGCCGAAGCAAATCCATCAGGGACCTGGCCAACCGCGGACTGGAATTGGCGCAGTGCGCTGCGGGTCCTACCGCCGAGCCGACCGTCCGGTTCCCCAACGTCGAAGCCGTGACGCGCGAGATGCTGCTGCAGCTCATAGCGTTCCGACCGGGTGAGCACGCGCTCGTGCCGCGGCCAGGCTTGCATGAGCGGCTCGCCGCCGCGCAGGCGATCGGCAAGATAACCGATCGCGAGCGCATAGGCCTCGGCGGGGTTGTACTTCATGATCACCCTGAAATTCTGCAACATCAGGAAGCCTGGACCCTGGGCTCCGGCGGGCACCAGCAGATAGGCCTTGTCGCCGCGACGCGGAAAGGCCTTGCCGCCGGCACGGCGAATGCCCGCTTGCTCCCATTCGCGGATGGTCGTCACCCTCGAGCGATCGGCGAGCAGGAAGTTGAAATCCACTTGGCACGACAACCTCATAGCCCCAGGTCTGGCCGGCTTCCCAGCCGTCCTTCTTGAGATTGTTCGCGGTCGAGGCGATGAGATCCGGCATGGAATCGACCACGTCGCGGCGGCCATCGCCGTCGAAATCGACGGCGAAGCGTTTGAACGAGGTTGGCATGAACTGGGTGGGGCCGAACGCGCCCGCCCACGAACCCCTGAGATGGTGCTCACGCACATCGCCACGCGCCAGGATTTCCAGCGCCGAGAGGAACTCATCGCGGAAATAATCCTGGCGGCGGCCGATGCAGGCGAGGGTCGCAGTCGAGCGGATCACCGACCGATCGCCGATCTGCGTGCTGTAATTGGATTCGACGCCCCAGATCGACGCGATGACGTGACGATCGACGCCGTAAGCCCTCTCGGCCGCGTCGAAAACCGATCGATGCTTCGCGAGAACCGCGCGGCCATTCTCGATGCGCGCGTCGTTGACCAGGATATCGAGATAATCCCAGAACGACTTGGTGAATTCGGGCTGGGCGTCCATCAGATCCATGATCCGGAGGTCCGGCGTCAGCCTCGAAACATTGGCCTCGAACACCGCGCGGGTCACGCCGCGGCGCTCGGCAGCAGGCCACAAGGCCCCGAGGCAACTGCGGAAATCGGCAGCGGCTGCACGAATCGCCTGCGCGGTCATGAGCGGATGTCCGGAGGAGCCGGATTCTCCGCTCCACTCGGGCGCCGTTGGAGGCGGCGGCATGGCCGGTGCCGCCGCGGGCGGCACAGCTCCGGTCGTCCCCGCCGCGCTGAAGAGCTTTCGAATGTCGAACCCCTGCCCGAGTGCCGGGACCACCAAAGCCGTGAGGGTGAAAGCTGCCGCGCCGAGAAAGCGCATCGATCGTGCAAATCCCGCCATGGTGCTGCGTCCCCAACCGAATGTTGCGTGCGAGACTATGGGGGCCCATATCGTTGCCGGACCGTTAATCCCTTGGCTTCCCGGGGCGGTTCCGGCGTCGACCCCATATCGGGATGACCGTTGTTCCCTTGCCACGCGGACCAAGAGGGCATTACACGTCCAGACTTCGGCAATACCGCGACCAATCAACGAAATTCGTTTTTCCATCAACAATCCTGGACGCACCATGCAGCCGGTTCGCAAAGCGGTTTTCCCCGTCGCCGGCCTGGGCACCAGGTTCCTGCCGGCCACCAAGGCCATGCCCAAGGAAATGCTGCCGGTGGTCGACCGGCCATTGATTCAGCACGTCGTCGATGAGGCGCGCGACGCCGGCATCGAGCACTTCATCTTCGTCACCGGCCGAAACAAGGGGGTGATCGAGGACCATTTCGACCAGCAGTTCGAGCTCGAGCACGCGCTCTCCGAGCGGGAGCGTCACGCCGATCTCGAGCTGCTCGCGCGCGCTCTGCCGGGACCGGGCATGACGAGCTTCACGCGCCAGCAGCGGCCGCTCGGATTGGGCCATGCAGTATGGTGCGCGCGCGAATTGGTGGGCCACGAACCGTTCGCGCTGCTGCTGCCCGATGTCCTGGTTCAGCACGAGCGCGGCTGTCTCGCTCAGATGCTCGACGCCGCGAACGACATCGCGGACGCCAACATCATTGCGGTCGAGGAGGTAACCGCCGATCGCGTCCACCTGTATGGCGTGGTCGGCGTCGGCGAGCGGCGCGGCAGCCTGTTCTCGCTCACCGAGATGGTGGAGAAGCCCAAGCGCGAACAGGCTCCCTCGAATCTCATCATCACCGGCCGTTACATCCTGCAGCCCGAGATCTTCGACATTCTGGCGGGGCAAAAGCGCGGCGCCGGTGGCGAGATCCAGCTCACCGACGCGATGATCGAGCTAGCCCTGAAGCAGCCGTTCTATGGGCTGAAATTCGAGGGGCGCAGCTTCGACTGCGGATCGAAGGTAGGCTTTCTCGCAGCCAACGTCGCCTATGCGTTGGAACGCAGCGACATCGCACCGGCAATGCGCGCCGAGCTCGAGCGGCTGCTCGGGTAGATGGGACGGCAGCTCACTGCGCCAGCGGGTTCAGCCACCGCAGCCCCGAAACCTGCGCATTCATGCCAAGCGAGAACTTGCTGCCAAGCATCGGCGGTCGCATCAGGGCGTTCGAATACCCGTGGATTGGTAACCACCCGCAGGAACGCGAGCAGACTCACCCAAGGCAGACCGACCTGAGCGGTGCCGTTGAGCTGACCATCCAACCAGCGTCTTGCAGCTTGATGCTGATCAAATGAACGGACGCGTGCATAGATGAGAATGTTGGCATCGATCAGAATCACTTGAACCCTTCACCCTCTGCAATGGCGAGCACTTCGGCGATATTGGCAACGCTGCCAATCTTCGGCCTTCCGAGATCGACCGTTTGCGTTCGAAACAGCGTGCGTCCTTTCGACCGGTCGTTCATTTCCTTCAGTCCACGCCGTAGCGCGTCGTTGATGAGGTCCTTTAACTTGGCGTCGCGGGTCCTCCGGAGCCGTTGAAGGACGGCAGCGACGTCGGGATCGATCGTGAGAGTGGTACGCATGCATCAAGGCATATTTCTTTAGATGTCTTGATGTCAACGTGACGCTGTGTTGCTTCCAGCCGCGGACCGCATCCAGACGTGACGAGACCAACTCACTGGGCGAACATCGCCTGCAATGGTCGGCACTCCCACAGACCCGACAACGATGACGTTGCGAGTCTGATCCCGCTGCGCGCAACCGGCACCAATCATCTCGAAATCGACGAGTTGCGCAGATATCCACCGGGACGCCGACAGCGGCGATTGCTGCGCTACGCACCCCGCCGCCATTTGGTGAACGAAACTAAAGACGATATGGTTAGTGCCACGTTGCCTGCGGACCGCGGCTCGTCGCCGCCGGCTGTCCGTGCTAATTCGAGCTCTCCACGCGAAGGTAGCCAGTGATGCAGAAGCCGCTGAGCACCGAGAGACCGCCGGGCGCGCGCAGCCGCGATCTGATCGCCTCGGCGAGGCGAACGCTCGAGGCCGAGGCGAGCGGCATCACCACGCTTTCCGCGGCCATCCACGACGGACTCGGTGTTGCGTTCACCGCCGCCGTTGAACTGATCTCAGGCGCGCGCGGCAGGCTGATCGTGACCGGGATGGGCAAATCGGGCCACGTCGGACGAAAGATCGCGGCGACCTTCGCGTCCACGGGCACGCCGGCCTTTTTCGTGCATCCGGGCGAAGCCAGCCACGGCGATCTCGGCATGATCACGCCCGATGATCTCATCATGGCGCTGTCCTGGTCGGGCGAGACCGTCGAGCTCAAGGACCTGATCGATTACTCGCGCCGCTTTCGCATCGGGCTCATCTGCGTGACGGCGTTCGCCGACAGCACGATCGGGCGGGCGGCCGACGTCGTGCTCGCTGTTGCCGCAAGCGCGCGAAGCCTGCCCGCACAATCTCGCCCCCACGACCTCCACGCTTGATGCAGGCGGCGCTCGGCGATGCGCTCGCGGTCGCGCTGCTGGAGAGCCGCGGCTTCACCGCGCTCGATTTCCGCAGTTTCCATCCTGGCGGGCGGCTCGGTGCCATGCTCAAATTCGTCAGCAACATCATGCATGCCGGCGACGCCATCCCGCTGGTCGCGTTGGGCACGCGCATGGCCGATGCGGTGGTCGAGATGTCGACTAAAGGCTTCGGATGCGTCGTCATCACCGACGCCGATGGGATGCTTGCCGGCATCATCACCGATGGCGACCTGCGCCGCCACATGCGCGCCGGACTGCTCGACGACCGCGTCGAGGACGTCATGACCTGCTCGCCCAGGACGGTGCGGCCCGATCAGCTCGCGAGCGAGGCGCTGGAGATCATCAATTCTTCCCAGATCACGGCGCTGATCGTGGCGGACGCCGGCAAGCCCGTCGGTATCGTCAGTTTCCACGATCTCCTGCGGGCGGGGGTGGCTTGTCAAATCCATCCCTCGAGCTCGCGCAGCGCGATCTGCCGGATCACCAGCATGCCGGGCGCGCTGTCGTTGAGACAAGGGATCGCCGCGAAGTTCTCGCCGCCGTGCTTCTTGAAGATGTGCGCGTTCTCGACCGCGATCTCCTCCAGCGTCTCGAGGCAATCGGAGGAGAAGCCGGGGGTGATGACCGCGAGATTCTTCACGCCGCTTCCGGCGAGCTCTCTTGACGGTCTGATCGGTCGCGGGCTCGAGCCACTGGGCGCGTCCGAACCGCGACTGGAAAGTCATCATCAGCTGCGGCTGCATCGAGCTCGAGCTGCTCGCGCAACAGCCGCATGGTCTCGATGCAATGGGCGTAATACGGGATCGCCTTTCTCGACATAGTCCTTCGGCACGCCGTGAAACGAGGCGAGGATCACTTCCGGCTCGAAGCCGAGCCGTGCCAGCTCCGCGCGCGTCGTGGATGCCAGCGCCTCGATATAGACGGGATCATTGTAATAGGGCGGCGCGATGCGCACCGCCGGCTGATAGCGCATGCGCGCGAGCACGCGGAACACTTCATCGCAAACCGTCGCGGTCGTGGCTGCGCAGTATTGCGGATAGAGCGGGATCACCAGTATGCGCTCGCATCCGCGGCCGGTGAGCTCCGTCGAGCCGCGATGCGATCGAGGGATTGCCGTAGCGCATCGCCCAGTCCACGACGATGTGCGCGCCCAGCGGCTCCAGCGTCGGAACCGAGCTTTTCGGCCTGCGCGCGGGTGATCGTCTTGAGCGGCGATTCGTTCTTCTCCCGGTTCCAGATCTTGCGGTAATCGCGGGCTTTGCGCCGCGGCCTGATGCGCAGGATGATGCCGTTGAGAACGAGCTTCCACAGCGGCGCCCTGGTTCTCGATCACCCGCGGGTCGCTGAGAAATTCCTTGAGATAGCGGCGCACGGCCGGCGCGTCGGCGGCATCCGGCGTGCCGAGATTGACGAGCAGCACGCCGATCCGGCCGGCCGGCTGCGGCGGGCGCTCGGCTGCCGGCGGAGGAATGTCCGCGCCGGCGCAATCGGTGAGGCTTCGTTCATCGCAGCTCAGCATACGCGATAGCGCCGGCCCATGCATGCGTGCTAGGCACACGGACCCACTCGGCCCACGAAGGCTCAAGTCCGTCACAATGCCCGCCATTCGCCGACTTGCCGCCGCAACGCTGATCGTTTGCGGCTCCTGTTCATCGTCCCGGCTCGGGCCGAGACCGCGCGCATCACCTTCATCCTGGTCAACGACATCTATCTGATGCGCGACCAGGTGATGCCGGACGGGCAGCGCCGCGGCGGCTTCGCGCGGCTCGCTGCGGTGGTGAAGGCCGAGCGCGCCAAGGGCGGCCACGTCATCTTCGCCCATGCCGGCGATACGCTCTCGCCTTCGCTGATGTCGGCCATCGACCACGGCGCCCACATCATCACGCTGACCAACCTGGTCCCGCCCGACATTTTCGCGCCCGGCAACCACGAGTTCGATTTCGGCAAGGCGAACTTCCTGCAGCGCATGAGCGAGGCCAAGTTTCCGCTCTTTGCCGCCAACCTGCGGGCGCCGGACGGGCAGCCGCTGCCGGGCTTCAAGGATCGCTCGATCGTCACCGTCGGCGGCGTACGCATCGGGCTCGTCGGCGCGACCTATGACGGGACCCCGCGCGCGTCCAGTCCGGGGGACCTGCAATTCCTGCCGACGGTCGCGACCATCAGGGAGCAGGCCGAGGCGCTGCGCCGCGAGGGCGCGGATTTCGTCGTCGCGGTGGCGCATGCCAGCCGCCAGCAGGACTACGCGATATTCGACACCCGCGCGGTCGATCTCATGCTCAGCGGCCACGATCACGATCTCTTCATCAAGTTCGACGGCCGCAACGCCATGGTCGAGTCGAGCTACGACGCGCACTACGTCACTGCCATCGACATCACCATCGACGTGAAGGAGGAGGACGGCAGGCGCACCGCGAGCTGGTGGCCGCAATTCCGCATCATCGATACCGCGACGGTGACGCCCGACCCGGAAGTGGCGGCGGTCGTGGCCAGGTTCGAGCAGGAGCTGGGCAAGGAGCTCGATGCGCCGATCGGCACCACCGCGCGTCGAGCTCGACAGCCGCACCGCGACGGTGCGCACGCGCGAGGCCGCGATCGGCGATCTCGTTGCCGATGCCATGCGCACAGCGACTCATGCCGACGCCGCGCTGACCAACGGCGGCGGCATCCGCGCCGGCAAGATCTATGCGCCCGGCGCTACCATCACGCGGCGCGATGTGCTGGCGGAGCTGCCGTTCGGCAACCGCATCGTGATCCTTGCCGCCAGCGGCGCTGACCTCAGGCGCGCGCTCGAGAACGGGCTCTCGCAACTGCCCAATCCCGCCGGCCGCTTTCCGCAAGTCTCGGGCCTCACCGTCGAAGCCGACGCGAGCCGCCCGGCGGGCGATCGTATCGTGTCGATCAAGGTCGGCGGCGCGCCGCTCGAGGAAAGCAGGATCTATCGGATCGCAACCAACGATTTCATGGCGCGCGGCGGCGACGGCTACACCAGCTTGCGCGACGCGCGGCCGCTATTTCCGCCTGACGACTCGCCGCTGCTGGCCAACGAGGTGATGCAATACATCCAAAATCTCGGGACCGTGCGCACGCCCGTGGAAGGTCGGATCGTGGTGAAGTGATGAACGCACATGGCAAACGCACGATGCGCCGCTCCGTTGACCGGGCCTCATCCGATTAATCAGCATTTTCGACCGCGAACGCCCAGTCCGCACCCAAGATCGGAGCCTCGTGCGGAGGGAGCCTTCAGTTGGCGGCGAGAAGCGGCTCGATCGCGGCGAGAAAACCGTCGGGTTTCTCGATATTCGAGATATGGCCGGCGCCTTCGAGCATCACGTGACGCGATCCTGGCGTGGCCGCCTGCATGGCGCGCATTACCTCCGGCGGCGCGCCGATGTCGTGCTCGCCGCCCAGGAACAGCGTCGGCATCGTGAGCTTGGGCAGGTTCGGACCTTCGGAGAGCCCGCGAATAGCCTCGCAGCAGCCGATGTGGCCGGTCGGACTGGTCGCGCCGATCATGGTGCGGAATTTCTCGATCGTGGCCGGTTCGGCCGCGGTAAACGCCGACGTGAAGAAGCGCGCCAGCGTCGGCGCGACCAACCCCTCCATGCCGTGCTCCCGCGTCGCGCGGATGCGCTCGACAAACACGCCCTGATACGCCTCGTTGGCATCGGCGCGGCAATCGGCGGCGACGAGGCTGCGGAAGCGCTTTGGCTGACGCGCGCCGAGATGAATGCCGACCATGCCGCCGAGCGACAATCCGACCCAATGGCTGCGCTCGACCCCGAGCGCCTCCCACAGTCCGACCGCGTCGCTCGCGAGGTCCGCCATGCTGTAGGGCGCCGGCGGCGCATCGCTGCTACCATGGCCGCGCATGTCGTAGCGCAGCACGCGATAGCGGCCGGCCAGCGCGCGCGCTTGCTCATCCCACATTTCAAGCGAGGTCACGAGCGAGTTCGCGAAGGTCACCCACGGCGCGTTGTCGGGGCCCTCAACTTGATAGTTCATATCGAAGCCATTGACCGCGATCTTCATTCGTTCATTCCGCCCGGTGTGATAGGCCCGGTGGTCCATGCTGCCAAGATCAGCATCGACTGATCGCCGTCACCCCGGCGGCCGCTCGTCGGCGACCACCTTGCCGTCGTTCGGCAGGCTGCCCGGCGCGACCAGCTCCACCTCTCCCCGCAGCTTGGTCACGGATTGCATCGTGGCTGTCACGGCCTCTGCAAGATCATCCCCGGACACCGCGCATTCCGCGTGCAAGGTCATCGCGTCCTGCTCGTCCGCGCGGGTGACGGCGAGCCGCAGGCGGCCGAGCTCGGGATGACGCTTGCCGATCTCCGCCACCTGCGCCGGATGCACGAACATGCCCTTGACCTTGGTGGTCTGATCGGCGCGTCCGATCCAGCCCGCGATGCCGCATGTTGGTGCGACCGCACGGCGACCTGCCCGGCAGCTCCGCCGAGAGATCGCCGGTGGCGAGCCGGATCATCGGATAATCCGGATTGAACGAGGTGACCACCACTTCGCCGACGTCGCCGATGGCAACGGGATCGCCGGTGCCGGGCCGCACGATCTCCACCAGCACGCTCTCGTTGACGATCATTCCTTCGCGAGCCTGGCTCTCGTAGGCGATGACGCCGAGATCGGCGGTGGCATAGCACTGCAGCACGGCAACGCCGCGTCGCCGCCAGTTCCTGGCGCAGCGAGAGCGGCAGCGCGGCGCCGGAGACGAGCCCGCGCTCGATCGACGGACGCGTCCTTGCCCGCCTTGACCGCGGCATCGAGCAGGATTTTCAAGAAATCCGGAGTGCCGAGATAGCCGGCCGGCTTGAAATGCGCGATTGCTTCGAGCTGCTGCTCGGTATTGCCGGTGCCGGCGGGGATCACCGCGCAACCGAGCGCATGCGCGCCCGATTCCATCATGAAGCCGCCCGGCGTGAGGTGATAGGAGAAGGAATTGTGCACGATGTCGCCGGCGCGGAAGCCGGCGGCGAACAGCGCGCGCGCCGCACCCCAGAAATCCATGCCGGTGCCTTCGGGCTCGAAGATCGGACCCGGCGACATCAGCAGCCGCCGCACCTTGCCGGGCGCACTGACGTTGAAGCCGCCGAACGGCGGATGCTGCTTTTGCCGGGCGGCGAGCTCGGACTTGCGCAGCACCGGAAGCTTCGCCAGCGCTTCGCGTGAGGTCACCGCATTGGGATCGATGCCGGCGAGCTGGTCGCGCCCAACCGGGAGCGCTCGAGGCAAGCGCGATCAGGTCGGGCAGACGGCCGAGAACTGTCGCGCTCGCGCTCATCGGGATCGCGGGTTTCGAGCTCGTCGTGATGATCGTGACGCATCGGATTCTCCGGTCGGGATTGCGTCTCGATCGTGTCGACGGTCCGTCGCGGACCACATCATCGCTCGCCGGCCGAATGCCCCGAGCTAGGCCAGCCAGCGCTTGCGCCGGCGGTAGTGCTTGCCTTCGCGGAACGATTTGCGGCGGCCTTCGGCGATGCCGAGATAGAATTCCTTGACGTCCTCGTTCTCGCGCAGCGCCCTGGCCTCGCCGTCGAGCACCACGCGGCCGTTCTCGAGCACGTAGCCGTAGCGCGCATATTTGAGCGCCATGTTGGTGTTCTGCTCGGCGAGCAGGAACGACACGCCTTCGCTGCGTTGAGATCGCCGACGATCTCGAAGATCTCCTCGACCAGCTGCGGCGCAAGCCCCATCGAGGGCTCGTCGAGCAGGATCATCTTCGGCCGCGACATCAGCGCCCGCCCGATCGCGCACATCTGCTGCTCGCCTCCGGAAATGTATCCGGCGATCGAGCCGCGGCGCTCCTGCAGGCGCGGAAAGTAGGAGTAGACGAGATCGAGATCGCGCCGGATCGCCGCCTTGCCGTCGCGGCGGGTATAGGCGCCGGTGAGAAGGTTCTCCTCGACCGAAAGGTGAGCGAAGCAGTGGCGCCCTTCCATCACCTGGATGCAGCCGCGCCGCACCAGTTCGTTGGGCGTGAGCGCATGGACCTCGGCGCCGTCGAAGCACGATCGAGCCCTTGGTGACCTCGCCGCGCTCGGCAGACAAGAGGTTGGAGATCGCCTTGAGCGTGGTCGACTTGCCGGCGCCATTGGCGCCGAGAAGCGCCACGATCTCGCCCTTGGGCACCTCCAGCGACACGCCCTTGAGCACGAGGATGACGTGGTCGTAGACGACCTCGATATTGTTGACCGAGAGGATCGGCGCAGCGGCGGCCGCCACTGCGCCGCCATCCGGCAGCGGGTCGAGGACGGAGGCGGCGCCGCCGCCGCCTTCTGCTGCCTGCGATCGCGGTCGGCCGGGACCGGCATCAGTTCGTCGCCAGGCAACCGGGCGTGATCTTCTTCTCGGCCGCGTATTTGGCGGCGGCCTCCTTGACCATCGGGAGCGATCACGCTGTCGTCGCTGACGTACCAGTCGGAAGTGATCTTCCAGTTCTTGCCGTCCCAGGTCTGGATGCGGCCGGTGCGCGCGCCCTCGTGGTCGGCGCACGACACCTTGATCGGCTGCAGCACGCCCTCGAAGCCGAGCTGCTTGATGCGTTCGGCGGTGAGGTCGAGGTTCTCCAGGCCCCAGCGCACCTGCTCGCCGGTCAGCGGCTTCTTGCCGAACTTCTCCTGCGCGGTGCGGATCGCTTCCACGCCGAGCATGGCGTCGATCAGCCCGCGCACGTAGAGGATCTCGCCGGTGTCCTCCCATTTGGCCGTGCCCTGGCCCTTGTCGTAGACGAACTTCTTGAGGTCCTCGTGCAGCTTGAACTGGCCCGGCGGAGTGCTGCAGCGTGACCGAGTTGTAGCCCTTGGCGCCGTCCTCGGCCGGCCGCACGTCCTGCTCGGCGCCCGACCACCACACGCCGTACATCTGCTCGCGCGGATAGCCGACGGCGACCGCCTCCTTGATGGCGGTCGAGTTCATCACGCCCCAGCCCCAGAGCAGCACGTAGTCGGGCCGGTTCTGGCGGACCTGCAGCCAGGTCGCCTTCTGCTCGACGCCGGGATGGGTGACCGGCAGCAGCAGCGGCTCGAAGCCGTGCATCTGCGCGCGCTTCTGCAGCAGCGCGATCGGCTCCTTGCCGTAGGGCGAGTCGTGATAGACCAGCGCGATCTTCTTGCCCTTGAGCTTGTCGCAGCCGCCTTCCTTCTTGGCGATGTGCTGCAGGATGATGTCGGCGGCGGTCCAATAGGTGCCGAGCAGCGGGAAGTTCCACTGGAACACCGAGCCGTCGCGCGATTCGGAGCGGCCGTAGCCCATGGTGATGAGCGGGATCTTGTCGATCGGCGCCTTCTCCGTGAGCGCGAAGGTGATGCCGGTCGACAGCGGGATGACGTAGGCGGCGCCGGTCGGGCCCTTGCCCTTGAGGCGCTCGTAGCACTCCACGCCGCGGTCGGTGGCATAGCCGGTGTCGCATTCCTCCCACGCGATCTTGACGCCGTTGATGCCGCCGTCGCGTTCGTTGACGAGCTTGTAGTAGTCGGCGATGCCGTTGGCGAACGGGATGCCGTTCGGCGCATAGGCGCCGGTCCGATAGACCAGGTTCGGGATGAACTGCTCGTTCTGCGCCAGCGCCGGCGCGGCGCCAGCGTCCGCGCCGAGCAGCGGCCGCGAGCGCGAGCCCGACATGTCTTGCCATCATTGGCTTTCCTCCATTGATGCGCCGGACGAGCCCGCGCTCGGGCTTGCCGGTCATTGCGAGCGGGTTCGCTACCCGCGTCCGGACCGATAGTGCCTGCGAATTGTCCGCGTCTCAATACGGGAACGGCCATAGCCGGAGCTTCTCCTTGGCGATCGCCCACAGCCGGGCCAGGCCATGCGGCTCGACAATCAGGAAGAACACGATCATGGCGCCGAACACCATGAATTCGATGTGCGAGATCATCGCGGTCGAGATCGGAATGCCGAGCCAGGTCGGCAACTGGTTGAGGAAGATCGGCACCAGCACGATGAAGGCGGCGCCGAGAAACGAGCCGAGGATGGTGCCGAGCCCGCCGATGATGATCATGAACAGCACCTGGAACGAGCGGTTGACGTCGAAGGCG
Organism: uncultured Alphaproteobacteria bacterium; assembly: GCA_963831225.1. Taxonomy (GTDB): domain Bacteria; phylum Pseudomonadota; class Alphaproteobacteria; order Rhizobiales; family Xanthobacteraceae; genus VAZQ01. The sequence goes on from CAWHPT010000014.1 coordinate 39,227, forward strand.
AGCGGCTCCCAGGAGCCGAGCCGCAGGAAGCCCCACAGCGCGCCGGCAACGCCGATATAGAACGAGGACACCGCGAAGGCGGAGAGCTTGGCGTGCAGCGGCCTGATGCCGATGATCTCGGCGGCGATGTCCATGTCGCGCATCGCCATCCACATGCGGCCGAGCCGGCCGCGCACCAGGTTCTTGGCGGCGAGCGCGAGCACCACCGCGATCGCCAGCACGAGCAGATAGGTCTTGCCCGGCGTGTCGATCGGGATAGCCGAACAGCTCGATCCGGCCGACCGCGACCGAGCCGGACGGCGCGTAATTGGTGAACCATTTCACGCGCGCGAACGCCCATTCGAGAAAGAACTGCGCGGCCAGCGTCGCGACCGCGAGATAGAAGCCCTTGATGCGCAGCGACGGCAGGCCGAACAGGATGCCGACCAGCATCGCCATCACGCCGCGCGAACAGGAACACCAGGATGATGTTGGTCTCCGGCAGCGCGCAGCGCGAGATTGTAGGCGGCATAGGCGCCGACCGCCATGAAGCCGCCGGTGCCGAGCGACACCTGGCCGCAATAGCCCGTGAGGATGTTGAGGCCGATCGCGGCGATCGAGAGGATCAGAACCGGGATCAGCACCTCGGTGTAGAGATACTGGCCGGCGAACAGCGGCACCGCCGAGAAAGGCGAAGGCGACCAGGACGAATGACGAACCAGCGATCCTGCGCGATCGGAAAGATCGCCTGGTCGGCGGCGTAGGAGGTCTTGAACTGGCCGGCTTCGCGATAGAACACGGCGTCACACCCGCTCGATGATGCGTTCGCCGAACAGGCCCTGCGGACGGAACAGCAGGAACACGCAGCGCCAGCACATAGGCGAACCAGTTCTCGATGCCGCCGCCGGCGAGATCGAAGGCGCGCATCAGCACGGGCGCGAGCATCACCTCGGCGAGCTTCTCGCCGGCGCCGATGATCAGCCCGCCGACGATCGCGCCGGGGATCGAGGTGAAGCCGCCGAGAATGAGCACCGGCAGCGCCTTGAGCGCGACCAGCGAAAGCGAGAACTGCACGCCGAGCTTGGCGCCCCACATCATGCCGGCGACCAGCGCGACCAGCCCGGAGACCGCCCAGACCATGAGCCAGATCTGGTTGAGCGGGATGCCGACGGATTGCGCGGCCTGGTGATCGTCGGCGACCGCGCGCAGCGCCCGGCCGACCCGCGTCACCTGGAAGAACACCGCGAGCACCAGCACCATCACGGCGCAGATGATCGCGGCGATGAGCTCGGCCGGATCGATCAGCAGCCCGCCGGGAAACACCGATTCCAGAATGAAGATCGGATTCTGCGGCAGGCCGAGCCTGATCTTGTAGATGTCGCTGCCCCAGACGGTCTGGCCGAAGCCGTCGAGAAAATAGGCGATGCCCGAGCGTCGCCATGAACAGGATGATGCCGTCCTGATTGACCAGATGGCGCAGCACCAGGAACTCGATCGCATAGGCGAGCGCGATCATGATCAGCGACGGAGAGCGCGAACGCGAGCACCAGCGGCATGAACTCGGAAAGCCGCGCGAGCGACAGCGCGGCGAACAGCACCATCGCGCCCTGCGCGAAGTTGAACACGCCCGAAGCCTTGAAGATCAGCACGAAGCCGAGCGCGACCAGCGAATAGAGCACGCCGGTCAGCAGGCCGCCGATCAGCGTTTCGAGCACCGGACCCAGCATCGACCTCTCGCCTTGCTCCCGCGGCTAGTCTCGTGTCCCGGCCGAGCGAGCGCCTCGCGAGCGTAGAGCCGGCAGGCCCAGCTACGAGCGATCGCATCGCCAGTGCGCCCTCCAGCATGAGTTGGACTTGCGCTCACCGCCTCTTCAATGGCTGACGCCGAGATAGGCGTCGATCACGGCCTGGTTGGCCTGCACCTCGCTCGGCGTGCCGTCGGCGATCTTGACGCCGTGATCGAGCACCAGCACGCGATCGGACAAATCCATCACCACGCCCATGTCGTGCTCGATCAGCGCGATCGTGGTGCCGTAGTGATCGTTGACGTCGAGGATGAAGCGGGACATGTCCTCCTTCTCCTCGAGGTTCATCCCGGCCATCGGCTCGTCGAGCAGCAGGAGATCGGGCTCCATGGCGAGCGCGCGGCCGAGCTCGACCCGCTTCTGCAGGCCGTAGGGCAGCTTGCCGACCTGGATCTTGCGGATGTGCTGGATCTTGAGGAAGTCGATGATCTCCTCGACCCGGTGGCGGTGCTCCACCTCCTCCGCGCAGCGCCGGCCCGACCCGCAGCAGCTGCCAGAAGAAGCCGCGGCGCATCTTGAGCGTGCGTCCGGCCATGATGTTGTCGAGCGCGGTCATGCCCTTGAACAGCGCGACGTTCTGGAAGGTGCGCGCGATGCCGCCGCGCGCCGCGTCGTAGGGGCGCATGCGCGAGCGGGTCTTGCCCTTGAACGTGATGCGGCCCGCGCTGCGGATGGTAGAAGCCGTTGATGACGTTGAGCATCGAGGTCTTGCCGGCGCCGTTGGGGCCGATGATGGCGCGGATTTCGCCTTTGCGGATATCGAACGAGACGCCGGTGACCGCCTTGACGCCGCCGAAGGCGAGCGACACGTTCTCGACCGACGAGCAGCACGTCGCCGGCCGCGATCTCGTGTCCCGTCGGCGCTCTCATGCCGCCTGCTCCATGACAGGCATGGCGCAGCGGCCTGCACGTCGCGAATTCTGACGCGGGCGGAGAGCACGCCCTTGCGGCCGTCCTCGAACGTCACCTCGGTCGAGATGTCGGCCTCGCTCGACCCGTCGTAGAGCGCCTCGACCAGCGGCGCATAACGTTCGGTGACGAAGCTGCGGCGCACCTTCTGCGTGCGGGTGACCTCGCCGTCGTCGGCGTCGAGCTCCTTGTGCAGGATGAGAAAGCGCCGGACCTGCGCGCCGGCCATCGCCTTCTCCTCGCCCATCGAGCGGTTCACCTCTTCGACATGCTGCGCCAGCAGGTCGTAGACCCGCGGATGGCCGGCGAGCTCCTGATAGGAGCCGTAGACGATGTTGTTGCGCTCGGCCCAGTTGCCGACCGCGGTGAGGTCGATGTTGAGCATGGCGCAGGCGAAGTCGCGCCTGTCGCCGTAGACCACGGCCTCGCGGATGTTGGGATAGAACTTGAGCTTGTTCTCGATGTATTTGGGCGCGAACAACGTGCCGTCATTGAGGCGGCCGACGTCCTTGGCCCGGTCGATGATCTTGAGATGGCCGGTCTTCGGATCGATGAACCCGGCGTCGCCGGTCTTGACGTAGCCGTCCGCGGTGACGACCTCGGCGGTCTTGGCTTCGTCCTTGAAATAGCCCACGAACATGCCCGGCGACTTGAACAGCACCTCGCCGTTCTCGGCGATGCGCAGGTCGACATTCGGCATCACCGGTCCGACGGTGTCGGCATAGATTTTCCCGTCGGGCTGCGCGGTGAGGTAGAGGAAGGCTTCGGTCTGGCCGTAGAGCTGCTTCAGGTTCAGCCCGATCGAGCGAAAGAACGAGAACAGGTCGGGCCCGATCGCCTCGCCCGCGGTATAGGCGATGCGCACGCGCGAGAGCCCGAGCACGTTCTTGAGCGGCCCGTAGACCAGAGCCTCGCCGAGCGCGTAGAGCGCGCGGCCGGCGAGCGGCACGCGCTCGCCGTTGAGGATCTTCTCGCCGTAGCGGCGCGCGACGCCGAGAAAAGCATGGAACATGCGCCGCTTGATCGGGCTCGGCGTCCTCCATGCGGATCATCACGCGGGTGAGCATCTGCTCGAACACGCGCGGCGGCGCGAAAAAGAAGGTCGGCCCGATCTCCTTCATGTCCGCCATCGCGGTGTCGGCGCTCTCCGGACAGGCGAGGCAGAAGGCTGCGACCAGCGCCTGCGCATAATTGAGATAGTGATCGCCGACCCAGGCGAGCGGCAGATAGGCGAGCGCCTCGTCGCGCTCGGTCAGCTTGTCGAAGGCGACGGTGTCGGACGCCGCATTGATGCAGCCGATGGCGGTGAGCACGACGCCCTTGGACTGGCCGGTGGTGCCCGAGGTGTAGAGAATGATCGAGCGATCGGAGCCCTTTCCCGCCTGCGATCTCGCGGTCGAGCCATTGGCCCAAGCCGGCGTCCTGTGCCGAGCGCCGCACGGCCGTCCGCGATGACGTCGTCGATCGCGTGCAGGCGGCCGTGGTCGTAGTCGCGCAGCCCGCGCGGCTCGTCGTAGAGCGACCTGCTCGAGCTTCGGCAGCCGATCGGAGACCGACAGGATCTTGTCGACCTGCTCCTGGTCCTCCACCGCGGCGAAGCGCACGTCGGCATGGGCGAGCACGTAGGCGAGCTCGTCGGCGACCGCGTCGGCATAGACCGGCACCGGGACGGCGCCGAGCATCTGCGCCGCCATGACCGACCAGTAGAGCCGGGGCCGATTGGAGCCGACGATGGCGATGGTGTCGCCGCGCTGCGAGCCCGAGGCGCGAGAGCCCGGCGGCATAGGCGCGCGCCTCGCTCCAGCACCTGCGCCCAGGTCCATACCTGCCAGATGCCGAGATCCTTGTGCCGATAGGCCGGCCGGTCCGCAGAAGCGCGGGCATTGCGGATCAGGAGCTTGGGGAACGTGTCCGCGTCGAGCGGTGGCGTTCGGTCGCCACGGCCATCCTCCCGGTTCACCGCGCTCAAGTCGCGCGGGCAAGGCCCCTCGCCGCCGTTCGCCGGCGGATATATTGCACGCGCATAAGAAAATGGCGCCTGGGCCAAGGTCAAGTCAGCACTTGGTCGGCAATGGTCGGCAAGGGTCTTGCGCGGTCACTGAATCTCCTGAGCATTCGTGCGTTGGGACACGCCCATTCCATAGGCACGACAACTTTCGTTCCCGCGGCGCCGCGGCGCCCGGGTCTTGAAGCTTCCTTGCAGCCACCCGAATGAGGGGCGGCGGAGCGCCGAAAGGCGCAAAAACTGCCGCGCTGGCGAGGCGCGGCGCGCACCGAGCCACGGTGCGCTCGCCTTCCGGCGCTCCACCTTGGCGCTTTCTGATCCGGGTACGCGTGCTTCCCCCTTCGGCATTTGCGCCAAAGGCTGTAGCGAGATCTCCTCGCGGCCGGGTCGTAGTACCCGACAGTCGGTTTCCCGGACCTCCCGAGTCCGCGGTTACGAGCCGCGGCCGCAGGACGCCAACTCTCGCTCCGTATTCAGGATCGTCTCTAGAAACGGCCCCTCATGAGCAAGACAGAGGCATAATCGCACATCTTCACCACGAAGTCAATAGCTATATTCGATCTGTAGTCGAACGGGATGGCGGATTACGGGCGCAGCGCCCTAATCCAGCCCGCCCCTACTCGGCCGCCCGCAGCAGCGGCGCCGGCCCGGCGCGGAATTGATCGAGCAAGGCGGCTTCGTCGGCCTTGGCGGCCTCGAGATGGCGCATCTTGACGTGGCCGAAGCCGCGGATCTTCTCCGGGATGGCGGCGAGCCCCACCGCGATATGGTGGTTGTCGGGCGTGAGCTTGGCCAGCACCTCCTCGAGCATGGCCTCGTAATCGGCAACGAGCCGGCGCTCGATCTTGCGCTCTGCCGAATAGCCGAACGGATCGAAGCACGGTGCCGCGCAGGAACTTGAGCTTCGCGAGCAGCCGCAACAGCGGGAAGATCCACGGCCCGAAGGTCATTTTCTTCGGCTCGCCGGTGGTCTTGTCCTTGCGCGCGAGCAGCGGCGGGGCAAGATGCAAATGCAGGCGCAGCCGCTCGCCGCCGACTTCGTTGTGCACCTGCTTGACGAATGCGTCGTCGGCATAGAGCCGCGCCACCTCGTACTCGTCCTTGTAGGCCATCAGCTTGAACAGGTAGCGCGCGACCGCCTCGGCCAGCCCGCATTTGCCCGGCGCACGCGCCGCTTCGGCCGCTTTCGTCCTGCTCGACCCATCGCTGGTAGCGCGCGGCATAGGCCGCGTCCTGATAGAGCGTGAGGAAGGCGAAGCGGCGCGCGACCATTTCATCGAGCGATTGCGAAAGCCTGCGCGCATCACTGGTCGCCTCCGGCGCCGGCGCGATCAACGCCTCGAGCGCGGCGGGATCGATGGCGGCGCGGCGGCCCCAATGGAAGGCAGCCTTGTTCATCGCGACGGCCTCGCCGTTGAGCTCGATCGCCTGCTCGATCGACGCGGCGGCGAGCGGGATGGCGCCGAGCTGATAGGCATAGCCGACGAGGAAAATATTGGCGCCGACGCTGTTGCCGAACAGCGCAGTTGGCGGCGCGCGTGGCATCGACGAAGTGGGTCTTCTCGCGACCGGCGTCGGCGATGATCGCGCGCTTGAGCCGCTCGGTCGGCAGCGAGAAATCGGCATTGCGGGTGAAATCGCCGGGCAGGAACTCGGCGAGGTTGATCACCATCGCGGTCGTTGCCATGCTTGACCGCGGCGAGCACCTTCTTGTTGCCGGCCACCACGATGTCGCCGCCGAGCACGAGATCGGCGCCGCCGGCCGCGATGCGGATGGCGTGGATATCCTCCGGCCGGGCGGCGATGCGCATGTGGCTGTAGACCGCGCCGCCCTTCTGCGCGAACCCCGCCATGTCGAGCACGCCGACGCCCTTGCCTTCGAGATGAGCCGCCATCCCGAGGATGCCGCCGATGGTGACGACCCCGGTGCCGCCGACGCCGGTGACGATGATATCGTAGGTCTGCCCGAGCGCGGGCAGCGCGGCTCCGGCAGCGCAGCCTCCTCCTGCAAGGGGGTCACCTCCCCTTTCAGGGGAGGGTGATCAGAAAGTGCGGCGACCGTAGAACCCTGCTTGAGCTTGGCGCCCTCGACGGTCACGAACGACGGGCAGAACCCCTTCACGCAGGAGAAGTCCTTGTTGCAGCTCGACTGGTCGATGGTGCGCTTGCGCCCCCACTCGGTCTCCAGCGGCTGCACCGAGACGCAGTTCGATTTGACGCCGCAGTCGCCGCAACCCTCGCAGACGAGCTCGTTGATGATCACCCGCTTGTCCGGATCGGGGAAGCGCCCGCGCTTCCTGCGACGGCGCTTCTCGGCGGCGCAGGTCTGGTCGTAGATCAGCACCGTGACGCCTGGGATCGTCGCCAGCTCCTGCTGCACCGCCATGAGATCGTCGCGGTGATGGATGGTGAGACCCTTCGGCCACGCCTCGCTCTTCGAATATTTCCACGGCTCGTCGGTGACCACGACGACGCGCGTGGCGCCTTCCGCCGCCACCTGGCGTGCGATCTGCGGCACCGTCAGGCCGCCGTCGTTGGGCTGGCCGCCGGTCATGGCGACGGCGTCGTTGAACAGGAGCTTGTAGGTGATGTTGACGCCGGCGGCGATGGCGCCGCGAATCGCCATGATAGCCGGAATGGTTGTAGGTGCCGTCGCCGATGTTCTGGAACACGTGCGGACGCTTGCTGAACGGCGCCTCGCCGATCCAGTTGGCGCCCTCCCCGCCCATCTGGGTGAAGCCGAGCGTCGAGCGGTCCATCCACTGCGCCATGTAATGGCAGCCGATGCCGGCATAGGCGCGCATCCCCTCCGGCACGACCGTCGATGTATTGTGCGGGCAGCCCGAGCAGAAATAGGGCGTGCGCACCGCGATGTCCTGCGTCTCGCGCCAGGATGCGCTGGGCATCTTTCAAGCGCGGCGACGCGCGCGGCAATCTCGGGGTTGGGCCCGATCCGCGCCAGGATGCGATCGCCGATGCAGATCGCGACCTCGTTGGGATCGAGCGCGCCCTTGACCGGGAACAGCCAGTTGCCCTGCTCGTCTTTCTTGCCGATGCAGACCGGCTGGCTCGCATTGCCGTAAAGCTCCTCGCGCACCTGCACCTCGATCAGCGAGCGCTTCTCCTCCACCACGATGATGAGCTCGAGGCCGTCGGCGAAGTCCTTGAGATCCTGCCGGCTGATCGGCCAGGGGCAGGCGATCTTGTAGAGCCGGATGCCGAGATCGTTGCATTTGACCTCGTCGATGCCGAGCTCGTCGAGCGCCTGGCGCACGTCGAGATAGCTCTTGCCGACCGTGATGATGCCGATCTTGGGCCTGCGCCCGCCCGAGGTGATGTACTTGTTGAGCTTGTTGGCGCGCACGAAGGCGAGCATGGCGTCGCGCTTGTAGTCGTGCAGCCGCGCTTCCTGGCCGAGCACGGTGTCGCGCAGCCGGATGTTGAGCCCGCCCTCCGGCATCGCGAAATCTTCGGGGATGACGATGTTGACGCGCTCCAGGCTGCCGTCGATCACGGCGGTCGATTCGACGGTCTCGTGCATGGATTTGAGCGCGACCCAGCTGCCGCAGAAGCGCGACATCGCCCAGCCGTAGAGCCCGTAGTCGAGGATTTCCTGAACGCCTGCCGGATTCAGGATCGGGATCATCACGTCGATGAAGTGGTATTCGGACTGGTGCGCCGTGGTGGAGGACTCGGCGGTGTGGTCGTCCCCCATCAGCGCCAGCACGCCGCCGTGCCTGGAGGTGCCGGCGAAATTGGCGTGGCGGAAGACGTCGCCGGTGCGGTCGACGCCGGGACCCTTGCCGTACCAGAGGCCGAACACGCCGTCGAACTTGCCTTCGCCGCGCAATTCCGCCTGCTGCGAGCCCCAGATCGCGGTAGCGGCGATGTCCTCGTTGATGCCGGCCTGGAACCGTATGTCGTAGCGGTCGAGATGGCGCTGGGCGCGGATGAACTGCTGATCGAGCGTTCCGAGCGGCGAGCCGCGATAGCCGGTGACGTAGCCGGCGGTGTCGAGGCCGGCGCGGCGGTCGCGCTCCTTCTGCATCAGGCAAAGACGCACCAGCGCCTGGAAGCCGGTGACGAAGATGCGGCTCTTGCCGAGGTCGTATTTGTCTTCGAGCGTGACGTGGTTGAGCGCCATCGCGCGGGCCTCCGCCGTGCAGTGTGCCTTCGCGGCGTCGAAGCCGCCAGGGGACGAGTCGACTAGCATGAGAAGTATAGTCGGGGCGGGGTCGCGGCAATGGCAAGGAGTTGAGACGGCTGGAGATTTCAAGTCAGCGCCGCCGCCGGCAACGAAATGTCGGTGCCGCCCCTCGACACGCATTTTGGCGCAATGCAACACGGCTTTGTGACGCGTGGGCACAGCGTTGCGCGATTCGCGCCCACGAGACACCCGGTAGACATATAGTCGACCTCTTGAGATGTCTTGACATATGAGCGAACGAACCAATGTTCGGCTTCCCGAAGATCTCCTTAAGCTGGCCAAACGCAAGGCCGCTGCCGAAGGACGCACGCTCACGTCCCTGATCGAGGAGGGGCTGCGTTTGGTCGTGATCGAGACCGAGACCAAATCACCGAAGCAGAAACGTGACATGCCTCCCGTTAGCAAGGCCACCGGCGGCCCGATGCCGGGGATCGACGTCACCGATGGCTCGGCGCTGCAGGAGATGGAAGATCTCGAGTACGTCGAGCGGATGAAGCACTTCAAATGATCCTGCCGGACGTGAACGTCCTGATATATGCTTTCGACAGGATGTGCCGCAACATGCGATGTGCCGGCCATGGCTCGCGGACACCGTATCCCGTGACGCTCGGGCCATCGGCCACGCACAAATCCGGTCCGTTTAGGCCCCGGCAATTCGCGCGTCTCTGGGTGTCATCCCGGCAGAAGGCCGCCGGATTCATCCGGCGGCCGAGAGCCGGGATCCAGTACCCACCGAACTCGATGCTGGAGCGACCGTACGACCACAGCAACGCGGTGGTTACGGTACTCATTTTCCGCACCGCCCGAGCGCGTTGGGCGGGTGTCCAACACCAACTGGCTCCGTGGTTACTGGTTTCCGGCTCTCGGTCCGCTGGACCAGGGGTCCGGCGTCCCTCGGCCGGAATGACACCCGAAGGCAGTTGATTTGCGCCATGGATGCACAGCTTGACCGCGCCGAGGCCAGGCCCCTCACCCACCGCGAGACGCTGCTGATCGTCTTCGGCGTGCTGCTCCCCACCTTCATGGGCTCGCTCGACCAGACCATCCTCGCCAGTGCGCTGCCGACGATCGGGCGCGATTTGGGCGAGGTCCACGGCTTGCCATGGCTGATCACGGCCTACCTGCTGGCATCGACCGCCATCATCCCGCTCTACGGCAAGATCGCCGACATTCATGGGCGCCGGTTCACGCTGCGCATCGCGATCCTGACCTACATGGCGGGGTCGCTCATCTGCGCGCTGGCGCCGAACATGCTGGTTCTGATTTTCGGACGCGTCCTGCACGGGCTCGGCGGCGGCGGTCTCTCCTCGATGGGGATGATCGTACTCGCCGACCTGGTCGCGCCCAAGGAGCGCGGACGCTATTACACTTACTTCGCGCTGACATACACGACCGCGGGCGGCTCCGGCCCGGCGCTCGGCGGCTTCATCGCCGACCACCTGCATTGGTCCATCATCTTCTGGATCAACATCCCGATGGGGCTCGCGGCACTGGCGATCACGACCTCGCTGCTGCGCCGGCTTCCCCGCTACGAACGTCCGCACCGGCTGGACATCATCGGTGCCGCGCTGATCGTGCTCGCAAGCGTGTCGTTCATGCTGGCGCTCAACCTGGGCGGCGCGCGCTATCCCTGGACATCGCTGCCGATCCTCGCGCTCTTTGCCGTCGCCCTGGTCATGGGCTGCTTCTTCGTGCTTCGATTGCTGACCGCGCCGGAGCCGCTGATCCCGATCTCGATCCTCGAGCATCCGATCGTGCGCTGCGCCATCGCGGCCAATGCCTTCGGATGGGGCTCGATCATCGGCCTCAACATCGTGCTGCCGATATATCTGCAAGGGGTGATGGGGCTGACGGCTGACCAGCGCCGGGCCTGAGCCTGATCGTGTTCATGGTTTCGCTCAATTCGAGCGCGGCGCTTGCCGGCCAGGTGCTGGGGCGGGTCCGTCACTACAAGCTGTTGCCGATGATCGGGCTCATCCTCTCGATCGGCGCGGTCGCGACCCTGGCCTGGCAGGCCGACCGGATGACGCCGCTGCGGTTCGAGGTCCTCGTGATCCTGATCGGGATCGGCTTCGGGCCGATGCCGTCATTGACCTCGGTCGCGCTGCAGAACGTGGTGGAGCGTCACCAGCTCGGGATTTCCATCGGCTCGATGAACTTCAGCCGCAACCTCTACGCCACCATGCTGATCGCGGTGTTCGGAGCGATCGTGCTCGCCGGCTCGCAATCGGCAGAACCGTTCGGCGGCGCTGCGCAAGCCTATGGCCGCGCCTTCTGGGTCGCGGCCGCGAGCTTTTCGGTCGCTTTCATCGCGCTTTGGCTGATGCAGCAAAAGCCGCTGCAGACCGGCACCGAAGTTGAGGCGCGGTAACGCTGCCTAGAATCGATCGGGCGCTCCGTCTTGCTCAGCGAATCGTCCGCCGTCGTGCGGCTTCGTGCTTGCGCGAAGGCCGGATGAGAACCTCCGCGACCCTCCCCCGACACGACAGCGCGAGCTGTGCTATTATTGCCGCGGAAGGTGACACCATAAATCACATCTCGAAACGCCTGGAGCAAGCCCTCGACGCCGTGCGCACTCTGCCGCCCGATCAGCAAGACCTGCTGGCCGTCGAAATGATTGAGCGTGCCCACGGGTTGACGCAACCGCCGACGAAGCTCTCAGCCGAGGATCGCGCCGAGTTGGAGGCTGAGCTCGCCGCCGCGCGGCGAGGAGAGCTGGCCACTGACGACGAGGTGGCCGCGATGCTCAAGAAGCATGGCCTGTGAAAATCCGATACCGTCCAACCGCGCTCGCGCAACTCGACGCCATTTTCTCCTATATCGCCACCCACCACCGCCCAGCCGCGCATCGCGTGATGAGCACCATCAAGCGGACGATCGACCGGCTGGCTGATTTTCCATATAGCGCCCGGCAAAGCGAGGTGCCCGGCATCCGCGAATTGCCGATCGTGCGCTATCCCTACATCGTTTTTTACGCCGTCGATGACAACGCTCAAGAGGTACACATTCTGCGTGTACGCCACACCTCGCAAGATCCCGAGCACCATCTCGACTAGCCGCGTAACCGCCATCTCGGGAAGCGGCGGGACATGCGCGGCGGGCTTCGGCGCGAAGCGCCTAATCTAACGCGCTCCAGCTCCAGAAATCGCGGCCCTCCTCGCGCATGAAGCGGGCCAGCACCATGTTGTGGACCTCGGAGGCGCCGTCGACGAGGCGGGCCTGGCGGGCATAGCGATAGATCCATTCCAGGATCGTGTCCTTGGAATAGCCGCGCGCGCCGTTGAGCTGGATGCCCACGTCGGCAGCCTTGTGAAGAGTGTCGGCGACGTGCAGCTTGGCCATCGACACCTCCTTTCGCGCGCGATCGCCCTGGTCGAGCTTCCAGGCGGCATGCATCACCAGAAGCCGGCCGATCTGGATTGCGTGCGCGACCTCGCCGAGCTTGATCGCAACGCTCTCGCGATCGGCGAGCTTGATGCCGAAACCTTCGCGTTCCGCAACGTAGGTCTGCGCGATCTCCATGCAGCGCTTGGCAAGCCCGAGCCAGCGCATGCAATGCGTGAGCCGCGCCGGGCCGAGCCTGATCTGAGTCACGCGCAGTCCGTCGCCGAGCTTCATCAGCACGTTCTCGTCCGGCACCTCGAGTCCTTCGAAGGCAAGCTCGCAGTGACCGCCGTGCTCCTCGGGTCCCATGATCGGAATGCGCCGAACGACGTGCCAGCCCGGCTGGTCGCGGTGGAAGAGAAAGGCGGTGAGCCCCTGCCTGTGATCGTCCGACGTGCGCGCGATCAGAATGAAATGCTGGGCGATGCCGGCACCGGTGATGAACCATTTATGGCCGTGGATGACCCAGGCATTGCCTCTCCTCTCGGCCTTCGTGCGGATCATCCCGGGATCGGAGCCGCCGCCGGGGGCGGGCTCGGTCATGACGAAGGAGGAGCGCACACTGCCGTCGACGATCGGCGCGAGCCATTTGTCCTTCTGCGCCTGCGTGCCCACCCGCGCCAGCAGATTCATGTTGCCGTCGTCGGGCGCCGCACAGTTGAACGCGAGCGGGCCGAAGATCGAGCGATTGGCTTCCTCGTACATCGCGGCCCAGCCGACGATCGGCAGCGCCATGCCGCCGTACTCCCTCGGCGCCTGCGGCGCCCACAGGCTCGCGGCCCTGGCTTTCTCCTGCACGACGCGCAGCACGTCGAGGCGGATGTTCTCGTGCTCGTCGTAATTGGCGCGGTCGGCCTCGAGCGGCAGCACGCGCTCCTCGATGAAGCGGCGCGTGCGCAGGCGGATGTCCTCGATTTCGGGAGCGAGAGTGAAGTCCATGGACGGCCTTTCCATGTTGCGGCATCTTTGCGCTTCGACATATTGTCACTTCTCCGGGGGAGCCGGGAGAGAGGGGCGGATCGACCCGGTGAAGGACATCGACAACATCAATCATGTGGGCATGGCGGTGCGCGACCTTGCCGCCACGGTTGCGCGTTACGAGGCCATGGGCTTCCAGCTTACGCCCTACTCCGAGCATTCCGGCGCATGGAAGCCCGGCGAGAAGATCCAGTCCTTCCGCTCGGGCAATCGCTGCGTCATGTTCGCGAGCAGCTATCTGGAAATTCTAGCGAGCACCGATCCGGTGCAGCCGAGCCTCAGGATCCAGAACTATCTCAAGCGTCACCAGGGCGCTCACATCATTTGCTTCAACACGGAAGACACCTACGCGGTCACTCGTCGGCTGAGCGATGCAGGCGTCGCCAACTCCGGCGTGATCCCCCTGCAACGCGAGATCGAGGATCCGGACGGCAATCGTCTGGCGAAGTTCGAGCGGGTCCAGTTCGCGCCGGAGGATTCCCCGAAGGATACATCCAGGCCGCGCGGCACTTGACGCCGCAATACATCTACCAGCCGCGCTACACAACGCACCCGAACAGGTGCGAGCAGCTTTCGGAGGCCATTGTCGTCGCCGACGACCTCCACCACTTCGCCGAGAAGTACGGCCGTTACGTCGATGCGCAGCCGGAATGGAAGGGTCGATCCGCCCGCTTTCGCTTTCCGCTCGGATCGACGCTGACTTTGGTCGATGCCAGGCACGCGGCGGCAATGCTGCCGGGCAGCCTGTTTCCGCCTTTGCCGGGAATTGCCGCGGTGGCGTTCCGCACGTCCGACCTTCGAGCGTTGCGCGATCGGCTCGTCGCGCGCAGGTTCACCCTCAGTGAAACGGATGGCCGCCTTATCGTGCCGGCCGAAGAGGCAAGCGGCGTGGCTGTGATCTTCCAGGCCCGAGAATTCGAATTGCGGCGCCTGCAATCATTCGGAGGAAAGTCGTGAGGACCAATCGCCTGCTTTCGCCAATGCTGCTCGTGGTCGCGGGTCTGTTCGCAATCGCCCCCGCCACCGCGGAGGAGTTCCCCACGCGCGTCGTGCGTCTCATCGTACCTTATCCGGCCGGCGGCGGGGTCGATGGGCTGGCGCGGCCGATCGCCGAACGGCTTTCGCGCATATGGCGCCAGCCGGTGATCATCGAAAACAAGACCGGGGCCAGCACGATGATCGGGGGCGAATTCGTCGCCCGGTCCCCTGCCGACGGCTACACGCTGTTCTTCACGAGCAATTCCTCGATCACCAGCAATCCGCATCTTTTCAAGAAGGCGTCGTTCGATCCGATCAAGGAGCTGGCTCCCGTGACCCAGATCATCGACCTTCACCAGATGGTGGTCGTCCATCCATCGGTGCAAGCCAACACCATGCAGGAGCTGGTGGAACTGGCCAAGCGGGAGCCGAGCGCGCTGAACTACGGCTCCTACGGCAGCGGCAGCCAGCCGAACCTGCTGTTCGAAACGCTGAACGCGCAAACGGGGATTCGAATCCTGCAGGTGCCGTTTCGGGGTATCGCACCCGCCCTGACCGCAGCGATCGCGAACACGGTGCAAATGACGCTGGGCGGCGCTGCCACCACGCGCGGCTACTTCGAGGCCGGACAGCTCAAGCCGCTCGCCATCGGGCGCAGGGAGCGGCTGAAATCCTACCCGGCCGTTCCGACCCTGCGGGAAGCCGGCTTTCCGGAAATCGAGCCGCAATCGTGGTTCGGTCTGCTTGCTCCGGCGGGCACCCCGCGCGAGATCGTAGGCAAGATCCGCAACGATGTCGCGGCGATCCTGAACGATCCCGAATTCAAGGAGCGTCATGTCGAGGGCATGGGATATACCGGCGGCGGCAGCGCGCCCGAGGAATTCGCCAAATTCATCCAGACCGATCTCGCGGAAAAAGGGCGCATGATCGCCGTCTCCGGCATCAAGGCGGAGTGACATCGCCGTCATGCAACGGGAGCCGGTCACTGGCGCTGCGGGACCCGGATGGCGGGAGAGAACGCTATCGCGAGGCTGGCGGCGGATCGAGCACATCAGGAGATGTCAATGACGGTGCATCCCAACAGGAAGGCGTTCAATTTCAAGGAGTGGATCGACCGCAATCAGCACGCGCTCGAGCCGCCGGTTGGAAACAAGCATCTCTTCGACGAGAAGTCGAACATGGTGGTCATGATCGTGGGCGGCCCAAATCGGCGCGTCGATTTTCACGACGATCCGGTCGAGGAATTTTTCTATCAGCTCAAAGGAGACATCCTTCTCAAGATCGCCGAAAATGGGAAAATCTACGACATACCGGTGCGCGAGGGCGAAGTCTTCATGCTGCCGGCGCATCTCCGGCACTCGCCGCAGCGGCCGCAGGACGGCTCGGTCGGCCTCGTGGTCGAAGGAACCCGGCATGCCGGGATGACAGACGGCTTCGAATGGTACTGCTTCGGATGCGGCGGCCTCGTCCATCGCGTCGAGCTGGAGATCAAGGACATCACCAAGGACCTGCCTCCGCTCTTCAACGCATTCTACGAGAGCAAGGACGCGCGTACATGCCGGAAATGCGGGACCGTGCATCCGGGCAAGCAGCCCCCCGATGACTGGGCTAAAATCTGAGGCCTTGATCTGCTCGTCGGCATCGGAGCCGAACATGGCTTGCGGTGGCCATGGAGCACGATCGATATCGGGGAGCCGATGGATTCCGATGCCACCGATGCGCAACACGTCCGCGTCGGTGGTGCTGTCCGCGGTCCTGCGTGAGCCCTCAGCGACCATCGATCGGTCTCGATGGGCCGCGCGAGGGTCCGCGATTCGGAGGATGCGATGGCCAACTTCACGCCGGTTTCAGCAGCCATCGGCGGCGCTCTGATCGGGCTTGCGGCGGCATTGTTGATGCTGCTGACCGGGCGGATCGCGGGGATCAGCGGCATATTCGGAGGCTGCCTCGGGTCCGCCGCGCTCGACAGGAGCTGGCGCATCGCCTTCATTGCCGGGCTCATTCTGGCGCCGGTGCTCGGGCAACTGTTCGGCTTTCCAATCCCCGTGCCCGAGATGCCGGCGAGTTGGACCGTCGTCGTCGTGGCCGGCCTCCTCGTCGGCTTCGGCACCCAACTCGGGGGCGGCTGCACCTCGGGCCATGGCATCTGCGGCATCGCCCGGCTCTCGCCGCGCTCGCTCGCTGCAACGGGCGTCTTCATGGGCGTCGCGATCGTCATCGTCGCCCTCGCGCGTCACGTGTTCGCAGGCTGAGCCATGGTGGTCGTCGCAGCGTTGCTCTGCGGGTTGCTGTTCGGCTTCGGGCTGTTGATTTCCGGGATGCTGCAGCCGGCAAAGGTGCTCGCGTTCCTCGATATTTTCGGCGCCTGGGATCCGAGCCTCGCGGTCGTGATGGCGGCGGCGCTCCTCGTCACCGGCTTGGGCTTCATGCTGGCCGGTCGGCTCGAGCGGCCGGTGCTTGCGCCCGGGGCAGCCTGGCCCACCAAGACCACGATCGACCGTCCGCTGGTGATCGGCTCGGCGTTGTTTGGAGCCGGTTGGGGCCTGGTCGGACTGTGTCCGGGTCCGGCATTGGAAAATCTTGCAACCCTCTCGCCGCAAATCCTCGTCTTCGTCGTCGCGATGACCGCGGGGATGATGCTGCACGATTCATGGCAGAGACGCCGGCTGATGACGAAACCCGAGCAACCCCGTGCGCTCGCGGCCGACGGCTAACATCAGGACTTTTGCTTGCAATCTCGACGATCACCCCTGGCGGGCGGAGCGACTGTCGAGTATGACAGTTGACGGGATTGAACCTGTCACGAGGTGCTCACATGAGAAACGTCGTCGCAGTTGTCGTCAGGTTCCTGCTGAGTGGTGCGGCCGCAGTTGTTCTGGTCTGCATTTATGCGGCCGGAATGACGGCGATTTCCACTCCCGCACGGGCCCATGGGTGGCACTGCAATTGGGCTCGCGGTCACCGGCATCTAAGCGCTTGTCCGGTCCCGGGGATTGGGATCCTTATCCCAGGCCGCGGCAGAGGTCGCGGTAGAGGTCGCGGCAGAGGCGGCGACGGTAGGGGCGGCGGCCGCGCCGGCGCGGGTGGCGGGGGCGGCGGCCGCGGAGCCGGTGGTGGTGGTGGTGGCGGCGGCGGCGGACGTGGAGCCGGTGGTGGCGGTGGCCGTGGAGCCGGTGGTGGTGGTGGTGGCGGCGGCGGTGGTGGTGGCGGCGGCCGTGGAGGTCGCTGAGCCCTCAGCCAACGCACTATCCCCGTAGCGCCACCAGTTGCCCACCGTCCACGACGACGGTCGTGCCCGCCATGAAGCGGCCGGCGTCCGACACCAGCAGCAGCAGCGCGCCGTCGAGATCGCGCTGCCTCGCCGAAACGGCCGATCGGAATTTCCCGCTTGATGGCCGCGCCGTGCTCGCTTGCGAGATAATCGCGGTTGAGATCGGTCACGATCCAGCCGGGCGCGATGGCGTTCACTCGCACGCCCTTGAAGGCAAGCTCGAGACCGAGCGCCTTGGTGAGCTGGATGACGCCGGCCTTGGCCACCGCATAGGCGGCGGTGCCCTTGGCGACGCCGAAGCCGAGCACGGACGCGATGTTGACGATGGCGCCGCCGTCGCCCGCCGCCAGCATGCGGCGCGCCGCCTCTTGTGACCAGAACATCACGGCGTCGAGATTGGTGCCGATCACCCGCCGCCATTCCTCCTCCGGGAGATCGATCGCCCGGTTGGCATGCACCACGCCGGCATTGTTGACCAGGATGGTGACGGTGCCGAACGCCCGCTCGGCACTATCGAATGCATGCAACATGGCTTGGCGGTCGATCACATCGGCGCCGATGGCGATGGCGCGCCCGCCCGAGTTTTCGATGCGCGACTGGACCTGGTCGAGACGGTCGGTACGGCGCGCCACCAATCCCACCGCGGCGCCGGCCCCGGCCAATACCTCGGCGAACCGCACCCCGAGCCCGCTCGATGCGCCGGTGACCAGCGCGACCCGGCCGGTGAGGTCGAAAAGGTGCGTTGCATTCATTCGTCGTCCCCGCGCAAAGCGGGGACCCAGTAACCACAGAGCCAGCGATATGGCACCCTCATCGTAATAACGGCCTTCGGTGGCTACTGGATTCCGGCACTCGCTCCCCCCGGACAAGTCCGGGGTCGCTCGGCCGGAATGACACGTCATCGCGGTGTCGCCACTGCGCCTCATGCGTCGTCTCAATTTATGCACCAGAGCGAGAGCGCGAAAGCGATTTCGCTCTAGCGGCCATAAAGCTTGTCCGGCAGCCAGGTCGCAAGCTCCGGAGCGAACCACAGCACGACCAGCGCGCACAGCTGGATCAGCACGAACGGAATGATCCCGACATAGATGTGCCGGGTTGTGATCTCGGGCGGGGCGACACCGCGCAGGAAAAACAGGGTCGGCCCGAGCGGTGGATGCATGTACGAGGTCTGCAGGTTGATCGCCATCATGATGCCCAGCCAGACCGGATCGACGCCGGGCATCTGCAACAACGGCGGCGCAACGATCGGGACCACGACGAAGATGATCTCGAAGGCGTCCATGACGAATCCCAAGAGAAACATGGCCAGCATCACCGCAAGGATGGCGCCGGCCGTGCCGCCGGGAAGGTCGGCGAGCGTCCGGTGCACGAGGTCGTCCCCGCCCAGACCGCGAAACACCAGGCTGAACAAGGTCGCACCGATCAGGATCACGAAGATCATGCTGGTAACCTGCGTGGTGCGGGCCATGACCGGAACGAGCACGCGCGCGAGGCCGCCAGGGCCGAGCTTTGCAAGCGTCAGCAGGATGGCACCGACTGCGCCGACCGAGGCGGCTTCCGTCGGTGTGGCAATGCCGCCGAGGATCGACCCGAGGACCGCGAGGATGAGCAGCACTGGCGCGATCAGCACCGCGAGCAGCCGCCACGCCAGCGCCAGGCCGTGGCGGGCGTGCGGATCGGATGGCAGCGCCGGCGACGTCTTCGGGCGGAAAAATGCCATCCCCAGAAGGTAGAGCAGATAAAGCCCAACCAGCGCAAAACCGGGGATGATCGCGCCTGCGAACAGATCGGCGACCGTGACGGATTGCGGCGCGAAAGTACCTTTCGCCAGTTGCGCGGCCTGGAACGCATTGCTCATCTGGTCGCCGAGCAGGACCAGTACCGTCGCCGGCGGAAAGATCTGCGCCAGCGTGGCGGTCGCCGCCACCGTCCCCGCCGCCAGCCGCGGGTCGTAGCCGTGACGCAGCATGGTCGGCAGGACGATCAGGCCCATGGTGACGGTGGTCGCGCCGACCACGCCTTTGGCCGCCGCCAGCAGCACGCCCACGATCAGCACCGCGATCCCGAGCCCCCCCGGCAGCGCGCCGAACAGGCGCGCCATTGTCTCCAACAATTCCTCGGCGATCTGCGAGCGCTCCAGCATCACGCCCATGAAGATGAAAAGCGGGATCGCGAGCAGGACCTCGTTGGTCATCACCCCATAGATGCGCTGCGGCAGCGCACCAAGCAGTCCGAAGCTCATCACCCCGGCGAGCTGCCCGATGACCGCGAAGGCGAGCGATACCCCGCCCAGCGTGAGCGCCACCGGATAGCCCGCGAACAGCAGGGTGCAGACGGCAATCACCATCAGCACGGCGAGAACTTCTGCAGCGCCCATCAGCCTTCCCCGGCGCTCTCGCGCACTTCGGCTCGACCCATGAGCACAAGCGCAGCGCGAGAGGCTTGTGCAACTCCCGCCAGCCCGAGCAGGAGCGCGAATATCGGTATGAGCGTCTTCAGGAGGTAGACGAACGGCAGGCCGCTGATTTCCCGCGAGCGCTCGAGATTGTCCCAGGAGCGCGCGACATAGGGGATCGCGAACCAGGCGATCACCGCGACGAACGGCAACAGCAGCAACAGCGAGCCCAGGAGATCGACGAGCGCCTTGGTGCGCGGGGACGCATTGGAATAGAAGACATCGACGCGCACATGGCCGTTCTGCTGCAGCGTCCATGCTGCCGCCAGCATGAACAAGCCGGCATGGCCGTATATGACCGATTCCGAGGCCCAGATCGAGCCGATCCCGAACTGGTAGCGCATCACCACCACGGCGAACTGCACCAGCACGACGAAGAGGCTCAGCCACATCGCCGCGCGGCCGATCGCCGCGATCAGCCGGTCGATGCCGTCGGCGATCGCGGCGAGCACGTCAGCCATCGAGATCGCGCCTTCCCGCGTTGCCATGCCGCTCCAGCAGGCCACGCCTTCCCGGCGGCGCCCTCGACTTCGGTCCCACTGCCGACGATAATGGCATGATCCGTTTCCGGGCATGGCCTTCGCCATGCCCGGAGGGGATGATGGCACAATGCTCGCAAGGTTCGCATCCCATGGCCCAGCACGATCACGACCATCACCATGAGCATGGCTCGGAGCTTTCGGACACGCAGCTGCGCGTACGCGCGCTGGAGACGGTGCTGACCGAGAAGGGCTACATCGACCCGGCCGCGCTCGACCTCATCATCGAGGCCTACGAGACCAAGATCGGGCCGCGCAATGGCGCCCGCGTCATTGCGAAGGCCTGGAGCGATCCGGCATTCAAGCGGGCGCTGCTCGACGATGCCTCCAAGGCGGTGAGCACGCTCGGCCACGAGAGCCGGGTCGGCGACCATCTGGTAGCGGTCGAGAACACGCCCGAGCGCCACAACATGGTGGTCTGCACGCTGTGCTCCTGTTACCCGTGGGAAGTGCTCGGCCTGCCTCCGGTTTGGTACAAGTCGGCGCCGTACCGCTCGCGCGCGGTGAAGGACCCCCGCAGCGTGCTCGCCGATTTCGGTCTCGAGCTTCCGAAGGATACCGCGATCCGGGTCTGGGACTTCGACCGCGGAGACCCGATTCATCGTGCTTCCCATGCGTCCGGCCGGCACCGAAGGGTGGAGCGAGCAACGCCTCGCGCAACTGGTCACGCGCGATTCGATGATCGGCACCGGTATTGCCAAGCGTCCCGAGGAGGTCGCCTGATGGACGGCGTGCACGACATGGGTGGCATGGACGGCTTCGGAAAGGTCGAGCCCGAAGCCGACGAACCGGCGTTCCACGCGCCATGGGAAGGCCGCGTCCTGGCGATGCAGCGCGCCATGGCCTATGCCGGCGGCTGGCATATCGACAATTCCCGCGCCGCCCAGGAACGGCTGCCGCCGCCGGTTTACCTCACTGCCTCCTATTACCGGCGATGGGCGCTCGCGATGGAGAGCAATGTGGTGGAGCGCGGCCTGGCAGATGCCGATGAGCTTGCCGCCGGCCATGCCTTGCGGGCGGGCAAGCAGCTCGAGCGCAAGCTGACACCGGATATCGTGCAGGAAGGAATGACGCGCGGCTCGTTCTATCGCCAGGCGCAGGCGCCCGCACGCTTCAAGCCGGGGGATCGGGTGCGGGCGCGAAACATCCATCCGCCGACCCACACCAGGCTGCCCCGCTACACACGCGGCCGCGTCGGCGTGGTCGAGCTGGTTCACGGCTGCCACGCGTTCCCCGATACGGTCGCAACCGATCAGGGCGATGATCCGCAATGGCTTTACACGGTGGTGTTCGAAAGCCGTGAATTGTGGGGGGCGGCCGCCGACCCGACCACCAAGATTTCGATCGACGCGTTCGAGCCCTATCTCGAGCCGGCATGACAATGACCACGATCGACCCCGCCGCCGCGCGGCGCGCGGCCGATTCGGTGCCTGCCATCCGGCGCGATGGCGACGGGCCGGTGTTTCGGGAACCATGGGAGGCGCAGGCCTTCGCCATGGCACTTGCCTTGCACGAGCGTGGACTTTTCACCTGGCCGGAATGGGCAGCCACGCTCGCCGATGAGATCAAGCAGGCACAGGCGGCCGGCGATCCCGATACCGGCGAGACCTACTACCAGCACTGGCTCAATGCGCTCGAACGCATCGTCGCCGAAAAGCGCGTGACCGATGCGCACACCCTCGCGCGTTACCGCGATGCCTGGGATCATGCCGCCGACCGCACGCCGCACGGCGCGCCGATCGAGCTTGAGCCGGAAGACTTCGATCAGGAATCAGCAATCGGCGATCGGTAATCGGTAGTGCGTCGGGCGACTAAACCGGATTCACTGATCACTGACTACTGATCTCTGGAGCTTCGCACGTGCTCGGGCCGCACGCCCAGGCCCAACAGGCGAGCCGGAATGCGGCGCAGCGGCGCAAACCGCGCCATCAAACGCAGGGGCAGCGGCGCCTGCAACGACTTGCTCGCCCCGAGCACGCGGCCGATGACATTGTTCTGCAGGAACACCTGCATGCGCTGGGTGACGCGGGTCGGAAGCTCGCGCCGCCGCTGCACGGCAGCGAGATCGGCGTCGCGCAGGGTTCGTGCCGCCAGCGGCCGCCACAGGATGTTGGCCGCGGCGACCGCATCCTGCACGGCGAGATTGATGCCGACGCCGCCGATCGGAGACATCGCGTGCGCCGCATCGCCGAGGCAAAGCAGGCCCGGGCGATGCCAGCGTTCGAGCCGATCCACGGCCACGGTGAGCAACTTGATCTGCTCCCAGTCCCTCAGCTCTTCGACGCGGTCCGCGAATGCCGGCATGAGCTCGCTGATGCTCCGCCGCAGCGCCGGCAGGCCGGCGCGTCGTAGGTCCTCGAGCGAGCCCTTCGGAATCACGAAGGCGCATTGCCAATAATCGCCGCGATCGATCAAGACGAAGATGCGTCCGGCGGCGAACCGGCCCATGGTTTCGTCGGGGTCGCTGCCCGTTCTTCGGCAGCCGGAACCAGAGCACATCCATCGGCGCACCGAGCTCCTCAGGCGCGAGCCCGGCGCGTGCGCGGACAATGGAATGGCGGCCATCGCATCCGACCGTGAGATCGGCCTCGACCTCGATCGACCCTTCCGGCGTGTTGGCACGCACGCCGGTGACGCGCGCCGGCTTCCTCCATCAGGTCGACCGCTTCGGCCTGCATGCGCAAATGGAACGACGGATAGCGCTTGCCCTGCTCGGCGAGAAAATCCAGGAAATCCCACTGCGGCATCAGCGCGACGAACTTGCAGCGGGTCGGCAGATGGAGTGAAATCCGCGAATTCGTATTCGCGATCCCCGAAGAACACGCTGATGGTGGACGCTTTCTGGTGCGGCAGGCTGGAGGAAGGCATCGAGCAGGCCGAGCTCGCCCATCACCTCGAGGGTGGAAGGGTGGATGGTGTCGCCGCGGAAATCGCGCAGGAAATTGCCATGCTTCTCGAGCACGATCACGTCGACGCCGGCGCGCGCGAGCAGAAAGCCGAGCATGAGCCCGCAGGGGCCGCCGCCGACGATGCAGCAACGCGTTGCGAGCCGTTCGGCCTCCATGCCCCTCCTCCACCCGACGCCGAGGGAAACGCGTGACGCTTCGTGGGCGCGAGCCATGCTCGAGACTGCGGAGCGTCAGAAGGTCTCGGCAGCACCGTGCGCGCGCGACGGCCTGGTTTCGCCGCCGCTGCGCGTCATTGGTCGACGCAGCCGGCTGCCGACGATTGTCGACAGTGTGGTCGTCTACCCGTTTGGAAACGAAGCGAAATGCGGCGACGTGGTAACACGGCTCGCGCCAGTGCCGGCCGACAGATGACGCAATGCCGGGCCGTCGCGCTTGGCCGATGCCGCACTAGCCTCATACTCCGATCATCCGCTCGCTCGCCATATAACCCGTGAGCAGCAGCGTGCCGAAGGCAACGATCAACGCTGCGGCACCGACTTCGATGCCGCGCATGGCGAGCATGCCATAGCCCGAGCGGGTCCCGGCGAAACGCGCGGCCCAAGCCTTGGCGCCGACCGCGACACTGGCGATCGCGGCAACCGTGATCGCGGTGCCCAGCCCCATGATGAAGGTCGCGACGACACCGGCCCAGAACAATCCCTGCGCCAGCGCGAAGACCAGCACCAGGATCGCGCCCGAGCACGGCCGCAGCCCGACGGCGACGATCGCCGAGAGGCCCCGCGCCCATCCGCCTGGTCCGGCCAGCTGTTCCGGCTCCGGCGCATGGGCGTGTCCCCATGCCGAGGCATGGTCGTCGTGATCGTGAGCATGCGGGCCTGCCGCATGGTGATCACGAAGGTGAGCGCGATCCTCTGAAGCGAGCATGAGCGTGATCGCGATGATGCGCGTGATCGTGGAGGTGCGCCGGGGTCACGGCGGCACTCGACGGCGGCCGGACGGTAGAGCGTACGCAGCGCCGCGATCAAGGCACGGCCTTTCACCCACAGCAATCGCAGGCCGATGAGGATGATCAGGCCGTAGCTGAAGATCTCGATGATGTTGACGGCCCGGCTCATGGTTGCTGCGGTCGCATTCAACAGCGCAGCCGCAACGCCGACGATGCGCGACTGCGACGAGCGCCTGCAGGAACGCCGATGCGAACGACAGCACCACTCCGCGCTTCCAGGTCTCTTCATTGGCCACGAGATAGGATGAGATCACCGCCTTGCCGTGGCCGGGACCGGCGGCGTGAAATATGCCGTAGAGGAACGACAATCCGAACAGGCCCCAGGCGGCGCTGCCGTCGGACTTGGCGGCGCGGATCAGGCCGGAAAACTGCCGGTAGAATTCCGCCTGCTTGGCGAGGATCCAGCCCGTGATCCCTCCGCTTGCCGCAGGCGGCGACGCCTGCGGACGCGCAACGCCGAACGGCCCGGCTTGAGCGAGCGCGAGGTCGGCGGCGCCGGCCACCAGCACGATGACCGCGACCACAATGAAGATGTTCGCCAGCGGAGGGATTTCCCCCGCCACGCGCTTCACGGACATTTCACCAGGATTCTGTTGGCGTATTCGGCACCGATGGTCAGCGACGGATCCCTCTGGTTGGGGCCGAGCTGGCTCAGCTGCTGCGCCAGTGCAGCGTTCATGTCCTGCGGGTTGGCGACCGAGAGCTTGCATTGCGCGGGAGCGCCGACGAGCTTGACCGCATCCTTCTTTGCGAAGCTGAAATCGACGAAGAACTCGCGATCGTAAACCTCGACGGTCAGATCCTTGGCCTTGACCGGTGTCTTGAGCGGCAGCGTGAAATGGAGCGTCAGAACCGTCTCCTTCGGGTGAAAGTCGAGATAGTAGCCCGCGGGAGGCTCCTTGAACTCGACGCGGGCACCGTTGGCCACGGCATGGGTGAAGAAATCGTATTCCTTGAGCGAGGAGACGTTGACCTCGGCGAGCGGCGCCAGCTCTTCGCGGGTGAACTCGCCCTTCTTCTTGGCATCGATGCCCTGGGTCGCGAACACCGAGAACATGTCGTCGAAGGTCCAGGCGTGGCGCACGTCCGTGACCGAGCCGTCGGCCCCATAGACGAGCTCGCTCTTCATGGTAACCCAGACATGGGGATGCGCGTATGCCGCTCCGCTCGCGATCGCGAGACCGGCGCAGGCGGCCAGAGACGAAAGCCAAGGACGGTAGATCATGATTTTTTTTGCTCACCAGCTCGAATCAGGGCGCGCTCCTGCGCAGTGAGGTTTGCAATGCGCGCACCAAAGAGGTCGAGCGCGCCGGGGGGCATATCGCAAATCCACTTTCTCCGAGCGTGCTCCGGGGCACGTTAACACGGACTGCGGCGGAATGGAGGCATGGATCGAAGGTTCGCCATGCAACAATGTAACGCGCATTCGATGCACCCGCCGCGGCATTGTCCGACGCCCCCGGCGGTGGCCGGCGCTGTGGAGGTCCATGGTCTAGGCGATCATCCCTCGACCTCGCACGGGATCCTCGCTCAAGCCGCGCCGGCGCAGCAGCCCGTCCGCTGTCGGCAACCGGCCGCGGAAGGCAACATAGAGCTCGACTGGATCACGCGCGCCTCCCGCGCTGTAGACATGGTCGTGCAGGCTCTTCGCCGCGCCGGCATGAAAGATGTCGCCGGCCTCCTCGAAAGCCGAGAAGGCGTCAGCGTCGAGCACCTCGGACCACATATAGCTGTAATAGGCCGCGGCGTAACCGCCGCCCGCGAACAGGTGCTGGAAGTGGGTGGGGCGGTGGCGCATGACGATCTCGGCCGGCATTGCCATGCGGGCGAGCGCAGCCTGCTCGAAATCGTTGATGTCGAGACCTCGATCGACGAGCTCGGCCGTCGTCTGCGAATGAAGCTCGAGGTCGACGAGCGCCGAGGCCAGATACTCAACGGTGGCACAGCCCTGGTTGAAGGTGCGCGCGGCAATGAGCCGGTTCATCAGACCCACCGGCATGGGCTCACCGCTGTCGCAGTGGACGGCGAAGCGCCCGAGAATCTCGGGTCGCTCCAGCCAATGCTCGTAGAGTTGCGAAGGCAGCTCGACCCAGTCCGTGAGCACGCTCGTGCCCGAGATCATCGGATAGGTGACATCGGAAAGCAGCCCATGCAGCGCATGGCCGAACTCGTGGAACAGCGTCCTGGCATCGTCGAACGAAAGGAGCGTCGGCATGCCCTGCGCCGCTTTCGAGAAGTTCATCACATTGACGATCAGCGGACGGATGTCGCCGCGCAGCTTCTCCTGGTCGCGCAGGCTGGTCATCCAGGCACCGCTGTGCTTGGAGGCGCGCGCGTAGTAATCGCCGAAGAACAAGCCGCGATGGCGGCCATCGGCATCGCGCACCTCCCAAACCCGCACGTCCTCATGCCAGACCGGGATGTCGGCGAGCGGCTCGAAGCTCAGGCCGAACAGCTGATTGGCGGTGTAGAAGGCGGCCTCGATGATGCGATCGAGTTGGAAGTACGGCTTGATCGTCGCCTCGTCCACGTCGCATTCGAGCTTGCGCAGCTTCTCCGCGTAGTAGCGCCAGTCCCAGGGCGCCAGCGGAAATTGCTTCCCTCCGCCTGCACCAGCTCCTGCATGGAGTCGCGGTCGGCCAGGGCGTGGCGCCGCGCCGACGGCCATACACGCTCGAGCAGCGAACGCACTGCCTCCGGCGTCTTCGCCATGGCGTCATCGAGCCGGTAATGGGCAAATGACGGATAGCCGAGGAGGCGTGCCCGTTCGGCGCGCAATGCCACCATCTCGGCGATGATCGCCTTGTTGTCGGTCGCCCCACCACCGTCGCCGCGCGCGGTCCAGGCGCGAAAGATTTTCTCGCGCAGATCGCGGCGCGAGGAGAATTGGAGGAACGGCTCCACGCTCGAACGCGAGGTGGTGACGACGTGCTTGCCGGCGAGCCCGCGCTCGTCGGCGGCCGCCTGCGCGGCCGCCCGCACGAATGCGGGCAGACCGGCGAGATCATGCTCGCCGTCGAGCACCAGCGCATAGCTCTGCTCGTCCGCCAGCACGTGCTGGCTGAACGCGGTCCCCAGGCTCGCGAGACGCTCGTTGATGGCAGCGAGCCGGGCTTTCGCGGCGGCGTCGAGCGCCGCGCCGGCGCGCGCGAACTTCACGTGATAGCGCTCGAGCACGCGCGTCTGCTCCGCCGTCAGGCCGAGCTGCTCACGGCGCCGGTGCAAAGCGACGATGCGGCGGAACATGTCCTCGTTCATGAGAATGCCGTTCCAGTGCCTGGCCTTGCGTGGCGACAGGTCGCGCTCGATCTCCAGAATGGCATCGTTGCTATGGGCGCCGGCGAGGAGATGGAAGACGCTGGCCACGCGCGCGAGCGCCTTCCCGCTCCCTTCGAGCGCGTCGATGGTATTGGCGAAGGTCGGCTCCGTCGGATCGGCAGCGATGGCGGCCACCTCGACTTCGTGCGCGGCAAACGCCCGGTCGAAGGCCGGCATGAACTGCTCCGGCTCGATGCGGCCGAAGGGCGGTACCCCGAAACGGCCGGTCCATTCCTCCAGCAACGGATTATCGCCGCCGGCGTCGAAGACTGAGGCTGTGCGCTGGTTCATGCTCACCATCTGGGATTGACGCGATGTGATTTCATCTGATCGGAATGGATCGGGGCCAAACTACGTCGGCGTTGCTTCTGCTTTTTTACATTTTTCATCGGCGTTGGGATGCCAATTTCGCGCTTGGGAAAATTGGCAAGAGTTTGCGCCGGAACGCGCTTGCGGATCACATTCCGCATCCCGACTACGATGTTGACAGGGAATATCTTAGCAGTATACCGCCCTGATTTCTGTAAGAGCGCAGTCTGCGGGTGCTGCGGTGGGTGGAGCAGAAAACGCGGGCAAGCTGAACAACGAGCGTGCACCGGAGCGCAGAACAGCGCCAGCGCCATGAGGCGTTTCGGCCGCTCGGTTACGCGGCGACGGTCAATCTAAACTGGAACTCAGATGAAGGACTTTCCACGAAACGAGTTCGAGGGCCGTTGGGAGCGGGCGCGGGCGCTCATGGACGAGGCTGGCCTCGACGCCATTTTTGTGACTGAACGTACGAATTATCGTTATTTCAGTGGCAGCCGGACCATTCAGCACAACAACAAACAGCGGCCGATGACCGTCTTGATTCCGAAAAGGGGTGATCCGGTCATGATGGTCTACGGGCTCGAGGCGCAGCTTGCGCGCGAAGAGACCTGGATCGACGATATCCGTGGCTATGTCGACGTGCCATTTCCGGTAGCGCTGGTCGTCGATACTTTCAAGGATCTGGGTCTCGAGTCCTGCCGTATCGGTTGCGAGCTTGGCAACGAGCAGCGCCTCTGGATCACCTATCAGGAGTTCGGCGCGATACGTGCGGCCCTGCCGCAGGCACAATTCGTCGACGGCTCGGACGTATTCGTGCGCTGCCGTATGGTCAAGTCGGCGCGGGAAATCGCGCGTATCGGGGAAGCGTGCCGGTTGACCGAAGTCGCTTGGGAACTGATTCGCCGTCGCGTTCACCCCGGAATGACGGTCCCGCAGGCGGAGCGGACCTGCATGCAGTCGCTGGTGGACGCGGGCTCGGACCCAGTCGCCCCCGGCTTCATCCTGCTCGATGTGCTGGGCTATGGGAGTGACTTCAAATACAAGAAGGGCGATCTGTTCTTCTGTGACCTAGGCGGCTCCTATAACGGATACAAGGCCGATTTTACCCGCATGGCGACCTTCGGCCCGCCGTCAGATTTCTTCAAAGACAGTCATCAGCAGATCATGCAGGTTTTCAACAGCGTCCTGAGCTCGATGAAGCCGGGCCTGCGCTGCCGTGATGTGGCGGCTACATTCAACCGCGAAGTCCAGCGCATGGGGTATCCACCACTCCAGGGCACGAAGCGAATCGGACACGGCCTGGGGCTGGAGCACCAGGAATTGCCATCCCTCAACGTGGCCGATGACACCGAGCTCGTCTCGGGGATGCTGTTCACACCCGAGCCGCGTTTCGTACGCGACGGACACTTCATCATGGTCGAGGAGGATGTCGTCATCACCCCCGAAGGGGCCCGCAAGCTCTCGTCAGGGTGCGAAATTCTCTATACCATCGAGGCTTGATCGGGTCGGGCCATAGCGCTTCATGCTTCCACGATCGTGACCAGCTCGACGTCTCGCCGCATCAGAGGTCGAGCAGGCGACGCCGTGTGGCATCGACATGTTCCTCCATCGCGCGTCTCGCCCCCGTAGCGTCTTTGTTTCGGATAAGTGCCGTCAGGGTCAGGTGCTGCTCGACCATTTGCTCCGTGTCCTCCGACAGCATGGCGGTATGCATGGCTCGCATGAGATCGTGCATCACGTCAGACAACACCTCCACCAGGCGCTCGTTGCGCGTCGTCTTCCAGATGATGCGGTGGAAGTTGAAATTGGATTCGAGAAGTTCCTCGACCGTCAACGCCGCCCGGCGCGGCCGCAGCGCCGCCTCCTCGAGCTCGGCAAGGTCGGCAACGGTAGCGCGTACCGCAGCGAGTTCCGCCGCAGCGGACTCGAACAGCCACCTGACCTCGAAAATGTCCTTGATCTGTCTCCACGATAGCTTGGTGACGGTATAGCCCTTGCCCGGCAAAACGACGACGAGGCCCATCTCGCTGAGCCGCAGCAGCGCTTCACGAGCCGGCGTCTTGCTCACCCCGAAGCGAGCACCAATCTGTGATTCTACGATCAGTGCATCCGGTCCAAGCGTGCCGTTGATGAGGTCCTTCTTCAGCGCTTCTACGATGCGGGCCGATGCCGAATGCTCGTCGGAGGACGCTTGGCTAGGAGTGATCGCCCGTGTTGATCTCGTCTTCGCCATTCCCCTAGAGCTTTCTTTTCGTGACCGCACGTGCCCGAGCTGTTTGCGGCCAGCATGTAGTATACGAGAAGTATATGTCTTCTTTTCAAGAGTTTCCGAGCGCCGACAGTGCCGAGGATCGTGTGCGGTGGATAAATCTGCTGCCTACGATCGGCGAGGACGAATCTCAGCAACCGTCGCGCGCCGACCATGGCGTCTGTGCGGAGCGGAGATACGCGGCGCGCAGGGCCGGCTCCAGCTCGGCCGTTCGCCGGAACTGCTCCTGCAGCCGAGCGTCGATCTCATCTCGCAACGACCGGGCGCGAGCATAAAGGCTGGTCTCGTCTATGGTCTGGAGCTTGCCCGCGCGCAACAGCCAGCGGCCGGCGACCATGACGTCGGTCACCGACATGCCGTTCTCGCAATAGACCAGCTGGTTCATGACGTCATTGAGCGGCGCGAAGTGGTAAGAGTTCGTGGTGAGCAGCACGAGATCGGCATAACGGCCAGATTCTGATCGCCCCGACCTTGCTGCCGAGACCAAGTGCACGGGCGCTTCCAGACGTGGCTGCCCGAAACACCTCCCGTGCCGAGGGCCAGTCGTGGTAATCGCGGTCGCAGTGATTGTGCCAGAGACCCGCAAGCCGCATGGCCTCGAACATGTTTTGTGTGTCGTTGCTGCCAGAGCCGTCGGTCGCGAGCCCCACTCGGACGCCACGCCTCAGCATCTCGTCGAAGCGCATGCGGCCGCTGCCGAGCTTTCCGTTGCTCGCCGGATTGTGAATCGCAACGGCGCCCTTGCGGGCCATCCGCTCGACGTCGCTCTCCGTCAGCCAAACGCAGTGAGCCATAGACAGGCGTTCATTGAGAAAACCAATTTCATCGAGATGGGCAACGACACTGGTTCCGAACAATTTACGGCCCTGGATAAACTGCCCCTTGGTCTCGCACACATGGATATGGACCATGGTATCGAGCTCGACGGCGGTGTTCATGCAATGCATGAGCAACTCGTCGGAGCAACGATGTGGGGCGGATGGTCCAACAATGGGCAGGACGAGATCCGTACGACGACGAACCGCTTCGGCAAAGAGCAGAAAATCGTCGAGCGATTCAGCGCCCTCGAATTGTGAGATCCGTGTGATCTCCCCGCGCGCCTCCTCCGACATGGTTTGAAGGTCGATTCCGACTGTCGTTTCATACTCGCGATCGGACAAGGTCAGCGCGAGCCCGCCGCGCATGCCGACGTCCGCCATAGCCGCTACTGCATGCAACGCGCCCATGTGGCGGCTCGATGAACCGGTGTAGAAATGATCGAGCACGCAGGTGCACCCGGTGCGGATCATCTCCAGTAAGCCGAGCTGGGCACTGACGTAGATTGCTTCGTCGGTATATTCCCGCCAGCCGGCGCGAATATACTGGCGCCAGATCTCCAGCGGCATGCGCGACCATGTTCCTTTGAGCAGGTTCGATGGCGAGTGGGTATGCGCGTTGACCAGCCCCGGCATGAGAATGCTCGACGGGTCGTTTAGGCGGTCGGCAAAATCGCCGTGTGGACCGCTCCCGGGCCCTGCCTCGGCGATCCGTCCGTCCTGAACGATTACGTAACCCGGTTGCCATATGTCCATGCGCTCATTGGCGGCAACCAGCGATACA
>CAWHPT010000015.1:0-227405 GCA_963831225.1 uncultured Alphaproteobacteria bacterium
ACCTCACGATTCGCCGCGCAAAAGGAATGTGCGGGGCAGTGCGGGTGCTGTCCACGCGATAGAGAGTGCGGTAGCCCATTTATCCCCAGAGCGTGGTTGGGCTACCGGATCTCAATACGTGTAAATCACGATAACTTGGGCCCAGATCGTGATGATGGCGAGAAAGAGCGAAAGTGAAGCCAGCGCCACTGCTTCTTCGATGAAGGAGCGAACCATTTGATCATTCCCCGACCAGAACAGGAAGAGAACATAGTTCACTTTATGTTCTGGTGTCAACGTTTATCTTGCGGTTTCTGGCTTGGGGACCATCGCCTTAACGACGCCTTTCGCGAGGGTTCTGCGACCTGCCTTCGCTAGAGGCGGGATTTCCGACGAAAGTGGGATCTTGCCCGCAATAACTCGAACCACCCGCGCGGGACGCTTGACACTGCTGGAAAGTGTGGAAACCGCAATTGACCGAGCCACCACCGTCGCCTGCGGTCTCGAACAAGCACCATGGGCGCGTTTGTGCAGCCGCCCGATCGCCGCAAAGCGAGACCGCCACAATCGCCGCCAGCACTGTTACCAGCGCCATCGAGGACCTCCGGACATTGCAATTCCGGTTATGAGCCGACACCTGACCGTGTTCATAACGAGGTTAGCCGAGCTCCACCACCAAGCCATCCCGAATTGTTACGCGCCGGTCCATGCGGGCCGCAATCTCCATATTATGGGTCGCCACCACGACCGCGAGGCCAGAAGCGCGCACGAGTTGCGTAAGCGCTGCGAACACGTGCTCGGAGGTGCGAGGGTCGAGGTTGCCGGTCGGTTCGTCGGCCAAGAGAATTCGCGGTGCATTGGCAACCGCGCGCGCGATCGCAACTCGCTGCTGCTCGCCGCCCGAGAGTTCCGCCGGCCGATGCGTGAGGCGCTCTTTGAGCCCGAGATAGGAGAGCAGATCGGTCGCGCGCTTGGTGGCTTCACCTCGTGACAGGCCGCGAATCATCTGGGGCATCATGACGTTCTCGATCGCCGAGAATTCCATCAGCAGATGGTGAAATTGATAGACGAAGCCGATCTCGGCGCGGCGGATGCGCGTGCGCTCGGCATCCGCCAGCCGCGAGGTGGCAACCTGATCGACATAGACTTCACCGTCGTTCGGCTGCTCGAGCAATCCCGCGACGTGCAGAAGCGTCGATTTTCCAGCACCAGATGGCGCGACCAACGCAACCGATTGGCCCGGCCAGACGGCGAGCTCGGCGCCTTTGAGGATTTCTAGCGTTACCTCGCCTTGGCGATAGTGCCGGTCGATGGCATGCAGAAACAGAATTGGGGGATCTTCTGCGCTCGCCTCTGCGCCAGCTTCGGCACTGCTCTCGTCGTGGACCGCAGCCTCATTCATAACGTAGCGCCTCGACCGGATCGAGGCGCGCCGCGCGCCAGGCCGGGTAAAGCGTCGCCAGAAGCGACAGCGCGAGCGCCATGACCACCACCGCCGTGGTCTCGCCGGGATCCAAATCGGCAGGCAATTTCGACAGGAAATAAAGCTCGGGAGAGAACAGCTCGGTCCTGGTCATCCACGACAGAAATCGCCGGATCGATTCGATATTGAGGCAGACCAGCAGCGCCAGCAGGAAACCGACAAATGTCCCGACGACGCCGACCGATGCGCCGGTCATCATGAACACCCGCATGATCGCGCCCTGGCTCACTCCCATGGTCCGCAAAATGCCGATGTCACGCCCCTTGTCCTTGACCAGCATGATCAGTCCGGACGTGATGTTGAATGCCGCGACGATCACGATGATGGTCAAGATCAAGAACATTACGTTGCGCTCGACCTGAAGCGCATTGAAGAAAGTAGAATTGCGCTGGCGCCAATCGACTACGAAGATCGGCCGGCTGGCAGCATCGGTGACGCTCTTGCGGTACCGGTCCATGCGGTCGGGATTGTCGGTGTAAACTTCGATGGCCGTGACGTCGCCGGCACGGTTGAAATAGGCCTGCGCCTCCGGCAACGGCATGAATACAAACGCGGCGTCGTACTCCGACATTCCGATCTCGAACACGGCCGCAATACGGTACGACTTGATGCGGGGCGTGGTACCCATCGGGGTCACCGCCCCGCGCGGAGCGACAAGGGTGACATTGTCGCCCGCCCGCAGCGATAACTGATCGGCGAGCCGGCGACCGATCGCCACGCCTTGTCCCTCGTCGAACCCTTCCAGCGTTCCTTGCCGGATGTTATTGGAGATCGAGGGAAGCTTGGCGAGATCCGCTGCGCGCACCCCACGCACCAGCACGCCTGCGGCGTTGAACGGCGAGGATGCCAGCGCCTGGCCCTCGACGATCGGAGCCGCAAGCCTGATTCCTTCGATCTTCGACACCCGCTGGGCAACCTCCTGCCAGTCAGTCAGTGGAGATTCCAGCGGCTGGATCAGGAGGTGGCCATTGAGGCCCAGGATCTTGTCGAGCAGTTCCTTGCGAAATCCGTTCATCACCGCCATGACGATGATCAGCGTGGCCACGCCGAGCATGATACCGAGAAAGGAAAAACCGGCGTTGACGGATATGAATCCTTCCTGCCGCCGCGCCCGCAAGTAGCGCAGCGACAGCATCCATTCGAACGGGGCGAAGGGGTGGGTGCCGCTCGGCTCGTTCATCGACGTGCTCCCCGCCATTCCGAACTTCCCACGATTCTGACGCAGCCACACCATAAGCGGCGCTCAGGGAGGTCGCAAACCGCAAAGCTTCATGGCGCCAGCCGTTCGAGGACATCGTCCTGGCTCATCAGCTCGCGGCTGCCGTCGGCCCGCTTCTTGACCTCGACCTTGCCTTCCGCGAGGCCCTTCGGGCCGACCAGAATCTGCCACGGGATGCCGATCAGATCGGCGCTCGCGAATTTCGCGCCCGGCCGCTGATCGAGATCGTCATACAGCACCTCGACGCCGCGTGCGGCGAGCGCGCGATAAAGGTGCTCGCAAGCGGGATCGGTATCGGTGCCGCCCTGCTTGAGATTGAGGATCGCTATCTTGAAGGGCGCAACTTGCTCCGGCCACGTAATGCCGACGTCGTCGTGAAACGCCTCGATAATGGCCGCAACCAGTCGCGACGGACCAATGCCATAGGAGCCCATGTGGACTGGATGCTCGATGCCGTCGGGTCCAGCAACGACCGCCTTCATCGGCTCGGAATATTTGGTGCCGAAGTAAAAGATGTGCCCGACCTCGATGCCGCGCGCCGATACCTGCTTTTCCGCCGGCAGCCGGGAGAATGCCTTTGCGTCGTGCTTGTCTGATGTCGCAGCGTAGAGTGACGTCCATTTGTCGACGATGGCTTGCAGGCCGGCAACGTCGTCGAAGCTCACGTCTGGGCCGGGCACGTGATAATCGAGATAGTCCCGATGACAGAAGACTTCACTCTCCCCCGTCGAGGCGAGGATGGTGAACTCGTGAGACAGGTTGCCGCCGATCGGGCCGCTTTCGGCCATCATAGGAATGGACTTGAGTCCGAGCCGCTCGAATGTACGAAGGTAGGCCACGAACATTTTGTTGTAGGCGTGCCGGGAGTTGGCCTGATCGAGATCAAACGAATATGCGTCCTTCATCAGGAACTCGCGCCCTCGCATCAATCCAAAGCGCGGACGTACCTCGTCCCGGAACTTCCATTGGATGTGATAAAGATTAAGCGGCAAATCCTTGTACGAGCGCACATAAGCGCGGAAGATTTCAGTGATCATTTCCTCGTTGGTCGGACCGTAGAGCATGTCGCGCTCATGGCGGTCCTGGATGCGAAGCATCTCCTTTCCGTAATCGTCGTAGCGCCCGCTTTCGCGCCACAGTTCGGCCGATTGGATGGTCGGCATCAGCATCTCAATGGCACCTGAACGGTCCTGCTCCTCGCGCACGATCCGGCAAACCTTCCGCAGGACTCTCAGCCCCAGCGGCAGAAAGGCATAGATGCCAGAAGCCTCCTGCCGGATGAGACCGGCTCGCAACATGAGCCGGTGGGACACGATTTCCGCCTCTTTAGGCGTTTCACGCAGAAGCGGGAGGAAGTAACGGGACATACGCATGGCGGAATCCGAGAATCGCTCCCTTTAAAGGGCTCAGTGAAACCGGATCACCCGGAAAAAGACAAGAGCCATCAAAGCTTTCGCGCGAATTATGCTGCTTTGCAATCAGGTCCCAGGTGTTTGCCAGCGCCGCACCGTTCCTCGGTGACAAGTCGCTCGAAACCGGCTAGCTTGCATGCGCGAGGTCGATGCGCCGGGGGAAGGCGTTCCAGGCCACGCGGTCCAAGTCGTGGGAGGAACAAGCCGGCGCAATGCCGCAGGCGTCTCGATCCAGGAATGAATTGGAGGCGTGAGCGTAGCGTAAAGATCTTTATGTGTTTCAAACATCAAGTGGATGCTGCGTCATTGGGAGCAGGGTTTCGGCCCTGCTCAATTTTTTGTCGCTCGCAGGCGGATGTCTCTTTTGTTAATATGATCGCGAAGTGGCAAAATTTTTCTGTCCAGGAGCGTCTGATGCGAACGATCTCCGTTTCCGCTGCTGTGCTAGCCTTGCTTTCCTTCACCACCGTCGATGCGCGCGCCGACGGCGCCTGGTGCGCGCGTGACGTCCGCGGCGGGACCAACTGCGGCTTTCATACTTATGCGCAGTGCATGATCAATCTTTCCGGGATCGGAGGAGTTTGCGAGCCCAACCAATTCTACCGGAGGCCCGATAACCGCCGGCGTCCTCGCGATCGCTAGAGCGTTGCCCGCTCGAGCTTGGAGACCGCGAGTTTTCGCGCCACCCTGTCGAACAATCCGGTGAGATCGTCTAGTGTGATCAGCCGATAAGTGTACACGACATACCATACAGCGAAGACGAGGGCAGCAACCATCGTCGTCCAGATGATCTTTTGCTTGAGCTTTGGGACGGCCGGTGCGCCGGGATCGCTGCCTTGCACGACCGCCCCGCTTTCATGTTGACTGCGTATTCCCCAGGGCAGCACCGCGAACAGCACGACCCACCAAATGACGAAATAGATTGCGATTGCAGTCACGATCGACATGCGTTGGTCACCATAACGCGACGGGCAAGAACTGCGTGCCGATCAGCATATCCGCGATACACAGGCTCAGGCCTGTTCCATCTCGATCAGCGTCCCGTAGAAATCCTTGGGATGCAGGAACAGTACCGGCTTCCCGTGGGCGCCCATCTTAGGTTCCCCGTCGCCGAGCACGCGCGCGCCTTGCGCCTCGAGCTTGTCGCGCGCGGCACGAATATCCTCGACCTCGTAACACACGTGATGAACTCCCCCGTCGGGATTGCGGTCGAGAAAGTTTGTGATGGGCGAATTGGCGCCCAGCGGCTCGATCAGCTCGATCTTGGTGTTCGGCAGAGTGATGAACACCGTGGTGACGCCATGGTCCGGCTGCGGAATCGGCTCGGAAACCCGCGCGCCCAGCGTCTCGCGATATAGGTGCGCAGCGCTCGTGATGTCGCGCACCGCGATCGCCACATGGTTGAGGCGTCCAATCATCTTGCTCTCCTGCTGCGCGGACAATCCCCCTGAAGACCGCTCATACTTCCAGAACATGCACGTGGCAGGTGGGCTTCTTGTTCCAGATCGCACCGAGTGCCGCGCGGGCCGCGCGCCTCACCGCCTCGGCGACCGCGTCAGGGTCCCGGCGGCGAGGACGCGGCATCGACTTCGAAGGCCTCGAGCGCGGCATTGTAGGCGATATCCTCGATTTTGCGGCCTTGCCTGTCGGCCTGCGGAATCCCGGTTAGCGTGACCTCCGGATCAGTCAGCAACTCGCCTCGGTCGCTGACCGCGAGCGCAATCGAAACCACCCCGGCAAAACCGAGGCGGCGGCGGTCCGCGACGGTGCGCTCTTCGGCGCTGACGAGCAGCGCGCCGTCTTTGTACAGACGTCCGGCCGGCACCTCGTCGATCTTTTCGGGTCCCGCAGGGGCCAGGCGGAGCAGTTCACCATCCCGACACAAGACCACCTTACCGACGCCGGCGCGGCGAGCCACCTCGCCGTGCGCTGCCATATGCAGTGGTTCGCCATGCACCGGGATGAGGATTTCCGGGCGCACCCAGCCGATCATGTCCTCGAGTTCGTCGACGCGGGGATGGCCGGACACGTGCACGAGATGGGTTCGATCAGTGACGACCTCGATGCCCTGGCTGACGAGACCGTTGATCACCTGAATGACCGCCTTTTCGTTGCCGGGAATTGCGCGCGCAGAGAAGATGACGCGATCGCCGCGCGAAAATGCCACGGCTGGGTGATCGTCCATCGCGATACGTGCCAGCGCCGAGCGCGGCTCGCCCTGACTGCCGGTGCAGAGTGCCAGCACCTTGTCCGGCGGCAGGTACCCGTAGACATCGGTCGAGCGAAATTCCTGGATACCATCGAGATATCCGGTCTCGCGTGCGACCTGTACGATGCGTTCCATGGCGCGGCCGACGACGACCACTTCGCGCTCGCAGGCCGCTGCGGCTTGCGCAACGACGCGCAGACGCGCCACATTGGAGGCAAAGGTAGTGACCGCAACGCGCCCGCGTGCCGTTCGGATGAGCTCCGAGAGTGCTATTGCAACGTCGGACTCCGAGGGGGAGCGACCATCGCGCGTTGCATTGGTTGAATCCCCTATCAGAGCGAGGCATCCCTCGTCTCCGAGCGCGCGCAGCCTTGCCTCATCGGTCGGCGGACCGATGACCGGAGTCGGATCGATCTTCCAGTCACCAGTGTGCAGCACGGTTCCGAGCGGCGTGCGGATGATCAGGCCATTGGATTCCGGAATCGAATGCGCCATCGAAACGAGCTCGACGTCGAACGGCCCCAGCGAGAATCGGCCGCCCAGCGGAACGACCGTTACCGGGATCTCGGTGACACCCAGCTCGCTCTCCCGTTTGGCTTGCAGCAGCGCCGCGGTAAACGGCGTTGCAAAGACCGGCAGCTGCAGGCGCGGCCACAGATCGAGGAGTGCTCCGAAATGGTCCTCGTGCGCATGGGTGAGCACGAGACCGAGAAGATTGCGGCGCTGCTCGATGAGATAGCTGATATCCGGCAGAATGAGATCGATCCCGGGCAGATCGTCTCCTGCAAAGGCGACACCGAGGTCGACAGCAATCCATTGCCGGCGGTGGTCGTCCCCGAAGCCATAGACCGCAAGATTCATGCCGATCTCGCCGGCCCCGCCGAGTGGAGCGAAAAGCAATTGCTCGGAATGGCGTGCCATCGCTCCGATCACCTCGCCGCGTCGGATGTTGCCGTGGAAAAGCATAGATCGCCGGCCGCGATCGTTAACAAGCTGTCGTCGGGCAAACGCAAAACCAAGGCACCAGACTCATCGAGCGATTGGAAACTGCCCGTGACCTCCCGATCGGCGAGCCGAACAATCACATTTTCCCCCTGACCACGGGCACGCGCGAGCCAATCCAAGCGGATCGCGGCAAAACCGTCGCCCGCGTTCCACTGTGCAAGGCGCACTAGCATCTTGCTTGAAAGTGCGGCGAGCAAGGACCCGGGCAAAATAGATTCACCGGCGGACGCGAGATCAGTGGTGGGATAGTGCGTATCTAGCGGATGGCTTACACAGTTGACACCGATGCCGACGGCAACTGCTGGCTGGTCGCCGCACTCGCCTTCGACCAGAATGCCGGCGACTTTGGCGCCCTCCAGCATGAGATCGTTGGGCCATTTGATTGCCAACCTCGGCTCGAGCCGGGGCGCAAGCGCAACGATTGCGTCATGGGTCGCAAGGGAGGCCACAAAAGAGAGTTCCGGCCAATGCTCGATGGAAGCCGGAGCGGTCAGCAGCAAGCTCGCGTAGAGGTTGCCGGGCTCCGATATCCATACGCGGCCACGGCGCCCGCGGCCGGCTGTTTGTCGCGCGGCGCTGATCCAGAGCGGACCGCGCTCGTGGTGTCGCGCCCGATGCAAGGCTTCTGCGTTGGTCGAGCCTATCACGTCGTATGCAACGATCCGCACGCCCGCTACACTCGTCCTAGGATCAAGCATCGTTCCGAGACCGCTTCGGAATGTCAAAACAGCGACTTCGCCGCCGTGCCCGCGGCTTCGATCAATGGTCCCGGGTAGACGAAGAACAAGAGGTTGAACAGGCCAGTGACGGCAAGCACACCGCCCAGCTGGGGTGGCATCGGCTCGAATGCTTTGCCTGCCTCGTCGAAATACATGACCTTGACGATTGCCAGGTAATAATAGGCGCTGACCACGCTGGTGATCATGCCGACGACCGCGAGCGTGAAGAGGCCGGCCTGGATTGCCGCCAGGAACACGTAGAATTTCGCGAAAAAGCCGGCGAGCGGCGGAATGCCCGCCATCGAAAACAAGAGCATGGCCAGGAAGAACGCCATGATCGGCTGGGTGCTGCGCGAGCCCGGCGAGATCGCCGATGTTCTCGACCATTTTCTGGCCGTGCCGCATCGAAAGAATGCAGGCAAACGTGCCAAGCGTCATGGCGACATAGATGGCCATGTAGATGAGAATCCCTTGCACGCCTTGCTGGGTGCCAGCGGCAAGGCCCACGAGCGCGAAGCCCATGTGGCCGATCGACGAGTAAGCCATCAGGCGCTTGATGTTGCGTTGACCGATCGCGGCAAATGCGCCGAGCGCCATCGAGGCAATGGCGACGAACACGACGATCTGCTGCCACTGCGAGACGATGCCCGGAAACGCCATGATGGTCGTCCGCACGAACATGGCGATACCTGCGACCTTGGGCGCGGCGGCGAAAAAAGCCGTGATCGGCGTCGGTGCCCCCTCGTAGACATCGGGCGTCCACATATGAAACGGCACAGCAGAGACCTTGAAGCAGAACCCGGCGAACAGGAACACCAGGCCGAAAACGAGCCCGAGGCTTGCGTAGCTCGAACTTCCCTGCCCCGCTGCCTTCGCGATGCCTTCGAAAGTCACGGTACCGGTAAAACCATAAACCAGCGATGCTCCGTAGAGCAGCATTCCCGACGACAGGGCGCCGAGAACGAAGTATTTGAGCCCGGCCTCGGTCGAGCGCACCGAGTCCCGATTGATCGCCGCGACTACGTAGAGTGCAAGGCTCATCAATTCGAGACCGAGATAGAGCGCAATCAGATCGGCCGCGGAGATGAGCATCATCATGCCCACCGTCGAAAGCACGATCAGTATCGGGTATTCGAATTTGCGCTGTTTCTCGCGGTCAAAGTACTGAAACGACATGAGGATCGCCGCCGCCGAGCCGGTCAGTGCCAACAGCTTGAGAAAGCGCGCGAACTCGTCGAGGATGAAGCTGCCGCCGAAAGTGACGAGCTTGCCTTCCGGCAGCCACAGCACCGTCAAGCCGCAGAGGACCAGCAGCACGATCGCAGCAATATCGATGCCGACGGCCGCCCGCTCGCCGCCGAACGCACCGACCATCAGCAGCGCCATGGCTCCGATTGCGAGCACGATCTCCGGCAGAGCCGGCAGCAAGGCGGAAACCTCGAAAACCTCGATCATCAATGAAAATTCTTCGATCAGTGCGCAAGCAAGGCGGCAGCCTTTACCGCATTGAGAGCACGGTTGTAGTTATCGAGCAATTGCGCGACCGACGCCGCCGACAGATCGAGCACCGGCTTCGGGTAGATGCCGAACAAGATGGTGAGGATTACGAGCGGTCCGAGCGTGATGATCTCGCGATAATCGAGATCCTTGATCCGGGCCAGGCTCGGCTTGGTCAGCGCTCCGAAGATCACCCTGCGGTAGAGCCACAGCGCGTAGGCTGCAGAAAGAATGGTGCCGAGGGTTGCGAGCGCGGCCACCCAGGTATTGACTTTGAAGGTGCCGATCAAGGTGAGGAATTCGCCGATGAAGCCCGAGGTTCCGGGGAGGGCCACATTCGCCAGCGTGAAAACCATGAACGCGGCGGCGTAAAGCGGCATCCGGTCGACGAGACCGCCATAAGCCGCGATTTCGCGCGTATGCACGCGGTCATAGACCACCCCGACACAGAGGAACAGAGCCGCCGACACGATGCCGTGAGAGATCATCTGAAAAATGCCGCCGGCCACGCCCTGGCTGGTAGCCGCGAAGATGCCCATGGTGACGAACCCCATATGCGCGACGGACGAATAGGCGATGAGCTTCTTCATGTCCTCCTGCACCAAGGCGACCAGCGATGTGTAGACGATCGCCACGACCGACAGCGCGAACACGAGCGGAGCCAAATCATGCGACGCAGCCGGGAACATCGGCAGAGAAAAGCGCAGGAAGCCGTACCCGCCCATCTTCAGAAGGATGGCGGCGAGGACAACTGAGCCCGCGGTCGGCGCCTCGACGTGAGCATCGGGAAGCCATGTGTGCATTGGCCACATCGGCAGCTTGACCGCAAAGGAGGCGAAGAAGGCCAGCCACGCCCAGGTCTGCAGGCCAGGGGGAAAGCCGTGGCGCAACAGCGCCGGAATGTCGGTCGTGCCCGCTTCCCAGTACATCGCCATGATCGCGAGCAGCATCAGCACCGATCCGAGCAACGTGTACAAAAAGAATTTGAAGCTGGCATAGACGCGGCGTGGACCGCCCCAGACGCCGATGATCAGAAACATCGGAATGAGGCCGCCTTCGAAGAAGAGGTAGAACACGACGAGGTCGAGCGCTGCAAAGGTACCGACCATCAGGGTCTCGAGCACAAGAAACGCAACCATGTATTCCTTGACGCGCTGTTGGATCGGCTGCCAACTCGCAACAATGCAGAGCGGCATCAGCGCGGTCGTCAGCAACACGAAGGGCAGCGAAATGCCGTCGACGCCCATGTAGTAGGAGATCGCACCACCAAGCCATGGTCGTTTTTCCACGAACTGGAACTCGGCCGAGGTGGCGTCGAACCGATACACCATGATCAGTGAGATCGCGAAGGTGATGATGGTCGTCCAAAGCGCGATCCAGCGAGCGTTGCGTTTCTCCGCGTCACCGTCGCCGCGCATCATCATGATGAACAGCGCGCCGACCAGCGGCAGGAAAGTGGTGACGGAAAGAATGGGCCAGCCCATCTTCAGCCTGCCTGACCGCCGAACATGAACCAGGTGATCAGCGCTGCGACG
Organism: uncultured Alphaproteobacteria bacterium; assembly: GCA_963831225.1. GTDB lineage: Bacteria > Pseudomonadota > Alphaproteobacteria > Rhizobiales > Xanthobacteraceae > VAZQ01. The sequence goes on from CAWHPT010000015.1 coordinate 11,059, forward strand.
CCAATGAGCATGGCGAAGGCATAGTGATAAAGGTAGCCGGTCTGCAGGCGGACTACGCCGCGCGTGACCTCGAGCACGCGTGCAGAGATACCATCAGGGCCCAAGCCGTCGATCAGATCGCCGTCGCCATGCTTCCACAAAATGCGGCCAAGCCACAGGGTGGGACGGACGAGAAGAAATTCATAGATCTCGTCGAAGTACCACTTGTTGAGGAGAAACCTGTAGAGCGGCTGGTGTTGCCGTGCGAGCTCGTCCGGCAGCTCGGGACGCCAGATATAGAATTCCCACGCCACCATGAACCCGAGCCCCATCATCAGCGTCGGGAGAATGGCGATGCCGTAGGGCACGTGGTGGAGGGCTTCGAGAATATTGTTGCCATCCGCGAACCTGAGCGAATTCGCGGAAGAATCCCGTCATGCTGCCACCGACGAACAAATCCTTGAACGGATATCCCGACAAGATCGAGCCAGCAGCCAGAAACCCGAGCGGGACGAGCACCACCAGGGGGCTCTCGCGCGCCTGCTCGTAGTGATGACGATCGTGCGGACTGCCATGGAAAGTCAGAAAGATCAGCCGCCACGAGTAGAATGCGGTCAGCCCCGCTGCGATCACGGTCGTCAACAACGCGTAGAATGCCATTGCGCTCGTGCTCACATAGGCCGCCTCGATGATGGCATCCTTGGAGAAATATCCGGCGGTGAGCGGAAAACCGGTAAGCGCCAGCGTGCCGATCACCATGGTCCAGTAGGTGAATGGAATCTTGTCCTTGAGCCCGCCCATTTGCCGTATGTCCTGCTCATGATGCATGGCGAGGATCACGGAGCCTGATCCGAGGAAGAGCAGCGCTTTGAAAAAGGCATGGGTGAACAGATGGAACATGCCGATGGAATAGGCGCCGGTGCCCATCGCGACGAACATGTAGCCGAGCTGCGAGCAGGTCGAGTAAGCGACGATACGCTTGATGTCGTTCTGGACCAGCGCAACGGTCGCAGCGAACAATGCAGTGGTCGCGCCGATGAAAGTGATGAACGCCTGCGCAGCTGGTGCCAGCTCGAACAGTGGAGACAACCGCGCCACCATGAATACACCCGCCGTGACCATGGTGGCGGCATGGATCAAGGCCGAGACCGGCGTCGGCCCTTCCATGGCGTCCGGAAGCCAGGTGTGCAGCAGGAATTGCGCCGATTTGCCCATGGCTCCCATGAACAAGAGCAGGCAGATCAGCGTCAGAGCGTCTACCTCCCATGAAAGGAAACGGATGGTCTTGCCAATCAGAGAAGGCGCTTGCGCGAACACGGTGCCGAAGTCGATGGCGCCGGTCATGACGAAGACGGCGAAAATGCCGAGAGCAAAGCCGAAATCACCCACGCGATTGACGATGAATGCCTTGATTGCGGCTGCATTGGCCTCCGGCTTCTGAAACCAGAATCCGATCAGCAGATAGCTCATCAACCCCACGCCTTCCCAGCCGAAGAACAGCTGAACGAGGTTGTCGGACGTCACCAGCATCAGCATGGCGAAGGTGAACAATGACAGATAGGCAAAGAAGCGCGGCCGGTGCGGATCCTCCTCCATGTAGCCGATGGAATAGAGGTGAACGAACGCCGAAATAGTGGTAACCACGACCAGCATGACCGCGGTGAGCGAATCGATCCGCAGCGCCCACTCGACCTTGAGATCGCCGGCAATCATCCAGGGAAACAGCGCCGCATGGCTGTCGCGTTGAAAGAAACCAACTTCGACGAAGGCGAACCACGACAGCAGCATCGCTGCAAACAGAAACACAGAGGTGACCATTTCAGCTGCGCGCGAGCCCGCGGCAGCCGACGAAGGCACCCTCTCCTCGACCCGCCGATCGCTATCGACGCCATCCCGCGCGTGCGCGGCGGACTGGGCTTCGTCGACCCGATCGCCGGCATGATCCTCCACTTCCAATGCCGGTACTCCGGCCGGATTCCGCCCAGCCGCACCGGCAAGAGCAATCAACCCCGCGACAATCGCACCGAGCAGCGGCAGGAAAACAATGGCGTAAAACATGCCGCTCTCAGCCCTTCATCAAATTGATGTCCTCGACCGCGATCGAGCCGCGATTGCGAAAGTAAGCCACGAGGATCGCAAGCCCGATGGCAGCCTCCGCCGCCGCAACCGTGAGCACCAGGAGCGCAAAGACCTGGCCCACGAGATCGCCGAGAAAGGCCGAAAAGGCGACCAGATTGACGTTGACCGCGAGCAGGATCAGCTCGATCGACATCAATATGACGATGACGTTCTTTCGATTGAGAAAAATTCCGAAAATGCCGATCGTGAACAGGATCGCGGCGACCGTAAGATAGTGGCCGAGGCCGATCGTCATGTCCTTTCCCTCAGAGTCCTTGGCCGGGCCGTACTTTGACAATCTCGATGGCAGTCGCCTTGCTGCGCGCTATCTGATCGGAAATGTTCTGCCGCTTGACGTTCGGTCTGTGCTCCAGCGTCAATACGATAGCGCCGATCATAGCCACCAGCAGAAGAACCCCTGCTGCCTGGAAGAAATAGACATAGCGCGTGTAGAGGACTTGACCGAGCGCCTCGGTATTGAGCATCGTTGTAAGGGACGGGATCGGCGCTTCGACTGCTTGTTGCACGTTGGCGCCTATCGTCCAGGCGCCCACGACCAGCACAAGCTCGATGAGGAGAATGACACCCACGAATGCTCCGATCGGCAGGTACTGCAAAAAGCCGCGGCGCAACTCGATGAAATCGACATCGAGCATCATCACCACGAACAGGAACAACACCAGAACCGCGCCGACGTAGACGATAATCAGGATCATCGCCAGAAATTCCGCGCCCAGGAGCACGAACAGTCCTGCTGCATTGACGAAAGCGAGAATGAGAAACAGCACCGAGTGCACGGGGTTCCGCGCCGCAATGACCATAAAAGCGCAAGCGACGCAAACCCCGGCAAAGAGATAGAAGAACAGGGCGAAAACGATCATCGCGGTCTTCCTGCGCGCGCGCCTGTCGCCATCATCGTGGGGCGGGAAACAGTCGGTCGCGAACAACGAGGCGCGCCGTATTGAGCGAGCGATGGATGGCTGTCGTAAATCATTGAGCTCACCGATAAGGCGCATCCAGCGCGATGTTCTTGGCTATCTCACGTTCCCAGCGATCGCCGTTGGCGAGCAGGCGTTCCTTGTCGAAGTAAAGTTCCTCGCGCGTCTCGGTGGCGAACTCGAAGTTGGGTCCTTCGACGATGGCATCGACCGGGCAGGACTTCCTGGCAGAGACCGCAATAGATGCATTTCACCATGTCGATGTCGTAACGGGTCGTTCGGCGAGTGCCGTCATTGCGGCGCGGCCCGGCTTCGATCGTTATCGCCTGAGCCGGACAGATCGCTTCGCATAACTTGCAGGCGATGCAGCGTTCCTCGCCGTTGGGGTATCGGCGCAGCACATGCTCGCCGCGAAAACGTGGCGAGATCGGCCCCTTCTCGAATGGATAGTTGAGCGTGGGCTTGCGCTTGAAGAAGTAGCGCATAGCAAGAAAGAATGCCGATACGAACTCCCACAGGAACAAGGAGCGGGCAGCCTGATCAAGTCTCATGGCGCCTTCCCTTCTGTCGCGACATAGCGCAACCGCGTTGCGGTCAGCCACCGATCGTCGCACCGAGCCAATAGCCGATGCCGCCGAAGAGGATGATGTCGGCTGCCAGCACGACTCGCCGCAACATCGAAATTTCGCTGTCCGACGCCGGGCGTTCGTGCGCACCCGCAGAGCGGATGCCGCGCTCGACCAACAGCGCGAGCCGGCCATAAACCGTCGCGGCAACGACGGTGCCGATGACCGCTCCGAGAAGCCCGGCGAGCGAGAGGTGCATCATGCCGTGTCCTGTTCATCTCGGCGCCAATCCGGCATATTGCAAGACGCCTGCGACGATGGCGACCATGGCGAGAGACAGCGGCAGGAAGACTTTCCAGCCCAGCCGCATGAGTTGATCGTAGCGATAGCGCGGAACCATCGCCTTCACCATGGCGAACATGAAGAACATGAACAGGCACTTGAGCGTGAACCAGATCACCCCGGGTATCCAGGTAGAACGGCGCGACCGGATATGGCGGCAGCCAGCCTCCGAGGAACAGGATGGTCGCCATCGCGCACATGGTGAGGATGGCGATGTATTCACCCAGCAAGAACAGCAGGAAAGGCGTGGACGAATACTCCACTGCGAAGCCGGCCACCAACTCGGATTCCGCTTCGACGAGGTCGAACGGCGTACGATTGGTTTCCGCTAACGCCGAAACGAAAAACACCACGAACATCGGAAACAGCGGCAGCCAGAACCAGTTGAACAGGCCGTACCTGCCCTCCTGCGCCTCGACGATCGCGGAGAGATTGAGCGAACCTGCGCACAGCAGCACGGTGATGATGACAAAGCCGATGGAAACTTCGTAGGACACCATCTGCGCGGCCGAACGCAAAGATGCGAGAAACGGATACTTGGAGTTCGACGACCAGCCGGCCATGATCACGCCGTAAACCATGAGCGAGGAGATCGCGAAAACATAGAGAACCCCCACGTTGAGATCGGCGATCACCCATTCGGCGTTGACCGGGATGACGGCCCAGGCCGAAAGTGCGAGCACCGCCGTGACCAGTGGGGCAAGGAGGAAGACGCCCTTGTTCGCGGCATCCGGGATGATGGGTTCCTTGACCACGAACTTGAGCAGATCGGCGAACGACTGCAGCAGCCCCCAAGGCCCGACAACGTTGGGACCGCGCCTGATCTGCACCGCAGCCCAGATTTTGCGATCCGCGTAAAGTATGTAGGCGGTAACCAGGAGCAGCAATACGAGCAGCAGGACGCTCTGCGCGACCACCGTCACGAGCGGCCAGAAATAGCTGGTCCAGAATTCGGACATGTCCCGCCTACTCCGCCGCGGTGCGGCCGGCGTCACCATCGGCGATCACCGAACATCCAGCCATCACGGCTGACGCTCGCGCGATCGGATTGGTGAGATAGAAGTCGTCCACCAGGGAACCGAAGACTGCTCTTTTTTCCGGCGTCCCGCCGATCGCGGCGAGCGCACTGATATCCGAAAGCTCGCCCGCCGCAATCTCGTCGATGCGCTGCAAATGAGGATGCCGCTCGAACAGAGCCTGACGCAACTGGCCGAGAAAATCGTAGGGCAGCTTGCGCCCGAGCACCTCCGATAGTGCCCGCAAGATCGCCCAATCCTCGCGCGCTTCGCCCGGCGGAAACGAGGCACGTTTCGCCATTTGGACGCGGCCCTCGGTATTGACATAGATACCGGATTTCTCCGGGTAAGCCGCGCCCGGCAGGATCACGTCGGCACGGTGAGCACCTCGATCGCCGTGAGTTCCGACATAGACCACGAAAGCGCCCGGCGCGATCTCGATTTCATCGGCTCCGAGCAGGAACACCACGTCGAGCGCACCCGGCGCCGCCATCTGCGCGACATTGCGTCCGCCGGCGCCGGGAACAAAACCGAGGTCGAGCGCGCCGGGTCGTGCTGCCGCCGTGTGCAGGACGCAGTAGCCGTTCCAATCCTTGTCGGTTGCCCGAGTGGCGACCTGGGCAGCCACCGAGGCGATCGTCGCCCCGTCGGGGCGAGCCAATGCGCCCATTCCGACGATCACCAGAGGACGCTGCGCGTTCTTCAGCATCCCGCCGAACTCGTGCAGGCCCGCCGCGACATCCGCCAGAGAATCCGGCCCGGCGCCGAGATATGCGTAGGGATAGGTCAGATCGGCCCGTTCGCCGATCAGCCCGATCGGGGAAGCCGCCCATGCGCCAACGCTTGCGGATGCGAGCGTTGAGCACGGCAGCTTCACGGCGCGGATTCGAGCCCACGATCAGAAGCGCATCGGCCTTCTCGATACCGGATATTGTCGCGTTGAAGAGGTAGGTCGCCCTTCCCGCGGCCGGATCGAGCACTGCACCGTCCTGGCGGCAGTCGAGATTGACGACGCCGAGCCGCGTCATCAAATCCTTGAGTGCGTAGGTTTCCTCGACGGCGACGAGATCGCCGACAATGGCTCCGATACGCTCGACCGGCGTCGCTTCGACCTTCGCTGCAATGCTGTCGAACGCGTCCCGCCAAGAGGCCGGTGACAGGCGCCCATTTTCGCGAATGTAGGGCTGATCTAGGCGCTGGGTGCGCAGCCCGTCGACCACGTGACGAGTCTTGTCGGAAATCCATTCTTCGTTCACGTCGTCATGGACGCGCGGAAGGATGCGCATGACCTCCCGCCCGCGGGTATCGATGCGGATGGCAGAGCCGACCGCGTCCATGACATCGATCAACTCGGTCTTGTTGAGCTCCCAGGGCCGCGATGCAAAGGCATAGGGCTTCGATGTCAATGCCCCCACCGGGCAGAGATCGACCACGTTCCCCTGCAATTCGGAGGTCATGGCCTGCTCCAAATAGGTCGTGATCTCCATGTCCTCGCCGCGGCCAATGGCGCCAAGTTCCGGCACGCCAGCAACCTCGGTCATGAAGCGGACGCAACGCGTGCAATGGATGCAGCGATTCATGATGGTCTTGACCAGAACCCCGACATACTTGTCCTCGACCGCACGCTTGTTCTCCCGATAGCGGCTGGAATCGACGCCGTAAGCCATGGCCTGATCTTGCAGGTCGCATTCCCCGCCTTGATCGCAAATCGGGCAGTCGAGCGGATGGTTGATCAGCAGGAATTCCATCACTCCTTCACGCGCCTTGCGCACCATCGGGCTCTTGGTGCTGACTTCGGGGGGTTCGCCTTTCGGCCCGGGCCGACAGTCGCGCACACCCCAGGCACAACTCGCCACCGGTTTGGGCGAGCCTTTGAGCTCGACCAGGCACATGCGGCAATTGCCGGCAATGGAAAGGCGCTCATGGAAACAAAAGCGCGGGATTTCTGCGCCCGCCGCTTCGCAGGCCTGCAGCAGCGTATAGTCCGGTGGGACGTCGATTTCCTTGCCATCGACGATGAGCTTGGTCATCGCTTGCTCTCCATGGCACGCGCAGGGCGCCCTAACCTGAGCAGATCTCCATCCGGATCCCGGACAAAGAATTCGAGCATGCCGCATTCACGATCGGCAACCGGAAAAAACGGACAGGCTTTCGTCAACCGTGACATCATCGTCACTCCGCCGCTACCCGCACCGGATGATGGGCTGGCCGTGTAGTCATCGATGCGCTGCTCGATCTCATGGCGGAAGTGGCGAAGCAGGCCTTGCACCGGCCAGGCAGCCCCGTCGCCGAAAGCGCAGATGGTGTGACCCTCGATCTGGGTAGTGACTTCCCACAGCATGTCGATCTCGCGCTTATGCGCGCGGCCCTCCGCCATGCGCGTCAGCACGCGCCACATCCAGCCCATGCCCTCGCGGCACGGGGTGCATTGTCCGCAGCTTTCGTGCTTGTAGAAATATGAGATGCGGGCCATCGCACGGATGATGTCGGTCGACTTGTCCATGACGATCACAGCCGCAGTGCCGAGCGCCGATTTGAGATCCCGGCAGCCGTCGAAATCCAGCAGCAGGTTGTCGCATTGGTGCGCCGGGATCAGCGGCATCGAGGAGCCGCCTGGAATGACAGCAAGAAGGTTGTTCCAACCGCCTCGCACCCCGCCGGCATGGGTCTCGAGCAGTTCGCGCAACGGAATTCCCATCGCCTCTTCGACATTGCAGGGTCTCTGCACGTGTCCGGAAATGCAGAACAGCTTGGTTCCGGTATTGTTGGGGCGACCTATGCCGGCGAACCAGGCGGCGCCGCGGCGCAAGATGTCGGGCACCACCGCGATGAATTCGACGTTGTTCACCGTGGTCGGGCAGCCATATAGGCCGACATTGGCCGGGAACGGCGGTTTCAGTCGCGGCTGGCCCTTCTTGCCTTCCAGGCTTTCGAGCAGCGCGGTTTCTTCGCCGCAGATATAGGCTCCCGCCCCGTGATGGACGTAGAGATCGAAGGGAAATCCATGCAGGTTATTCTTGCCGATGAGGTTCGCCTGATAGGCTTGGTCGACCGCCGACTGCAGACGCTCGCGCTCGCGCATGAACTCGCCGCGAATATAGATGTAGCCGACATTGGCCGCCATGGCGAAACCGGCGATCAAGCACCCTTCGATCAGGAGGTGCGGATCGTGCCGCATGATCTCGCGATCCTTGCAGGTGCCGGGCTCGGATTCATCTGCGTTGACGACGAGGTAATGCGGCCGACCATCGGACTGCTTGGGCATGAACGACCATTTCAATCCGGTCGGAAAACCGGCGCCTCCGCGCCCGCGCAGCCCGGAGGCCTTGACCTCGTTGATGATGGCGTCAGCGGCCCTTGTCGAGAATGGCCTTGGTGCCCTCCCAAGCGCCGCGCGCGCGCGCGCCTTCGAGGCCCCAGTCGTGCAGGCCATAGAGATTCTTGAAGATGCGGTCCCGGTCCTCGAGCATCACGAGCTGCCCGTCTGCGGATGAGTCGCCCATCGGCGGTTTCGGCACCGCGGAATCGCGTACGTTGGCTGCTTGGCCGGGCTTCTTGGCGTCGCCGTCGCCCAGCGCGGCATGGGGTTTCCGACCGCCGTTCCTGCGCGCATCGCGTGCGGTATCGGTGAGAGACGTGAGGCCGCCGCACGGGGCGCCGACAGCTGACGCTCGACCTGTGGCCCCGGTCGAATCTCCCTGCCGGCGGCGAGCTCGTCGAGTAGCTTGGTGAAAGTCTCCGGTGCGAGATCCTCATAGTAATCGTAGTTGATCTGCGCCACCGGCGCATTCACACAGGCGCCGAGACACTCGACCTCGATCCACGAGAACTTGCCGTCGGCGAGTGACGTGCTGCTGCTCGCCGATCCTGTCGCGGCAAATTTCGATCAGTTTTTCGGCGCCACGCAGCACGCAAGGCGTGGTGCCGCAGAGCTGAACGTTGAAGCGTCCAACCGGCTGGAGATTGAACATGGTGTAGAAGGTTGCCACTTCGAGCGCGCAAATCTTCGGCATGGCGAGAAGGTCGGCGACATGCTCCATGGCCTTCTGCGGCAGCCAGCCGCCGGCCTGCTCCTGCGCCCGCCACAGCAGCGGAATGATCGCGGAAGCCTGCCGGCCTTCCGGATATTTGGCGATCTGAGCTTTGGCCCAGTCCAGATTCTCCGCTGTGAAGGCGAAGCTCCTGGGCTGCATCGCAGGTTCGGCGAGGCGGCGGACGGCCATTATCGGTCAACCTCTCCGAACACGATGTCCAGCGAACCGAGGATCGCCGATACATCGGCGAGCATGTAGCCGCGGCAGAGATAATCCATCGCCTGGAGATGTGCGAAACCGGGCGCCCTGATCTTGCATTTGTAGGGCTTGTTGCTCCCGTCGGCGATCAGATAGACGCCGAACTCGCCCTTGGGCGCCTCGACCGCGGCGTAGATTTCGCCCGCCGGGATGTGAAAGCCTTCGGTATAGAGCTTGAAGTGATGGATGAGTGCTTCCATGGAGCGCTTCATCTCGGCGCGTTTGGGCGGAACGATCTTATTGTCGACGACGGACACCGGCCCCTGCCCCTCCGCGGATCGCAGCTGTTCCAGGCATTGCTTCATGATAGAGATCGATTGCGCGCATCTCCTCCATGCGAATGCAGTAGCGATCGTAATTGTCGCCGTTCTTGCCGATGGGGATATCGAAATCGAGCTCGGAATAGCATTCATAAGGCTGCGCCTTGCGCAGATCCCATGCGGCGCCCGAACCGCGCACCATGACGCCGGAAAAACCCCAGGCCCAGGCATCCGCGAGCTGCACCACGCCGATATCGACGTTGCGTTGCTTGAAGATGCGGTTGTCGGTGAGCAGGCCCTCGAGATCGTCGCAGACCCGGAGGAACGGATCGCAGAAGGCCCAGATGTCGTCGATCAGCTTCGGCGGCAGATCCTGGTGCACGCCGCCGATGCGGAAATAAGCCGCATGCATACGGCTGCCCGAGGCACGCTCGTAGAACACCATGAGCTTTTCGCGCTCCTCGAAGCCCCAGAGCGGCGGCGTGAGGGCGCCGACATCCATGGCCTGCGTGGTTACGTTGAGAAGATGCGAGAGCAGTCGGCCGATCTCGCAATAGAGCACGCGAATGAGCTGGGCACGTCTCGGGTACCCTGAGCCTCAGGAGTTTTTCCGCCGCGAGGCAGAAAGCATGCTCCTGGTTCATCGGCGCGACATAGTCGAGCCGGTCGAAATAGGGGATCGCCTGCAGATAGGTCTTCGCTTCGATCAGCTTCTCGGTGCCCCGATGCAGCAGCCCGATATGCGGATCGACACGCTCGACCACCTCGCCGTCGAGTTCGAGCACGAGACGCAACACGCCATGGGCCGCCGGGTGCTGCGGCCCGAAATTGATGGTGAAATTGCGCAGTTCCGTTCCGGCCATGGTCAGATTCGGCATTCCTGAGCGCGATGGCGTTCGGCGGGGCTCATCACGCGCTCTCACTGATCGCCTGAACCTTCTGCTCTACCCGCGCATTGAACTTGTCCCACCTGACAACGAACCGCTGGTGGCGGCCTTTGCCGATCGAGTCGATTCCGTCATGCGCCTCGACGCTGAAGGTGACGCGGGGACCGTCAACGGATACGCATTCGACCTGGACCGTCACCGGCAAGCCCGGCGGCGTGGCTGCCGTGTGGCTGACGTCGACATGCACGCCGAGGCTGCCCTCACCGGGATCGAGGTGGGAGGCCATGAGCTGCATGCACGTCCATTCCATCAACCCGACCATGAAGCCCGTCGCGAACACTGCCGGCATGGCCTGGAATTCCGCGACCTCGGGATAGAGATGCGGCACGGTTTTGTTCTGCGGCACCATGTAGGTAAATCGGTGCTGCAAGCCGGGCTCGAGCGTCGACTTCATCTCAGGAGCCCTTCTCATCGGCGGCCTTCTCGTCCCCCGGCAGGATGTAGCCCGGCCCTTCCCAGGGCGAGAGGAAGTCGAAGCTGCGAAATTCCTGCGTAAGCCGCACCGGCTCGTAGACGACCCGCTTCTGCTCATCGTCGTAGCGGACTTCGACGAAGCCGGTGAGCGGAAAATCCTTGCGCAATGGATGGCCTTCGAACCCGTAGTCGGTCAGCAGGCGCCGCATGTCCGGATGGCCGGTGAACAACACGCCATAGAGGTCGTAGGTCTCGCGCTCGAACCAGTCGGCGCCGGGAAACACCGAGATGATGGACGCAACCGGGGTCTTCTCATCGACCTCGATCTTGACGCGGATTCGCCGGTTCTGCCTAGGCGAGAGAAAGTGATAGACGACGTCGAAGCGCCTCTCGCGGCTCGGCCAGTCAACAGCGGTGACATCGACGATGCCCCAGAACTGGCAACGCTCGTCATCGCGCAGAAAAGTTGCGACCTTCACGATGTCGCGCGCGACGGCGGCGATGGTGAGCTCGCCGTTCGCGACCCAATGCCCCACGACCGAGCCCGCCAGCGCACCGGAGATGGCCGCGCCGAGTTTGTCGAGCGATTCGTCCATCGTCGGGAATCCGTCACCTCTCGATTGTGCCTATGCGGCGGATCTTCCTCTGCAGCAAGAGCACACCGTAGAGAAGCGCCTCGGCGGTCGGCGGACAACCCGGCACGTAGATATCGACCGGGACGATGCGATCGCAACCGCGCACGACCGAGTACGAATAGTGATAATAACCCCCGCCGTTGGCGCACGATCCCATGGAAATAACGTAACGCGGCTCCGGCATCTGGTCATAGACCTTGCGTAACGCCGGCGCCATCTTGTTGGTGAGAGTGCCAGCCACGATCATCACGTCGGACTGGCGCGGTGATGCGCGCGGCGCGAAGCCGAAACGCTCGGCGTCGTACCGCGGCATCGACATCTGCATCATCTCGATCGCGCAGCAGGCGAGCCCGAATGTCATCCACATCAGTGAGCCGGTGCGCGCCCAGGTGATCAGGTCATCAGTAGCGGTGACCAAAAACCCCTTATCCGCGAACTGTTCGTTCAAGCCGATGAAAAACCCGCCCTCCGCGGCTCCAGGCTTGCCGACGCGCGGACCGAGAATTCCGCTGGCCGGGGAGGCCACAACACCTGTGCGCTCTAATTCCATTCAAGCGCTCCTTTCCGCCACTCATATATGAATCCGACGGTGAGAATGCCAAGAAACACCATCATCGACCAAAAGCCGTAGAGGCCCAGGTCGCCGAAGGTGACCGCCCAAGGAAACAGGAAGCTCACCTCGAGATCGAAAATGATGAACAGGATGGCGACAAGGTAGAAGCGCACGTCGAACTTCATGCGAGCGTCATCGAAAGCGTTGAAGCCGCATTCGTAGGCGGAAAGCTTCTCGGGATCGGGGCGCCTGTAGGCGACGAAAAAAGGTACCAGCAGGAGTGCGAGACTGATGCCGAGCGCGACCGCGATGAAGATTGCCAGCGGCAGATATTCCAGTAACAACCCGTTCATCGGCAACTCCGAGGTTCCGTACCGTGCAAACCGCGTTTCCGGCCCGTACCGACCATCCCGAGCCGGCAGCCAAACACCCGGCAGGCGCTCGAAGTCGCCCTTGCTTCAGATCGGTCGTAGCAAGGCGGGAATGGCCTTGCCTTACCGCAGCACACAATGGGTGGCAAGGCGACTTCACCGCTCGCTCCCAGCGTGCGGCCGAGAGGTTTGGTGGCCAGGGCCGGACTCGGTCCGTGTGCCAAGCGCACCTGTCGAAATCGCCTCATGAAACGCAATTTTGCTCGAGACATCTGCTGGGTGCGGTAAGAGGCTGCACCCCTCTGCGGATGACGCCTTACAAATTCGCAATTGCGGAGAGCTCGATGCAACGCAAGATCATGATCTCCTGCGCGGTGACAGGCTCTGCAGACACGCCCGCTCGCAATCCTGCCGTGCCCGTTACCCCGGCGCAGATCGCGGGTTCGGCAATCGATGCGGCCAAGGCTGGCGCAGCCATCGTCCATATCCACGTTCGTGATCCCAAGACCACGCGGCCAAGCATGGAACTAGCGCTCTATGCCGAGGTAGTGGATCGGATCAAGTCGAGCGGGAGCGACGTTCTGATTAATCTGACGACTGGTCCTGGCGCGCGGTTCGCTCCCGGCGCAGACGACCCGCTGCATCCCGGCCCCGGCACGACCTTGAAATCGGCGGCGGAGCGTGTCCGGCACGTAGTCGAGCTCAGGCCGGACATCTGCAGCCTCGATATGGGCAGCATGAACATGGGACAGTACGTTTTTGTCAACACTCCCGGATATCTCGAAACGATGGCAGTCGCGATCCGCGATGTCGGCGTGCTGCCCGAATTGGAAGTATTTGAAGCGGGTCATCTCCTGCTCGCCAGACGCTTGATCGAGAATGGCCACATCAAAGGTCCTGGCATGTTCCAGATTTGCCTCGGGGTGGCCTGGGCGCAGCCCGCCACGCCGGCGGCGATGAGCTACATGCGCGGACTGCTGCCGCCAGAATCGCCCTGGTTTGCATTCGGAGTTTCGATGCACCAATTTCCGATGGTCGCGCAGGCGGTGCTGCTCGGTGGCCATCCGCGCGTTGGCCTCGAAGACAATCTCTATCTCGAAAAGGGCAAGCTCGCCCCGAGCAATGCGGCGCTGGTCGAGAAGGCGGCCAGGATCATCGAGATCCTCGGCGACTACGTTGCCACCCCGGCAGAGGCGCGGCAACTTCTCGGACTCATGCGAGCTTGAAGCTCACCGGCCGCGCCATCGGCCGGCGGCCAAAAAAGATGGCGGGAGCGACGGGACTCGAACCCGCGACCTTCGGCGTGACAGGCCGACGCTCTAACCAACTGAGCTACGCCCCCGCGGGCGCCGTGCGGAGTTAAATGCCCACCCTCGCCAAGTCAAGGCAGGAGCCGGGGAAAAGCCAGTCCCGGCGGGCTCTTCGGCGCTTCCGCACCCCGATGCACCGGTTTAACGCCCGTCGTTGGCGGATTTCTGCGCGGCAGCATTGCAAAAACCCACATTTTTCGCCAATAAGTCATGGTCAGAACCTATCCGAATCGTCTAATCGACAGCGCGATGAGTGGCCTTACGGCCACTTCCTAACGAGGAGGGCCAGCCATGGCAGCAAAGAAAGCGGGCGCACCTGCAACCGTGACCCTGAAGCATCTCGCCGCAAATCTCTCGAAATCCCATGAAATGTCGAAGAAGCAGACCGAGGCGGTTCTCGGCGACTTGGTCGGCTTGGTGACCAAGCACCTCAAGAAGGGCGACCGCATCCGTATCGGCGGGCTCGGCATCCTCCAGGTACGCAAGCGCGCGGCCCGCATGGGACGCAATCCGGCGACCGGCGAACCAATCCAGATCAAGGCCAGCAAGAAGGTCGCTTTCCGTGCGGCGAAGGAACTCAAGGAAGCCGTGTGATCAGCATACGCGGACGGGCGACAGGAGGGCGGACAACAAGACCCCGCGTGGGTCCGTCCTCAGTCGTCTGAACTTGCCGTCCTGGTGGGCGGTGACGGACTCGAACCGCCGACATCCTGCGTGTAAAGCAGGCGCTCTACCAACTGAGCTAACCGCCCCGAAACTACCTTTATCGCCGTGCGTCCGGAGCGCGCAAGCGCTCCGTTGCGCAATATGGGCGGCGCTGCAGAGGCAGCGCCGCCACAAATGCAAAGAACTCATTATTGGGAGCTAAATCGCAACGCCTCAGCGTGGTGATTAAACTCGTGCGCGTGACACTCCGGTGATCAAGGCCGAGCGGCGATCATGGGTGGCCGAAAACCCGCGGCAACCAATTCTTTCTCACACATGTATGCGCCTTTCTTGGTCTTCCCGAAGCTCCTGCTGCCGCCGGCGTGGTAAATCCTGGAGCTCGGATTGGCCCACACAATCGCGTCGGTCGGGCAACTTGCTCTCGCCTCGGATTCGGTCGCGTGCTGCCCCGCGCGCGGGGGTGGCGATCTGCCGCCCTTTAGCGGCCGCGACCGGTACGCCACGGCATTCGGCCATGAAGACCTTTTTCGTCTTGCCGCTCGCCTTGATCACAGGCTTGTCGGCGGTCCATTCGCTACTGCATTGCTTGATGGATTTCTGCTGGGCGAGCGGTCGGATGAGACCATGCAAGCATGCTCACCAGCGCCGCGCACAAGCTCATCGTAAGCTTCCTCTTCATCGCACATGTCTCCAGAAGTTATGCCAGACTTGGCCGACCTGTCAGCTCCAGGCGTCGGATCATCAAGAACGCCGGGCGAAAATGCCGAAACGCGATTACCGGAACCGGCATGCTCCAATGTTCACTATTTGTTCACGCCTGTCAAGCCTCCATCTGGGGTACTCAGACGCAAAACGGCGGCGCCCTTTGGCGCCGCCGTCAATGCAGCCGGATGATGTGCGGTTCGGCTCAGTGAGCGGTCAGGATTGAAGACTCTTCCTCGACCGCTGGTTCGGTGGCTACCGACGTTTCGGTCGGCTTGGCCTTCTCTTCGTCCCACTCGATCGGCTCGGGCTTGCGGACCAGGGCCCGCGTCAGCACCTCGTCCATTCGCGAGACCGGAATGATGTCGAGGCCCTTCTTGATGCTTTCGCTGATCTCCACCAGGTCCTTGGCATTCTCCTCGGGAATGAGCACGGTCTTCATTCCGCCGCGGGAGGCCGCAAGCAGCTTTTCTTTCAGGCCGCCGATGGGGAGCACACGGCCGCGCAACGTGATCTCGCCGGTCATTGCGACGTCGCGGCGCACCGGGACTCCCGTCATCACCGACACGATGGCGGTGACCATGGCCACGCCGGCCGATGGGCCATCCTTCGGGGTGGCCCCCTCCGGCACGTGCACGTGGATGTCCTTCTTGTCGAACGACGGCGGCTCGATGCCGAAGGCGATCGCGCGCATGCGAACATAGGATGCCGCCGCCGAGATCGATTCCTTCATCACGTCCCGCAGATTGCCCGTAACCGTCATTTTTCCCTTGCCGGGCATCATCGCACCTTCGATCGTGAGCAGTTCCCCGCCCACATCGGTCCACGCCAAGCCGGTGACGACGCCGACTTGATCCTCATCCTCGACCTCGCCATAGCGGAACTTGGGCACTCCGAGATAGTCGGATACGGTCTTTGCCTCCACCGTGATCGATTTCCTCTTGGATAAGGTCAGCTCTTTCACCGCCTTTCGGATCAAGGTGGAGAGCTCACGCTCGAGATTACGTACGCCGGCTTCCCGCGTGTAGCGGCGGATGAGGAGAAGCAACGCATCGTCATCGATCGCCCATTCCTTGCTGTCGAGGCCGTGCTTGGCGATCGCATGCGGGATCAGGTGCTTGCGCGCGATCTCGACTTTCTCATCTTCGGTGTAACCGGCGATGCGGATGATCTCCATGCGGTCCATCAGGGGCGGCGGGATGTTGAGCGTGTTCGCCGTCGTGATGAACATCACGTTGGAGAGATCGTAGTCGACCTCGAGATAGTGATCGTTGAACGTGTGGTTCTGCTCGGGATCGAGCACTTCCAACAGCGCCGATGACGGATCGCCCCGGAAGTCCGCGCCCATCTTGTCCACCTCATCGAGGAGGAACAGCGGGTTGGACGACTTCGCTTTGCGCATCGACTGGATGACCTTGCCCGGCATCGAGCCGATATAGGTGCGCCGATGGCCGCGAATTTCGGCCTCGTCGCGCACTCCGCCCAGCGATACCCGCACGAAATCGCGGCCGGTCGCGCGTGCGATCGACTTGCCGAGCGAGGTCTTGCCGACGCCGGGAGGAGCCGACCAGGCACAGGATCGGTCCGGTCAGCTTGTTGGCGCGCTGCTGAACCGCGAGGTACTCGACGATCCGCTCCTTGACCTTTTCCAGGCCAAAGTGGTCGTTGTCGAGGATCTCCTGCGCAAGGTTGAGATCCTTCTTGACCTTGGATTTCTTGTTCCAGGGGATCGACAGCAGCCAGTCGAGATAGTTGCGAACCACCGTCGCTTCCGCGGACATCGGCGACATCTGGCGCAGCTTCTTGAGCTCGTGCTGCGCCTTCTCGCGCGCCTCCTTCGAGAGCTTGGTGCGCTTGATCTTCTCCTCGATCTCGGCGAGCTCGTCCTTGCCTTCCTCGTCGCCGAGCTCCTTCTGGATAGCCTTCATCTGCTCGTTGAGGTAGTACTCGCGCTGGGTCTTCTCCATCTGGCGCTTGACGCGAGTACGGATCCGCTTCTCGACCTGCAGGACCGAGATTTCGCTCTCCATCAAGCCGAGCACCTTCTCCAGCCGCTCGGTGACGGATGGCGTCTCCAGGATCATCTGCTTGTCGGGGATCTTGACCGCCAGGTGCGAGGCGACGGTATCGCCGAGCTTGGCATAGTCCTCGATCTGCTGGACGACACCGACGACCTCGGGCGATACCTTCTTGTTGAGCTTCACATAATTCTCGAACTCGTTGATGACCGAGCGCGCCATCGCTTCGGCCTCGACCTGCTCGCCGGAGGAATCCGACAGCACAACGGCATCGGCCTCGTAGTATTCGACGCGGTCGGTGTAACGCTCAACCTTTGCGCGTGCGGCGCCTTCGACCAGCACCTTGACCGTGCCGTCGGGCAGCTTGAGCAACTGCAGCACGCTCGCAAGCGTTCCTACCTCGTAGATGGCAGCGGTCGCGGGGTCGTCATCCGAGGCATTCTTTTGCGTCGCAAGCAGGATGAAGGTGTCGGAGCGCATCACTTCTTCCAGCGCCTTGATCGACTTCTCGCGCCCGACGAAGAGCGGCACGATCATGTGCGGAAAGACGACAATGTCGCGCAGCGGCAGAACCGGATAGGCCCGGGTCTCGCCGGGGATGAGAGGTGGCTTTGGTTTGGCGCTGGTCATGGCCCGATGTCCTTGTTGTTGTGCCCCTTGCCCTCGACCCGCGGTCGCGGCGTCAGCGACGAGTGCAGAGGTCGGCCGGGAAGGGAGCACGGTTCGCCCACGGGGCCCGCCATGTGCGGAGGGTGGGTACGAAACCCTCCCCGGAGAATTTCGCTTTGATCCTTCGTACGTTTTCGTTCGCCCGCAATAGGTGGCGACGCGCCTCGCTCGGTGTCAAGTAAGCCCGAAAATTCAAGCAAATAGCGGACATTCGAGAGGCTGGCCGCCGAGCGCTCTAGCGAATCGGCCGCTCGCCCCGGAGGTCGCGCATTGCGCTGCTCTCAGGCGCTGGCATCGCCCGTGCGGTCGGCGCGGTCGGCATAGATGTAAAGCGGCCGCGCCGTGCCTTCGACCACCTCTCTCGAGATGACGACCTCCTCGACGCCTTCGAGGCTGGGCAGATCGAACATGGTGTCGAGCAGAATGCCTTCCATGATCGACCGAAGTCCCCGGGCGCCGGTCTTACGGTCGATCGCCTTGCGCGCGATGGCGCCGAGCGCCTCTTCCGCCAGCGTGAGATCGATCGATTCCATTTCGAACAGCCGCTGGTATTGTTTTACCAGGGCGTTCTTGGGCTGGGTGAGAATGAGCTTCAGCGAGGCCTCGTCGAGATCCTCGAGCGTGGCGACGACCGGAAGCCGGCCCACGAATTCCGGGATCAGGCCATATTTCAGCAGGTCCTCAGGCTCGACTTCTCGGAAAATCTGGCCGGACTTGCGATCCTCCGGGCGCCATGACCTTGGCGCCAAAGCCGATGGAGGTCGATCGCCCCCGGGCCGAGATGATCTTCTCCAGTCCGGCGAAGGCCCCGCCGCAAACGAACAAGATATTCGTCGTATCGACCTGCAGGAACTCCTGTTGCGGATGCTTGCGGCCACCCTGCGGCGGAACAGATGCGATGGTGCCTTCCATGATCTTCAGGAGTGCCTGCTGCACCCCTTCGCCCGAAACGTCGCGGGTGATCGACGGATTGTCCGACTTGCGGCTGATCTTGTCGATCTCGTCGATATAGACAATTCCGCGCTGCGCGCGCTCGACATTGTAATCGGCGGATTGCAACAGCTTGAGGATGATATTCTCGACATCTTCACCAACATAGCCGGCTTCGGTCAGCGTCGTCGCATCGGCCATCGTGAAAGGAACGTCGAGAATTCGCGCAAGCGTCTGTGCCAGCAGGGTCTTTCCGGAGCCGGTTGGACCGATCAGCAGGATATTCGATTTGGCAAGCTCGACGTCATTGTGCTTGGTCTGATGGTTCAGGCGCTTGTAATGATTATGCACCGCGACCGAGAGTACCTTCTTGGCGTGCTCCTGGCCGATTACGTAGTCGTCGAGAACCTTCCTGATCTCCTTCGGGGTGGGGATGCCGTCACGAGACTTGACCAGCGAGGACTTGTTCTCCTCGCGGATGATGTCCATGCATAGTTCAACGCATTCGTCGCAGATGAATACGGTCGGTCCGGCAATGAGCTTACGCACTTCGTGCTGGCTCTTGCCGCAGAACGAGCAGTAAAGGGTGTTCTTGGAATCGCCGCTGCCGACCTTGCTCATTCCTATCTCTCCGCCAGCCGGCTGCCGCCTGGACCGGCCGGCCGCATAACAGCAAAGCATGACATGGATGCTTTTCAGAGTCCGTAGCACCAATGTCACATATCTCTGGGCATTTGTTTCATTCTCTGCCAAATCAGTACTAGCGAAACACGGTAGCGTGAGGATAATCAAGAATTTGTTAATGATGAAAATTCAAGCTCATGGCGACTTTTTGACCGTGCCGCGGCAGAATGCCGTACCAAAAATGACGGGTCACACGACTTTGAGTGCCGCTGGATCCTCCGGCCTTTTATTTATCACTTTGTCGACAATACCCCATTCAACTGCTGTTTCTCCGGTGAGAAAGTAATCGCGCTCGAGCGCATCTTCGATTTTCTTCAACGGCTGACCGGTATGCTTCACATATATTTCGTTAAGTCGCTTCTTCAGGTTGAGGATTTCCTGGGCATGCACCATGATGTCGGTTGCCTGGCCTTGAAAGCCGCCTGACGGCTGATGGAGCATGATGCGAGCATTGGGGAGCGCGAAGCGCATGTCTTTTTGACCGGCCGCGAGCAGGAGCGAGCCCATGGAGGCAGCTTGCCCGATGCACAGGGTCGATACCGCAGGCCGCACGAATTGCATGGTGTCGTAAATCGCCAACCCGGACGTCACCACCCCCCCTGGCGAATTGATGTACATGGCGATCTCTTTCTTGGGGTTGTCCGCCTCCAAGAACAGCAGTTGTGCTACGACGAGGGTCGCCATGCCGTCCTCGACCGCGCCGGTAATGAAGATGATGCGTTCCTTGAGCAGCCGCGAAAAGATGTCGTAGGCGCGCTCACCGCGATTGGTCTGTTCGACCACCATCGGAACGAGCATGTTCATGTAGACGTCGTAGGGATCACGCATGGTGGTCAACCTATCTTCAACGGTTGTCGGCGGGATACGAACGCCCGCCATGTTGCTCCAAAATCGCGACGCATGCCTCGATGCACTGGTCACAGATATATACGGACGGACCGGCCACAAGCCGCTTGGCCTGATCGGCATCTGAGCCGCAAAACGAGCATGACAGCGCCGGCCTGCGTCTCATCGGCAGCAACCGTGTTACCCGAGCGAGCCGCTGCCTCACGTCACAATTCTCCCCGCTCGCACCGCGCGGGAGCATCGGAAGGTCACTGCCCGCGGGTCAAGAGCGATGGCTCCAACGCACTTTAGCCGGCCCGAGTGGATGGCTGAGCACTTCGACGCCTTCTCGACTCCTGCCGACGTAATCCCCTCGCTTAACCGCGGGTAGTCTTCTCGTCATCGTCCTTGAGCAGTTCCTCTCGCGAAACCTGCTTCTCCGTGACCTTGGCGAGCTCGACCAGGAAGTCGATCACCTTGTCTTCGAACATCGGAGCGCGAATCCCATTTACCGCCCCCGGATTCTTCCGGAAATAGTCCCACACTTCCTGCTCCCGACCTGGAACTTGGCGGGCACGCTCGACGATGCCGCGGGTGATCTCGTCTTCGGTGACACTGAGACTGTTCTTCTCGCCGATTTCCGCCAGCACCAACCCCAGTCGCACGCGCCGTTCGGCAATCGCACGATATTCTTCCCGCGCCTTCTCTTCAGTGGTGCCTTCATCGGCGAACGTTTGGCCCTGCGCCTTGAGGTCGCTTTCGACCGCGTTCCAGACGTTCTTGAACTCGTCCTCTGCCAGCGTCGGCGGCAGCGAGAATTTGTGCATTTCGTCCAGCCTATCGAGAAGCTGACGCTTGAGCTTCTGACGGCTCAGACCTGCGTGCTCCTGCTGAAGTCGTCCTCTTACGGCTTCCTTGAGCTTGTCGAGCGATTTCAAGTCCGAGCGACTTGGCAAAAGCATCGTCGACAGCCACGGTGCCAGGTGCCTCGATCGACTTTGCCGTCACGTCGAACTCGGCCGCCTTTCCGGCCAGCTGAGCGTTCAAATAGCCGGGCGGGAAAGTAACCTGCACCAGCCGGGCTTCGCCCACCGACATGCCGATCACCTGGTCCTCGAACCCGGGAATGAAAGTTCCCGAGCCGACATTTACGCCTACATCGCTGCCGGTGCCGCCCTCGAACGGCGTGCCTTCGATCCTGCCGCTGAAGTCGATGATGACGCGATCTCCTTTCTCGACCTTTGCACCCTCGCCTTTCGCCGCAAACGGACGGTTCTGTTCGGCGATCTTGGAAACGGCTTCATCGACCTGGGCAACGGTGACCTCCGCAACCGGGCGCTCGAGCCGGATATCCTGGAAATCCGCGAGCTCGATCTTCGGGAGAATCTCCAGTGCAAGCGTGTACGCGAGGTCGGATTGCCCGCCGATGACCTTCTCCACCTCCGTCTTCTCGTGCGGCAGGGTGACCTTTGGTTCCATGGCGAGCTTTAGACCGCGCTCGCTCACGATCTTCGAATTGAGCTCACGGATCACTGCCTCTATGGTCTCGGCCATCACGGCCTTGCCGTAGATCTTTTTGAGGTGCGTGACCGGCACCTTGCCCGGACGGAAACCCCGTAGCTGCACTCGGTCCTTCATTTCGTCGAGCCGCTCGGCGACCCGCGCCTCTAGATCAGCGGCCGGCACTTGAACCTGGAATTCACGCTTGAGACCGTCGGACAGTGTTTCTGTGACTTCCATGATGGCAATCTACACGTTTTGGCCGCGCGCCGCCGTCGCGGGATGGGTCTCGAGCCGGCGCCTTTGCTTGCGCTGGTGCGGGCGGAGGGATTTGAACCCCCACGACTTTCGTCACGGGAACCTAAATCCCGCGCGTCTACCAATTCCGCCACGCCCGCAAAGGGCACCTCCAAGCCGACACCGGAGCGGCCCGATGTCGGCACTCTAGCTGCGCAGGTGGCCGTCGCCGGCTTGCGTTGCGGCCGGGCGGCGCGGCTTATATCATGCCCAAAGCAGGCGGCGCACGACAAAAAATAGGTCGTCGACCGTTCTCAACCGACGCACGCCGATGCACAGCTCGCGCGGCCAGATCGGTGGGATCGGCGGCGTTGCTCTTGCAATGGGAGAATGATCGTGGTGTCCACTACCCGCCGCCGATTCCTGCAGCTCACAGGGACAACTCTCGCCGCTCCAGTGCCGGCACGGCTTGCCTGGGCACAGTCCTGGCCAACGAAGCCGCTCCGCGTGATCGTGCCGCTGACCGCCGGAAGCGCGAGCGACGTCATGGCGCGCTTGGTCATGGAGCAGGTCTCCGCGCAGCTCGGCCAGCCGGTCATCGTCGAAAATCGCCCTGGCGCTGGGAATACGATCGGGATGGGCGCGGTCGCGAAAGCGGACCCGGACGGCTACACCATTTTGGTCAATTCTTCGACGCATACGGTGACACCGGCAACTCGCTCCAATCTTGGCTTCGAGATGAGCGACCTCGCCCCGATCGTTCCACTCGGAAACATGCCGGTCGTGATGGTGTTCAATCCGTCGAAGGGGTACAAGCAGTTGAGCGATTTCGTTGCCGCCGCCAAAGCCAAGCCCGGTTCGGTCAACTATGCGTCCGCAGGCGCGGGCAATTCATCCCATCTCAACGGCGAGCGGTTTCGGCTGGCAGCTGGAATTCGAGGCGGTTCATCTGCCCTTCAAAGGCGCCCCCGAAGCGATGACCGAAGTGATCGCCGGCCGTGCCGACTTCTATTTCTCTCCGCTGGTGAACGCGCTTCCGTTCCTCACGGATGGCTCGCTTCAGGCGCTTGCAGTGAGCGGTTCGTCGCGCGCGTCGGCGTTGCCGGACGTGCCCACCACTGTCGAAGCAGGCTTTCCGAACTCCGAATACAATTTTTGGGCCGGGGTGTTCGCGCCCGCCAAGACGCCGGCCGACATCCGCGGCAGGCTGTATTCCGAAACAGCCAAGGCACTTTCGCACCCGGCTGATTCGCGACAGGCTGAGCAAGCTCGGCTCGGATCCGATGCCGCTCAACTCGGCGCAATTCGAGGCGCTGGTGCGTCGCGAGATCGAGACCAATACGCAGCTCGTCAGGGCTGTCGGAATCAAGGTGAACTGAGGAGGACGCTTTTCAGGTCCGATCCGGCAGCTCGCTGCCGAGCTTGGCGAAAAGGCGCCGATAGACGCTTGGGAGCGTTTCGGGCAGATCTTCGGCGATCAGCCCCGGACCAGCTTCCGTGCCGGCCTCCCCGTGCAACCAGGTCGCAGCAGCTGCGGCCTCGAAGCCCGGCATCCCCTGCGCCAACAGCCCGGCGGCAATCCCGGCAAGCACGTCACCCGAGCCTGCGCTGGCGAGCCAGGGTGGTGCATTGCCGGAGATTGCCGCCCGCCCGTCGGGGGCGGCGACGACGGTGTCCGGCCCCTTGAGCAAGACGATCGCACCGGTTGTCTCGGCGACTTTCGGGCCCGCTCGATCTTTGATCGCGCTGTATTGCCCATCTCATTGAACACGCGATTGAACTCACCTTCGTGCGGGGTCAGGAGCGTGACCCCGGATCGGCTCCTGGTGGCTGCGGCCAGCCGCTCCGGTTCCGCGGCAAAGCTCGTCATTGCATCTGCGTCGAGCACGACGGCGCACTCGCCCGCGAGCGCCGCGAGGACCTGATCCTTCGTTGCGGCTCCCACTCCGGCTCCCGGCCCCAGCACCACCGCGTTGCGGCGGCGATCGCGCAGGAATTCCGAGAGTTCGCCCGCGCCGTCGACCGGCCGCACCATGACCGCGAGGCTTGCCGTTGCGTTGACCGCGAGCGCTTCACGCGGACTGGCAACGGTGACGAGCCCTGCGCCCGCCCGCAAAGCTCCGCGCGCTGCAAGCCGCGCTGCGCCGGTCGAGCCGAGCCCGCCGGAGACCACCACGGCATGGCCACGGGTATATTTGTGTCCTTCGGTCCGCGGCACCGGAAAGGTCCGTGCCCAGAGCTCCGGGACGTTCAGAGAGGTCCGCGGCTTGATCCGTTCGAGCACGCTTGCGGGTATCGCGATATCGACGACAAAGAGGTTGCCGCAGTGGAGCCGGCCCGGAAGCAGCGCGTGCCCGACCTTGCGTCGGAAGAAGGTCACCGTTTCGGTGGCTCTCACGGCCGTTCCCATGATTGCTCCCGTCGTGCCGTTGATCCCGCTCGGCAGATCGACGGCATAGATGCACGTCGCCTTGTTCATCGCCTCGATCAAGCCACCAGAGACCCCTTCCACCGGACGGTCGAGCCCTGCCCCGAACAAAGCATCGATCACTATTTCGGCCGGCGCCGGCACACCGGACGCTGCCACTTCGGTAGTGCCTGTCCATCGTTGCGCTGCCAGCGCCGCATCGCCCTCGAGCTTGGCGATGGGCGCGACCGAAAGCACGCGCATGCGATATCCGCGCTCACGCAAGACTCGTGCGGCCACAAAACCGTCGCCGCCGTTGTTGCCCGGTCCCGCCACGACGTCGATGCGCGCACCCGGCGGATGACGAGAAGCGATTCTCTCCGCGACCGCCCTGCCGGCATTCTCCATCAGCCTGATGCCGGCAATGCCACCCGCTATCGTCGAGGCGGTCGGCCTCGGCCATCTCGGCGGTGGTCAGCAATTCGATCATCGCCTTCCAACGGGCTCGGTTCTCACGATGTCAAACAACAATGCTCGTTCCCGCGGCGCCTCGGCGCCCGGGTCTTGAAGCTTTCCTTGCGGCCACACCCCGATTGAGGGGCGGCGGAGCGCCGAAAGGCGCAAACAACTGCCGCGCTGGGCCAGGCGCGGCGCGCACCCAGCCGGGGTGCGCTCGCCTTCCGGCGCTCCACCTTGGCGCTTTTTGATCCGGGTGCCGCATACGTCCCACTCCGGCATTTGCGCCGAAGCTTCTAGCGATGCTTCGCGGCCGGGTCGTAGTGCCCGACGGGCGGTTTCCGGACCTCCCGAGCCCGCGGTTGCGAGCCGCGGCCGCAGGACGCCAAATCTTGCTCCGCCTTCAGGATCGCCTCTAGAAACGGCCCCTCGATGAGCGAGACGAAGGTTTTATAATGCATCTTCATTCGGAAGTCAACATCTATTTGCAGTCATCTTCTCTTTGCAATGTGTAGTCATGCGGAGTGCCCGCCCCGAGCCCCTTCACAGCAACGCAACCACCCCTCGGATCAATCGTCAGCCAAAATGAGACCACTGGGGCAAGCTTGCCGTAGAACACGATCTTGGAAAAGTTCCACACTGACGCTAAAGAGGCAACTGACCATAGATTGGGCAAACTGATCAAAATCTCATCTCACCAACTGACCGGGATGACCAGCCGAGCACGTGAGGTATGTTAAGACATTGAACGAGAGCAGTTTTTTCCAGAGTCAGGCGTTGGCATGACCCCTGCTAACACTGCCGCGGCCACTCGGCCTTCGTTCAGCATGGTGAAACCATTTGTTATGCGGATCGAGCTTGCGCCCGCTGCTCAAAAATTCGCTGCGCCGGGACGCCTATTTGGCGCTGGCCCCAACTGCACGCCGATTGGCAGACCAGGTTAGGAAACGCGATGAAGAAGATCGAAGCGGTCATCAAACCATTCAAGCTCGACGAGGTGAAGGAGGCCCTGCAGGAGGTCGGACTTCAAGGCATCACCGTCACCGAAGCCAAGGGCTTTGGACGACAGAAGGGACATACCGAGCTTTATCGCGGCGCCGAGTACGTCGTGGATTTTCTCCCAAAGGTGAAGATCGAGATTGTGCTCGGCGATGACATGGTCGAAAAAGCGATCGAGGCGATCCGTCGCGCGGCTCAGACCGGGCGGATCGGCGACGGCAAGATCTTCGTCTCGAACATCGAAGAAGCCATTAGAATCAGGACAGGGGAATCCGGTTTGGATGCCATCTGAACTGCTGGTCGAGCTCAAAAGCCCGCATCCGATTAAGCGACATCCACACGAAAGGGTATTCGTTTCATGACGACGGCCAAAGAAGTGATGAAACTCATCAAGGACAACGACGTGAAATACGTCGATTTCCGCTTCACCGACCCGCGCGGGAAGTGGCAGCACGTCACGTTCGACGTGAGCATGATCGAGGAGGAAACGTTCGCGGAAGGTCAGATGTTCGATGGCTCCTCGATCGCAGGCTGGAAGGCCATCAACGAGTCGGACATGAACCTGATGCCGGATCCGGCCTCTGCCGTCGTCGATCCGTTCTTCGCGGAAACGACGCTGTCCTTGATTTGCGACGTGCTCGAGCCGACCACCGGCGAGCCCTACAACCGCGATCCGCGCGGCATCGCCAAGAAGGCCGAAGGCATGGTCAAATCGCTGGGGGTCGGCGACACGGTCTTCTTCGGTCCGGAGGCCGAGTTCTTCATCTTCGACGACGTGAAATATTCGTCGCAGCCGTACAATACCGGCTTCAAGCTCAACTCTCTCGAGTTTCCGACCAATTCCGACACCGATTACGAAGGCGGCAACCTCGGCCACCACATCGGGTTCAAGAAGGGCTACTTTCCGGTGCCGCCGCAGGACACCGTTCAGGACATGCGCTCGGAAATGCTCGGTGCGATGGCGCGCATGGGCGTAAAAGTGGAGAAGCACCACCACGAAGTCGCTTCCGCACAGCACGAGCTCGGCATGCGGTTCTCGCCGCTGACGGTGATGGCCGATCAGATGCAGATCTATAAATATTGCGTTCAGCAGGTCGCGCAGATCTACGGCAAGACAGCGACCTTCATGCCGAAGCCGGTCTACGGCGACAACGGCTCGGGCATGCACTGCCACCAGTCGATCTGGAAGGATGGCAAGCCGGTCTTTGCCGGCAACAAATATTCCGATCTGTCGGAAACCTGCCTTTCCTATATCGCAGGCATAATCAAGCATGCCAAGGCAATCAACGCCTTCACCAATCCGACGACGAACTCCTACAAGAGGCTGGTACCCGGATTCGAGGCTCCGGTGCTGCTTGCCTATTCGGCGCGCAATCGCTCAGCTTCCTGCCGTATTCCCTGGACGACAAATCCTAAAGCCAAACGCGTCGAGGTGCGATTCCCCGATCCGCTCTGCAATCCTTATCTGGGATTTGCCGCGATGCTGATGGCCGGGCTCGATGGCGTCAAGAACAAGCTGGATCCCGGAGCGGCAATGGACAAGGACCTCTACGATTTGCCGCGGCAGGAGCTCAAGCAGATCCCGACCGTATGCGGTTCGCTCCGCCAGGCACTCGAAGAGGTCAGTAAAGACCGTGATTTCCTCAAGACCGGCGGAGTGTTCGATGATGACTTCATCGACAGCTACATCGAGCTGAAGATGACCGAGGTGATCCGCTTCGAGCACACCCCCCACCCGGTCGAGTTCGAGATGTATTATTCGGCGTAGAGCGACGAGGCCGGAAATTCGACAATCGAGAATGGCGGTGCTATAATACTAGCCCAACCCTGCAAGACCACTCCATGAGGTGGGCTATGTCGTGTCATTCCTCGAGGATCTGTGTGGCATTGACATTGGGCTTTTGGCTGAGCCCGAGCTCCACTCTGGCGGAAAATCGAATTGCGCTAGTGATCGGCAACTCGGCCTACCAGTCTGTGTCGGCGCTCCCCAACCCGGCCAACGATGCCAGGGCGATGATCGAATTCCTGAAATCCGCCGGCTTCGAGGTTGTTTCGGCTCCCGATCTCACGCGCAGCGATATGCTCAGAACGATCGGTGAATTCGCCGACAGCGTTGCCGGTAAGGGACAGGATACGGTTGCCGCGGTATTCTACGCGGGTCACGGCTTGCAGGTCGACGGCGAGAACTATCTCGTGCCGGTCGACGCCAAGATCGCGCGGGAAGCGGATGTACCGCTGCAGGCAGTGCGGCTGATCGATCTGATGAACGCGCTCGCCGCGGTGCCGAGCAAGTCGCGCATCGTCATGCTCGATGCCTGCCGCAATAATCCATTTTCCGAGATCAACAAGGTCACCGGCCGCGGCCTCGCCATCGTCGACGCCCCCGCCGGCTCGATCGTATCCTATGCAACCTCACCCGGCAGCGAGGCGCTGGACGGCGACGGGGCCAATAGTCCCTACACCACCGCACTCCTCTCGGTCGCCAGGGAACCGGGGCTGCCGATCGAGCAAGCGTTCAAGCGTGTGCGATTTGCGGTCAATGATACGACCAAGCAGCAGCAATTGCCGTGGGAAAGCTCCTCGCTGACCGTCGAGTTCTCCTTCTTCCCAGGCGGGGGGAGCCCATCCGCGCGTGTCACTCCCGTCTCGGCCGGAGCAAGGAGCTCCACAGGCGCACGCGGCGCCAGCCGCTCCGTGGACGCCTGGAAAAAAGAGCTCCGGCGGCGTCCGGCGCGCGAGGCCTACGAGATCGTTATTCAAGACGACACCGTGGAAGCCTACCAAGCCTATCTTGCGCTCTACTCAGGGCAGGCGAACAGCGTGCGTGTGCGCGAAGTGCTCGAACGACGTCAGGTGATGATCGCTTGGTATACCGCCGTGCTCGTGAACACCCCGGCGTCGTATCAAAGCTTTCTCGCAAGCTACTCCAACACCGATCTTGCTGCGACTGCGCAACGCCTGCTCGAGCGCGCACGCAATCGAGCACTTGGGGGTACCCAAATCGCGAGCGTCTGTCCCTGCGTGCAACCGACGCAAGCGCAACCGAAACGCGCCGCCCGACCGACGAACCAGAGAAGTCTCGCGCGAAGTCGACGATCCACCGCCGCGTACTGTCAGACGAATCAAGCAGAGAGTCTCACGTGAAGTCGACGCTCCACCGCCGCGCAAGGTCAGACGAACCAAGCCGGCGGCTACACCGGCATCGAGTGCGTCTGCGCCGCTAAGCGCGCCCCTGGGACTGCCGATCGGAATTGGGATAGGCATCGGCCTCGGTCGGATCGGCGGTGGTGGCCTCGGCCGGCAGCCGAGTGGCCCTTCCCGGGGTGGCGGTCATTGAAACTAGAGTGGGTCACTGAAAGCGGCGGTAGTGACCTGCATGGATTGGTAGCGGGCTGATACAGTCTTCGCCGCCCGCTGCAGCATGCCGCTATCGACGCCTTGCAAGTGCGCAAGCCCCTCACCGAGGTTTTGCCGATCGAGCGCCTTGCGTCCTGCTTCGAAACCCGGCCAGCCCGGGATCGTCGCCGGGCACCAGCGCATAGACCGATCGCGGAACCGCAAAACCCCTGAGCTCGACGTCATCCACGCGCACGAGGACGTTGCTTGCAAGCAGCTCCACAGACTTGGGCGATTTCGAAGCCATGATCATTTCGGCGGTGGACGCCGCCAGGAGCAGCGGGAGCCCGTAAACGGCCGGCACTTTGTCGAGACGAAACGTCTCGTTGACCGCGGGACCTATGATCGTGAAGTTGCTTCTTTGCTTGCTGCCGAGATCGCCGACATAGACCCGCCCGGAACAGACGACGGCTCGTACCGCCAGGCGATTCTTATAGAACACTTCGGCACTACCCACCGCGCTGATGATGTCCTTTGCCGTGGCAAGCGCCTTGGACGCGTGCTCCGGTTCGTCGGAGAGCCCATTCCAGAACGCCAGGACGGCATCGCCGAGAAATTTGTCGCTGCAACCGTCGTAACGCTCGATGGCGGCTTGCATGAAAGTGAAATATTCGTTGGCGACCCGAACGACCTCCGAGGCGGTGCGAGCGGGCTCGTTCGAGAAGGAAGTGAATCCGACGAGATCCGCCAGCAGAATCGAGACCTCTCGTTCCTGGCCTTCGCCCGGATCGGCGAAGCCGCTCCGCGCCAATGTCACGAGGCGTGCCGGCGGCAAGTATCGGCCGGCCGTCCGGTAGAGACGGCGGAAGAATGCGCCATGCCGCACCGACCGCAGCGCCAGGATGGCTCCGAAAGCGAGGTTCGTCGCAAGTATCGGATAGCCCATCGGAAGCCAAAGATCGGCGAAGGTGAACGCGGCGGCACTGAGAGCCGTCCCGACGAAAACCGGCCCGGCAAGGCCGGTTGCGACCGATCGGACGATTTGCCGGACGATGAGCGAGCGGGGACGAGACATCGTGCTCGCCGATGATCAGGGCGCTCTCGTCCCGAAAGGCCAGGAATGCGAACAGGAAGCCGAGGCTCGCGCCGGCAACGAGACGCAACCAGGGTGACGCCAAAGTGAGCGGCCTGTCGCTTGCCGCCGATTGGATTGCAGCGATTTGGATAAGTGCCCCGGGCGCATTGTCCGGCTCCGGTCGCTCGAACATCCCCGTACGAGGCGCGCAGCGATCCCCCGGCGAGGTGCGCGATGGGTGTCCCAGAAATCGCGTCGGCCCTCGGTGCTCGTCTTCGCCGAGCACTGCGGTACCCACAACGACGATCCGACCTTCCAGGGCGCGATGAACGGAGCCGGCCCCCTCTGCCGATGAGAGGCAGGCGAGCAAGGTTGCGAGACTGTAGGTCGGGGTATCGGACAGCGGGGCATGCGGAGCGATCAGAATTCGCGCGGCCGAGGATGCCTGGCGTATGCTGAGCCCGGCGCCGAGGGCGGCGAAGCTCAGCGCGATCCGCCCATCGGGCAGGCGAGCGAGGGGGGCTGTGCTACGGATCCGGCCATCGGACTCGATCTGCAAGTCCAGAACCCCGACCCGTGACGCTCCCACCGCCTTGACGAATGGAGGGGCGGGCGGAACGCTCGGAAAGCGGCCCAGCACAATCCTCTCTCTGGTCTGCGTGAGGCTCTCGACGAGGCTGCGGTCGTAGTCGGGCAGCCTGAAAGAGCCGACCTGAAAATCGGCGCCAGAATAGGCGAACACCACATCGAAAGCGATCCGGCGCGCCCCGGCCTCGAACAGCCCGTCGATCAGCCTGGCCCATACCGGCTGAAACAGGGCGCGTGGAAGCGACGAAAGCTCGGGATCCGAAAGGGAAGCATCGTCAATGGCGACGAATACCGCCGGCACATCTGGACGTCGCGCCGCCAGGGCTGGGCGATCTTCAGCGTCAGATCGTAGAGCAGCCCGTTGGGGCCGCCGAGTGCCGGAAAAATGCTGTTGTAGTCGCTCGAGAAACCGACCAGCCCGCAGATCGCGGCCAGCAGGACGGACACGAGCCCCGACAGAGTCTCCAGCTTCGGATGCTCCAGTCGCCGACATCCACCAGCGCAGCCTTACCGAGACCACGAGAAAAACCGGACCGGTCCTGGTCGCCTCACTCGCCTGCAGCAACATCTTGCGTTCGCTGCCATCGCTCATGCTCGACGACGAGCAAGGTAGGATTTGCCATTTTCGAGGGTCGGGCGCGCCACGTTGCGATCGAAAGTTGCCAAAATCTGTCTGATGCGTGCCATCCCAGACGCAACCTTGCGGATGGTTTCGGCGCTCTGATTGACGAACTTGATGCTCGGTCGCAACGGCCACCGGCTCGTCGTGACGGCTATGTTGCGGGAAACAATGCCGCCCTGGAAGGTCGAGACCACGCGGTGCCGCACAGGTCTCCGCGGTGGCAGCGACCTTTGCCATTTTCAGCCGTCACATCGCTTTGCGAAACCGAAGCTCGCAGCGGACCTCTCAATCTCAAGAGCTTGCGCGTCTGGTAATGGCAGATGCGCAGTTCACTGTTGGCCTGGAGATCCAGCTGCGTCCGATCGCCGAGAAGATCGAGAACATCGAGCAGAGTGGGCTTGTTCTGGGAGGACGCAACCACGCGCCCAGTCACCGCTTCCACATGTGCAGCATCGGCGCCGGTCCCTGCGCGGCCGAAGATACAGATGCCGGCCGCAAGCCCGAGCACGACCGCCGGAACGATAAGTGAGGCGGTGCCTTTAGCGCCCGGCATCCCGCCCTTATCGCTTCCTGCGCAGTATTCCGGAAACCGGCGCTGCATCCTTCATCTCCTTGGGTTTCACGGGCACCCATCCTGCCGAACGACACGAGACAAAGGCCGGAGCGGGATCACCGTCGCGCGTTCCGCTACGGCTCCCGTTGCGCTCTCATTTGTCGCCCATGTTGACGATCTGCACGCGGCGGTTTTCCCCCGCATAGGGATCGGACGAGTTCTTAAGCTTGGTCTTGCCGTAACCTACCGTCACCAAATTGCTGGCGTCGATGCGGAATTTCTGCGTCAGAAACCGCTTCACCGCATCCGCTCGGCGCTCGGACAGACCCAGATTGTAGGAATCGGCACCTTTGGCATCCGTATGACCGGCAAGGACGAAGGTGCTGCCTTTCAAGTCGGGGCTCGAGAGCGCCTGGCCCAGCGCCGTGACTTGCGGCACCGACGAGATCGTCGCCGAGTTGTACTCGAAATTGATCTCGAGATCGATGCTGGGCTTTTGCTTGGCGACGGCGGCGATCTTCTCGCGTTCATCGGCCGTGAGGGAGCGGGTCGTCTTGGAACGCAACGTATCCACCAAGCGCGCGTCGTCCGGGTTTTGCGGTGTATCAGCCGGCGATGTCGAGAGCCCACGCGTAACCCTGGCGGGCGGCTTGAGCGCCCTGATGATCTGTTCTTGCGAAACTTGTTCCGCGGCGCCGGCAACGCCGATCCCCGCGCTCATCCCCAGACCAGCTGCAAAAAGCACACACGCCAGATGAACTTCGAGTTTTTTGCGATTTAGCGTCATCGTTCTGTCTCCAGTTTTCTCCAATTCGCCGAACTGTCAGCGAATGCCGTAACCAGCAAACTCATTGGCGATGTCGGGCTGGATGAGCTTTGCCGCCGCGATGTCGCCGTTGCCACCAGAGCTGTTGCCACTCCTCACCTTGGCTATTCCACGCCCATAAAGGGCGGATGCGTGCTTGGGATTGATCTGCAATGCCGCGTCATAGTCGGCAATGGCATTGCGTCAACTGTCCACTTTTAAGTTTGACGAAGCCACGACTGTCGAAAGCATCGAGATAGCGGGGACGAATCTTCAATGCCTCGTTGCAGTCCGTGAGCGCCGGCTGCAATTCACCGATAACGGCCCGCGACCAGCAGCGGTTGTTGAAAGCCTCCGCGTCCTTTGGATTGAGCCGGATGACCTCATCGAAATCGTCGATGGCACGCGCATAGTCGCCGTGCCTCGCCAGCAGTTGGCCACGTTTGTAATATGCGAGCGCGTCACCTGGATTGAGTTCAATCGACTTATCGAGGTCTCTGATGGCAGCATTGTCCAATCGAGCCATCGGCTTGACCGGCTCCACGGATTGCGGCCGAACCGCCGGTAAATCCAGCTTCGCGATCTGGTCGCGAGCGAGATCGGAATAGCGACCCGAGGGATACCTGGCGACGAAATCCTCGAAGGATTGCCTGGTTCCGGTTCGCTCCGCCGCCTGGTAGTCGCGCCGCGCGTCGGCCTCCCGATCGACCGGGGGCGCCGGGGACTTCGGCCTGACAGCCGTGTCGGTCGACTTCGGCCGCACCACCGGCACGTCCAACTTCGCGATCTGCTCGCGCGCGAGCTCGGAATAGCGGCCCGAAGGATACTTGCCGAGGAAGTCCTCGAAAGATTTCCTGGTTCCGGTTCGTTCCGCTGCCTGATAGTCGCGCCGCGCATCGGCCTCCCGATCCGCCGGCGGCGGCCTTTCGGTGGTTGTCTGGGGTCGTGAGGGGCGACCCGAAGGGCACGAATGAGAATTCCTCGACCAGAGTCGAAGAAAACCACGGCACCTGCTCGCCCTGCGACGCGCGGGAGACGCCGATCTGCGTACGGTTGAAGGCCTCTTCCACCCTTCCTGGAATGCGAATTTCCTTGAGCAACTCGCTCACGAACAATTCACGCTCGTTGTCCCGCACCACCGCGCCGGGCGCAGCAGCATACATGACCATCGTGCTCGGTGGCGTGGCGACGGGGGAAAGTCCCTCGGCAACCGCGCGAAAACGCCGCTCGAATGGATTTCTCCGCGACGCGTCCAGAATGGCGATCTTGACCCGCGCGCCCCTGGTGTTCATTTCGGCCAGCACCGAATCGAGACTGAACCCGTCACGCCGCAGGTCGGCTTCGATCCAAATCTGCGCATTGGTCGGGATCATATAGGTCTGTCGGGCCGACTGAATTCCATACCCGCTGAAAAAAAATACGGCCGACGCCCCGGGCTTGATCTTGCCGTAGAACCGGTCGATGGCGCTTCGCATCGATTGTTTGGTGAGGTTCTCTCCGGTATCGACCTCGAAACCGACCCGCCGCAGTTCCTCTGCAAAGGCGCGCATGTTGTCGACCGGATCCCGGAGCGGGGCTTCGGCATCCGGATAAGCCGCATTGCCGATGACCAGCGCGACCCGCCCATCGGTCGTTTGGGCGCAAACCTCGCGCATGCCGGCCAGCGCCAGCAGGCTCAAAACAACGGAAAAGATGAGGCGGGGATTCATGTGCACCATGTGTGTGCGTATCGATCGATCGCGAGCCCGGCAGTCGATCGGAAAGCAATGGCTGGTGCCGCTCGCGCGCGCAGCCTTTCCAACCGGGCGGCGCGGACGTTGACCTGAACCAGAGCACGGCAAAGCATAGCGGGTCGATCGCAATCGAGCTTCGGTACCAGATTACACGATTTCGTGCTGGAGGGTCAAAAACATCATGGTCGGGGTGGTCTGACGAAGGAGTCGGGCGAATGGTCAACAAGATCTTGCCTAGCGAAGGCGAACGGCTCGTCCCGTCGAGCGGAGTGCCTACGACCGCCGCCATCCTCCACCACCAGGATGGTCGTGAACGACCTCCCGTTGTGGCGGTGGTGCAACATCCGGCAAGGAAACAACGCATATCACCCGCCAAATGCCACCCGCGGCTTGATCCCGGCGAGCGACATACCCTACGGTTGCGGCATGCCGTCACACTGACGGGCATCAGTTTCCCCGGGGGGCTCCCATGCGAAAGCTTCTGATCACCAGCGTTGGTTTGATTTCAGCAATGGCGGTCTTCGACCAGGCCATAGAGCCGGCCTTTGCCGACGAGGACGTTGCCAAGCCGAGACGGGAGCGGGCCCAGCCGCGCCAGGCCCAGCCGCGCCAGGTCCAGCGTCAAGCCACCCAGACCAGCAATTGGAGCGGCAGCCAACTCGGCGGCTCCAATGGCGGTAGCTCGGTCAACAACGTCTTCGTGGAACCGGGGGCCTTTGTTTGTCCTGGCCCTGGGTTTATCGGCGTGGGCTTTTCCTGTTTCGAGAACCTGCTTTCGTTCAGCGACCGCCCGATAGTCTACACCGCCGGCCTGTTCGCCGGATACCGGTGGCAATTCGGCACGCTGGTGGCCGGCGTCGAAGCCGATGCTTCGTGGAAGAAGGCAGAGTCGACGTCGTCTTTCGCGAGGAGGGACTGCTTCGACCTTGGATGCGCCGTTTACCGCGATGACGTCAAGCACGGCTCGATCACGCAGGGCTGGGACGCCTCCGTTCGCGGCCGCTTCGGCTTTCTCGTTACCCCCTGGACACTGCTCTACGCGACCGCCGGCGTTGCTTTCAGTGAGATCAAAGGCTCGTTCTCATATAGCGGCGTCATATTTGACTGTTGCGGCCCCACCAGCTTCGCAAGGGCCGCGGGCAGCTGGTCGGATGTTCGGGTAGGCGGCACGATCGGCGCCGGCGCGGAAACCGAGATTTTCCCGGGCGTCAAGGCGAGGCTCGAATACCGATACGCGGACTTCGGCACCTATACCAAGAACCTTCCAGTCGCTACTTTTTGTGACGGTGCAGTCGGCGGCTGTACCAATCCATCCAGCAACGTGAAAATCGACTTGAACCCGAGCTTCCACACGTTCCGGATCGGCCTGGGAATCGACCTTTGACGGGTGGGCGTCCAGCGTCCGCTCGCGCGAACTGGATCACGGCATATCCCGCTCCCTACCGGAGCGGGATTTTCTTTGGGCGATGACGCGGTGAGCGCGTCATCGCTTGCTGCCTTCTCCGATCACCGCGAACGGTCCCCACACCGCCGGATAGGCGTTCTCGGACGACGCTCGATCGGCGAGGAAGGCCAGCATGGCGCGCCGCATGGCTTCGGCGCGTCCGAGCGCTCGGATCGGCCTTGAGGATGGCGAAAGCCGAGGTGGTCAGGCGCGTTGCCGCATCCGAGGCGACCTCCCAATGCGAGACCAGCAAGGCGCGCGCGCCGGCATAGAAGAAGGCGCGCGCCAGCCCTGAAAGGGCTTCCGCGCCGGGCTTTTCGCCCGCAATGGTGTTGCAGGCCGAGAGCACGACCCAGTCGGCATTGAGCTTGAGCTGCGCCACCTCGCTCGCCTTCAGCAGGCCATCGTCGTCGTCGGTCGGATTGCGCCGGCAAGGAGAGCGCCAGCGACGGCTCCGCCAAGCCCTTGATGTCGCCGGCCACCAGGCCGTGGGTCGCGAAATAGACGATGCGGTAGTTGGCCAGGGCGCGCGCTTCACCGCCGTCACGGTCGCATCGCGGCCGAGATGGATGTCGGTCGCCGGGGACACACCGAGCGCCTGCGCAACCGTCCTCAGCTCGTCGGCGCGTGTCGGGAAGTTGCGGCAGCGTGTTCGCGAGCATCGCGCGATCGAGGCCGGCGCCGCGCCAATAGTCGGTGTATGATCTGACCCTCCCTCTGGTTCCTCGCGTGCGCGTGCCGCGCCGGTCGCCTTCCTGCGCCTGGGCGGGGTTGAACACCGGGTCGCCGAATCCGATCATCGGCTTGGTGCCGTCGTCCTTGCGCGCGAGCGACCGCAGCGGCTTCAGGCTCGCCACCGACGGCAGCACGGAAACGGCCTGGCGCTTGATCAGCCAGGCGGCATCGCGATAGGCGGCGGCGTGCTCTGCCGGGGCTTGACTGTTGGGCCGTGGCGTCGCGGCCGCCGGCTTCTCGGTCACCAGCAGATGAAACGGCACTGCCGTGAGTGCACCCGACGGCACGACGATCAGATGGCCTTGGTCCTTGATGAACGCATCGACCGGACCAAGCAGCAGTTCATACAGCTGGTTTGCGAGCGTCGAGATCGAACTGCTGCATGGTGTTGAGGTCGAGGCCGCGCCGGAAGCTCGCGACCTTGGTCGCAAGATCATCCCTGCCGATCGGCGATGCGTGCGCCACTCGAAGCCGTCGCGCGTCACCGCAAAGACATAGCTCTCCTTTTCACCCGTCAGGATCAGGACCAGCGCCTCCCCGGCTGCCGAGCAGCTTCTGCACCTCCTCCACCTTCACGGGCTTGGGATTGGCCAGCGCCGCATAGTCCGGGAATTCCTTTTGCAGTCGCGCGTCGATGGCAGCGAGCTTCTTCTCGGTGTCGGCAATTGCCTGCGAATGTTGTCGATCTGCGCCGTCGCTTGCCCTTCCGGTTTCGACAACGCCTCGATCAGCGCCTTGTCGCGGTCGCGCCAGAAGGCAGACAGGTCCTGGTTCTGGCGCACGAGCGCGGCAAGCGCGTCGTTGCTGGCGGCGAAACGCGGACCGAGCTGCTGGATTGCGGCGGCGGCCGCCGACTGGTTCGCCCATTGCGCCATTTCGAACGCCTCGCGGCCGAGCGCCGACGAGGGCTCGACGCCCGCCCGGGCGGCCGCCGCGAGGCTGCCGACATGATTTACGAAGTAGCTTCCTCGCTGCTCGATGAGACCGCCGACATCGCGCGGTTGCCGTCCCGCCAGTATCGCCGAGAGTGGCATGCGCGAGCACCGCGGCGCTCGCCTTGCGCGAATAGGCGACGGCGTTGGCGGGATCGGGCCGAGCGGCGCTCAAGAGCGCCAGATCGTTCAGAACCCGTGCGAACTCCGGATGGTTCGCCCCGCGCGGTCTTTTCATTGATCGCAAGCGCCCGCTGGTAGACGTCCGTTGGCTTCGTCGAAGCGGCGCTGGTGCTCGAACAGGTGGCCCTGGTTGATCAGCACCGTGGCAAGGAAGCGGTGTTCGGGGCCGAACGCCTTGGTGAAGATGTCGAGCGCGCGATTGAACTGCGCCTGTCCGCCTCGGGGTAGCGACCCTGCGCGTCATAGGCGACGCCCAGCTTGCGCATGACCTTCGCGGTGTCGGGATTGTCGGGGCCAAGCGACTTCGATGACGATGGCGAGCGCCCGCTTGGCGAATGTTTCGACGTCCTGGTATCGGCCCTGGGCTTCGTAGATCTGCGCGAGGTTGTTGAGCAAGGTCGCCACCTCGGAGTGATTGGGGCCGAACACCGCCTCGCGGATGCCCAGGGAGCGCTTGTAGAGCGCCTCCGCCTCATCGAGCCGCTCCTCGCTTGCATAGACGCTCCCGAGGTTGAGCAGCGCCGAGGCGAGGTGGGGATGCTTGGGACCCAGCGACTTCTCCCAGATTTCGATGGCGCGCCGGAACAGCGCGTCGGCCTGCGGCATATCGGCCGAGCCGCTCATAAAGATGGGCGAGGTTGTTGAGGCTGGCGGCCACATCGGGATGGTTGGGGCCGAGCGCCTGCTCGCGGATCGCCAGCGCCCGCTTGCTCGATGCCTCGACCTCGCCGAACCGGCTCTGGTCCTCGTAGACCTTGGTGAGATTGTTGAGGACCAGGGCGACCGGAAGACTGTTCGGGCCGCTGGTCTTCTCGGCCATCTCGAGCGCGCGCTTGTATTGCGCCTCGGCCTCGTCATAGCGTGCCTGGTTCTTGTAGACGTCGCCGAGATTGTTGATCAGCGTGGCCACTGCGGGGTTGCTCGGGCCAAGTGCCTTGGACGTGATGTCCAGCGCCTGCTTGTACAGCTTTCTCGGCCTCGCGTTGCGGCCTTGCAGCAAATACACCGTGGCGAGATTGGCGAGTGCCTGAGCGACGCGGGGATCGGTCGCGGGAATATTCTTGTTGCAGGGCGTCGACGCACCTGCTTGAACATTTTTGCCGCATCGGGATAATTGCCGAGCGCCTGATGCGCGCGACCCAAGTCATTCAGCGCCGATACGTAGGCAAAATTGTTGGTGCCGGCGCGCTTGGCGGCAGCTTCGGCCTTTTGTGCTTCGGCGAAGGCAGCGGCGTAATTGCCGGCTGCATAGAGCGTCCTGGAATTGCTTCTGCGAAGCCGGCAATGTCGACCTGCTGCGCCGCGGCCGGATCCCCTGCCGACATCATTCCCAGCACCAAAGCGACAACCGAAGCGGACAATCCGCCCCGCCTTCCGGTTTTCATGGTCCACTCCCACCGTTGGGTTCACTGCACACGGCACGCATCGCTGCATGCGCTCCGCGCATCGAGGGAATGACACCCGAGTACACTCGTCGCCGGGCAAATCCCAGAACGGTGAAAACCGCCTCCCGGCGCGGCAATCGGACCTGCGCGCGGTCGACGCCTAGCCAGAAGCAGTGCCAGTCCTGCGCGCCGCGCGCAACGCGGCGCCGCTCAACGGTCAGCGCTTGGAGAACTGGAACGAGCGCCGGGCTTTGGCCCTGCCGTATTTCTTGCGCTCCACCACCCGCGGATCGCGGGTGAGGAAGCCGCCGCGCTTGAGGGCGCCGCGCAAATCCGGCTCGAAATTCATCAGCGCCTTGGACAGGCCGTGGCGCACCGCGCCGGCCTGGCCGGAAAGGCCGCCGCCGGACACGGTGCAGATGACATCGTATTGACCGTTGCGATTGGTCGCGACCAGCGGCTGCTGGATCAGCATGCGCAGCACCGGTCGGGCGAAATAGATCTCGATCTCGCGGGTGTTGATCAGGATCTTGCCGCCACCCGGCTTGACCCAGACCCGCGCCACCGCATCCTTGCGTTTTCCGGTGGCGTAGGCACGGCCCTGCTTGTCGAGCTTCTGGATGTATTTCGGGGTCTCGGGGGCTGCCGCGGGCTTGAGCGCGGACAGTTGGTCGAGCGACTGCATGGTTTCGGCCATGGTCACGCGCTCCTTGTATTCTTGCGGTTCATGGCGGCGACGTCGAGCGACTCCGGGTGTCTGTGCCGCGTGCGGATGATCGGGACCGGCATAGACCCGCAGATTGCCGAGTTGCACGCGGCCGAGAGGCCCGCGCGGCAACATGCGCTCGACTGCCTTCTCCACGATCCGCTGCGGAAACTTGCCCTCGAGAATCGAACGGGCGCGTGCGTTCCTTGATGCCGCCGATATAGCCGGTGTGGTGGCGATAGACCTTGCTCTCGCGCTTGTTGCCGGTGAGCACGATCTTTTCCGCGTTGACGAT
The DNA here is from genome assembly GCA_963831225.1 of uncultured Alphaproteobacteria bacterium. Lineage (GTDB taxonomy): Bacteria > Pseudomonadota > Alphaproteobacteria > Rhizobiales > Xanthobacteraceae > VAZQ01. Next base: position 51,285 of record CAWHPT010000015.1, read on the forward strand.
GATGACGTTGTCGCCGTCATCGACATGGGGAGTGTAGGTCGGCTTGTGCTTGCCGCGCAGCCGCATCGCCACGATGCTTGCGAGCCGGCCGACGACGAGACCGGTGGCGTCGATCATGACCCACTTCTTCTTGACCTCGGCGGGTTTGGCCGAAAAGGTTTTCATGACGGCAACTTCCAGCAACATCGCACGGCGCCTTGCGGAGGCTCATACACCAGCGCCGCCGCCGCAGTCAACGCACATTCAAGTGTCTAAGTTTAGTCTTTTCAATATGTTAGCAAATAGGTTCTATATTACCTTCAACAAATCGCCCGCCGGGCGAGGGATCGAGTAGGTCGAGGTCGCATGTGCGACCGGGCGCTCCGTTCCGTCCGAGCGGATGGTGACCTCGCCCGTGGCAAGCCGCCGACCGAGCTTCAGCAGCCGCGCCTCCGCGATCAGATCGCGCTGTGCCGGCTTGCGCAAGAAATTGATGTTGAGATTGATGGTCACCGCGAGCGGCACCGGCCCGATCGCGGCGAGCACCGCGACATACATGGCGAAATCCGCGAGCGCCATCATGGTCGGACCCGAGATCGTCCCGCCCGGACGAATGGAGATTTCACGGAACGCCTGCCGGACCCGGCAGCCGCCGATCCCAGACCGCCTCGATCGCCAGACCGCTATCCGGATGGAAGACCTGCGGAAACTCGGCGGCAAGCAAGCAGTCGAGCTCCTTCACCGTCATCACCGGCGCCGCCATTCTTCTCCTCGTCCCGCGCATTTCCTGGTGCGGATCGGATACAATGGCGGCAACCGGTTCGCCAAGTCTGACATACCGGCAACCGAGATCCTGGATCGACAGTCATGAATGCCCGATCGACGGCAGCCCAAGCCGTCCCCAGTCCGGTTCTCGTGCGCGAGAACCTCGCAGGCCTCGCCCTGCTTACGCTCAACCGGCCGAAGACCCGCAACACCCTCTCCGAGGCGATGCTGGCCGCACTCGCCGACGAGCTCACCGCGATCGCCGAGGATCAGCGCGGTTCGCGCAGTCGTGCTGGCGGCGAGGGGACCGGCCTTTTCCGGTGGTCACGATCTCAAGGAGTTGACCGCGCGACGCTCCGATACAGACCGCGGCCGCGCCTATTTCCGCACATGTGATGCTGACCTGCAGCGCCATGATGCAGCAGATCGTGCCGCTTGCCGCAGCCGGTGATCGCCGCTGTTCAGGGAACTGCGACCGCTGCCGGGTGCCAACTGGTGGCAAGCTGCGATCTTGCGATCGCCTCTGCCGAGGCGAGGTTCGGAGTGTCGGGAATCAATGCCGGGCTGTTCTGCTCGACTCCGATGGTCCCCCTCTCGCGCAACATCGCGCCGCAAGCACGCAATGGAGATGCTGCTCACCGGCGACCTGATTTCGGCGCCGGACGCCTTTCGCATCGGGCTCGTCAATCATGTCGTTCCGCCCGGAAGCGAGCTGCGATGCGGCACTGGCGCTCGGGCGCAAGATCGCCGGGAAAGTCATCACACGTGGTGAGGATCGGAAAGCAAGCATTCTATCGGCAGCTCGAAATGGGGCTGGATGACGCCTATCGCTTCACAGCTGAAGTCATGGTGGAGAACATGCTGGCGGAAGATGCCCAGGAAGGAATCTCGGCGTTCATCGCCAAGCGTCCGCCAAGGTGGAAGGACAAGTAGCGGGGCTCACCGGGCCAATATCTTGGGCCAAATATCTTGGGCCAAATATCCTGGGCCAATATGTTGGCCAATGCCTTAAAGGGCCGCCTACGCATTGCGAGCTCGGCATTCAATCGCCCGCTCGATGGCTTCACACCGACGCCGCAGGCGGGGGCCGCTGAAATCAAGAAACGCTCGCAGCTTCGGCGGCGGGTACCGGCCGCCGGGATACAGCATGTGGATCGGCAGCTCATCGCCTTCATAGTCGGACAGCAATCGCAGCAATGCGCCGCGCACGAGATCATCGGCGGCCTGGTAACACAGCACGCGGGTGATTCCGGATCCGGCCCGGGCCGCATCGATCGCGGCTTCGGCCGTGGTCACCACCAACCGAGGCCTGACGGCGACATTCGCGGTGCCAGCCTTGCCGCGAAATAGCCAGCGGTCGATCCCCGAAATGCCGGCGAACGCAACTACATCATGCGCCTCGAGATCGGCGGGCGCATGCGGCATTCCGTGACTTGCCAGATAATCCGGTGCTGCGACGACGACGCGATGGACCGCTCCGATCCGGGTTGCGATCGCCGAGCCTTCCGCGAGCGCTCCGATCCGGATCGCAACATCGAGCTCGCTCCTCGACCAGATCGACCGGCCGATCCAGCAAAGTCAGCACCACCGAGACGTCCGTGAAACCTGGCAAGGAACTCGGTTATGATCGGAACTACGTGCAAGCGCCCGAACAGGATCGGCGCGGTAACGCGCAATTCGCCGCGCGGGGCCCTCCCCTCGCCTGCCGCGGCCCGTTCGATTTCTTCGATGTCGGCGATCACGCGTTTGGCTCCTTGCAGAAACCGTTGCCCGACTTCGGTGATGCTGACCGACCGAGTAGTCCGGTTGAGCAACCGAACACCGAGCCGCGCTTCCAGTCCGGCAATGCTGCGCGTAATGGCGGCGGGCGAACGCTGCAAACGCCGCGCTCCCTCGGTGAAGCTGCCTTGCTCCGCCACCTCGATGAAGACGCGAAGCTCCTCGACTCGGTCCATATTGATTGTTCCGGTTTCCACAATAAAAAATTGCATTTCCCTTATATTAACTAGTGAATCGAAATAATTAATAGAAGGCAGGAGGAAGGTCGGGACACAGGAGGAAGCAGATGACTGCCTCGGCTCGAAGCGATGCCGCAGCGGCGGCCTCGAAGTCCGATACCGGCAACAGCGATATCGTCTTCACTCCCGGCGCGCGGCGCGCCCAAAGCCGGCTCGGATCGTCTCACCTCTACCAGCAGCGCATGCTCACCGGCTTTCCCGCCCGAATCACGCCCGATCTTGCCGCCTTCATCAGCCAGCTCGACACCGCATTCCTGGCGACGGTCTCCGCGGCGGGCGCGCCCTACATTCAGCATCGCGGCGGGCCCGAAGGCTTCATCAAAGTGCTCGACGACAAAACGTTGGGCTTCGCGGATTACGCGGGGAACCGCCAGTACATCACCATCAGCAATCTATCCGACAACGACCGCGCCTATCTGTTCCTGCTCGATTTTGCTGCTCGACGTCGGATCAAGATCTGGGGGCGAGCGCGTGTGGTCGAAGGCGATCAGCAATTGCTCGCACGCCTCAGCGACCCGGATTATCGTGCTCGACCGGAGCGCGCGATACTGTTCAAAGTCGAGGCATGGGACGTGAATTGCTCGCAGCACATAACCGCACGCTTCACCGAGACCGAGATCGCGCAGGCCACGGTGGCGTTGCGCGATCAGATCAGCGCGCTTCAAATCGGAGAACGTGCGGCTGCGGGCAGAGCTTGCATCGCTGGACGGAATCGGCGCCCGCAAACCGCATCCCCGAATGACAATCCTCTTCCGCGGTCGGTTACGCATGACCATGTCTTGCCTGAACACGGCATCAGCATGAATCACGACCGTTATCCCGACAGCTACATCCGCGGCATCCTCAACACGGTCAAGACCATCGCCATGGTCGGGGTATCGGCCAACGCGAGCCGGCCGAGCTATTTCGCATTCAAATATCTGCTCGAACGCGGCTACCGCATGATCCCGGTAAATCCTGGCCTCGCCGGAGGAGAATTGCTCGGACAGAAAGTCTACGCCCGGCTCGGCGAAATTCCCGAGCCGGTCGACATGGTCGATATCTTTCGCGCGTCGCACCATGCGCCGGCAATCGTGCAGGAGGCGCTTTTGCTCGATCCGCGACCGCAGGTGATCTGGATGCAGCTTGGCGTTCGCAACCAGGAGGCGGCAGAGCTCGCGGAGGCGAACGGCATGAAGGTGGTGATGAACCGTTGCCCCAAGATCGAGTATGGCCGGCTATCGTCGGAGATCGCCTGGATGGGGGTCAACACCCGCACGCTGACCGCGAAGAAGTCGCAACTGTCCGGCCGCGGCATCCAGCGCATGGCGCTCAACCGTGTCACGATGGCGGGTGGGACGACCGAAGCCGCCATGCGGGCGCAAGAGGATGACGGTCCCACACGGCCGGCAGGAGAAAGACCTACCGTTGCCGGAAAGCCATAGCGTCGTCCCGTGGCATGCTTGCGCGTGGGTGCGGCGGTTGTCCGGCCGCTAGCTTGACCCATCCGATCGCTTCGATAAACCAAAGTCACGACGCGCGGACCCGACCGGTCCGGCGGTATGGGAGAGGCCATGACCGAACGTAACCCGGGCTTCGCCACGCTCGCGATTCACGCAGGCTCGCAGCCCGATCCGACCACCGGCGCGCGCGCGACCCCGATCTATCAGACGACGTCGTTCGTGTTCGAGGACGTCGATCATGCCGCCTCCCTGTTCGGGCTCCAGACCTTCGGCAACATCTATACCCGCATCGGCAATCCCACCAATGCGGTGCTCGAGGAGCGGGTTGCAGCGCTCGAGGGCGGCACCGCCGGGCTCGCGGTCGCCTCCGGACATGCCGCCCAGGTGCTCGTCATGCACTGCCTGATGAAGCCCGGCGACGAATTCGTCGCCGCCAAGAAGCTCTATGGCGGCTCGATCAATCAGTTCAATCACGCGTTCAAGAACTTCGGGTGGAACGTGGTATGGGCGGAGCCGGACGACCTCGCGACGTTCGAACGCGCGATCAGCCCGAAAACCAAGAGCGATCTTCATCGAGTCGATCGCCAATCCCGGCGGGGTCGTCACCGACATCGAGGCGATCGCGAAGATCGCAAAGAACGCAGGCGTGCCGCTCATCGTCGACAACACGTTGGCGACACCCTATCTCTGCAAGCCGATCGATCATGGCGCCGACATCATCGTGCATTCGCTGACGAAATTTCTCGGCGGCCACGGCAACTCGATCGGCGGGCTGATCGTCGACGGCGGCACCTTCGATTGGTCTCGTGAAAAACGCTATCCGATGATCTGCGAGCCGCGCCCGGAATATCACGGCATCGTGCTGCACGAGACGTTCGGCAATTTCGCCTTCGCCATTGCCTGCCGCGTGCTCGCGTTGCGCGACATCGGGCCCGCGCTGTCGCCGTTCAACGCGTTCCTGATCCTCACCGGCATCGAGACGCTGCCGCTGCGCATCCAGCGCCACTGCGACAATGCGCTCGCGGTGGCGCAATGGCTCGTCGGTCATCGCGAGGTGGCCTGGGTCAGCTATCCCGGGCTGCCGGGCGATCGCTACCACGATCTCGCGAAACGATATGTGCCGAACGGCGCCGGGTCGGTCTTCACCTTCGGTCTCAAAGGCGGATACGACGCCGGCGTGCGGCTCGTCTCCAATGTGAAGCTGTTCTCGCATCTCGCCAATATCGGCGATACCCGGTCGTTGATCATTCACCCGGCCTCGACCACGCACCGCCAGCTCACTGATGCGCAGAAGGTCCAGGCCGGCGCCGGGCCCGACGTGGTGCGCCTCTCCATCGGGCTGGAGGATATGGCCGACATCATCGCCGATCTCGACCAGGGTCTGGCGGCATGACGCCGGGCACTGCGCGGGAATCACCGAATGCCGGATAGAATTGCTCGAGACTTGATCGAGGAGGAGCCCCGTGAAACGGCAACTTCCGGATGCGGTGCACGCGAGCTCTGCGCGAGTGGTGCGCCGCTGAGCCGGGACCGTCAAGGACCGAGTCTGGTTGTTGCTTGTCGCTCTGGCGCTCGATCGGGAAATCCGGGGAGCTCGCTCATGAAACACGCTGTCGTCCTTGCGTACTTGGCGGCGCTCGCATTCTTCTTCACGATCCCCGCCGCATCGGCGCAGAAAACCCAGCTGGTGCTGGGCACGGCAACCCCGGGGGGCGGCTTTCCCTTGTACGGCGGCGCCGCCGCCGAGACCATCAACGAGACCGATCCTTCGATCGCGGTCGAGCCGCGCAACACCCAGGGCAGCGCGGAGAACATCCCGCTGCTCGAGCAGGGCAAGCTCGATATCGCGCTGGTGGCCGGGAGAGCCGGCTTACGAAGCCTTCGCAGGCATCGGGCGTCCGGCGACGAACCTCAAGATCGTCGCGGCGATCTATTCCAACCCCGGCATGTTCGCGGTGCGCGGCGACAGCCCGGCGAAGTCGCTGCCCGATCTGCTCGGCAAGCCGGTGGCCTGGGGCACGCGCGCGTCGGGATTGACGCTGTTGTCGCGCTACGTGCTCGATGGCCTCGGCCTCGATCGCGATAAGGATTTTGCCGCCGTCTATCTCGATCGTGCCGGCGATGGTCCGGCGATGGTGCTCGACGGCCGTGTGGCCGCGCTGTGGGGCGGCGGCATCGGCTGGCCGGGCTTCACCGCGGTGATGAAGGCCGGCGGCCGTTTCATCGGCTTGAGCGCCGCCGAGACCGAACGCATCCGCGCCAAGCACAACTTCCTGCGGCCGCTCACCGTTCCCGCCGGCGCCTATCTCGGGCAGACCGAGGCCGTGGCATCGGTGGGTTCGTGGAGCTGGATCCTCGCGCGGCCGACCCTGGATGAAGAGCTCGCTTATCGCCTGGCGCGCGCGCTGCATCTCGGACACGCGGCGCTCGCGAAGCGGCTGGACCAGGCCCGGGAGACCACCCCGCAGAACACGCTCTCCGCCGCCCCGAGCGCCGATCGAATCCATCCGGGCGTGCAACGTTACATGCGTGAGATCGGGCTGATGCGTTGATGCGCTATTTGCGCAGCGTGCTCGCCACGAAGGCGCGAATTCGCTCGAGCGTCTCGGGCGCCGTCCAAACCTCCTCGACGGCGGCGTCCACCGCCGGTCCCACTCGGTCCAGTCGTTCCAGCGCCGGCTCGCGCGTCTGCCGCTTGGACAGCGTGAACACCGGCGATGGGAGCGTCGCAAGGGTATTGCGCGGCAGCGATCGCGCGCTCGAGCAGCTGCTCCGGGTCGACGATCTCGTGGACGAGCCCGCGCGCAGAGCGCATCCGGCGGCATGAAAGTCGCCCCGCTGAAGATCGTCTCCTCGAAATACTGCGGCGCTGTCGCGCCGCGCATGATCTCCATGGCGACCGCGGGAAATGGCACGCCCGACGAGCAGCTCCGTCACCCCGATTCGCCCAGCCTCACGGCCCATCAGGCGCCGGTCGGCGGCACAAGCGAGCACGCAGCCACCGGCAATGGCATGGCCATTGATTGCGGCGACCACCGGCTTCGGGTGCGAGAAGACGGTCGCGAGCAGCGAGCTCAGCTCGGGCAAGAACGCTGCGGATATAGGAGCGGCCGCCCTCGAGCAGGCGCACGAGGTCGACGCCGGCAGAAAAGATGCGTCCGGTTCCCGTGAGGACGACTGCGCGCGCGGACGACAGTCTGATCTCCTCGAACCGCGCTGTGAGCTCGCTGCAGAACTCGATGCTCATGGTGTTTGCCTTGCCGTCGGCCATGCGCAGATGGCCGATCTCATCCCGGCGGGTCGATTTCGATCACGTTGCTTGCTCCCGGCTCCCGGCAGGCGAGCGCGCGCCTACCTGCTTGCTTGCGGGGAAGCGACTGCAGCCGGGCGCGCGCGCGAGGCGCTGCGCGTGCACGACTGCAATCGCGAGGACCACGATCGCCATCGCCTGATGCATCAGCGCCAGCGCCAGCGGACGTCCGATGGATCAACGTCACGATGCCGAGTGCCGCCTGCAAGGTGACCGCGCAGGCGAGCGCGAGCGCCCCCTGAGCGCCACCCCGCCCCTCGCCGTGCGCGCGACGTCGACAGCGTGCAGGATCGACGAGCAGCCAGAGCGCATAGGCGGCCATGCGGTGATCGAATTGCACCGTCAGCGTGTTCTCGAAGAACGTTGCGCCACAGCGGGGAGTGGAAGAACAGCCGCTGCGGCATCGGGCATCAGGCCGCCGTCGATCAACGGCCAGGTGTTGTAGATGAGGCCGGCGTGCAAGCCCGCTACGAGCGCACCCAGATAGATCTGCACGATCACCAGCACGAGAAGCACCATTGCGGTGGCGCTGACGCGCGCCGCAGGAGCCGAATCGGCGGATGCGGCACGATGCGCTGCGCATTCCACAGCAGCGCAGCGAAGATGACGCAAGCCAGGGTGAGGTGAAACGCCAGGCGATACTGCGATACGCTGACGCGCTCGGAAAGTCCGGAGGACACCATCCACCAGCCGACTGCCGCCAATGCTGCGCCCAATCCGAAGATCGTCCACAGGCGCATCCGCAACGGCCGCTCGATCCATCCATTCCAGAGAAACCAGAGGAACGGCAGCAGGAACACGGCGCCGATCAGCCGCGCCAGCATTCGATGCGTCCATTCCCACCAGTAGATCGTCTTGAAATCTGCCAGGCTCATTCCGGCGTTGCGCTCGCGATACTGCGGGATGAGCTTGTACTTCTCGAACTCGGCCTGCCACGACGCCTGCGTCGAGCGGCGGCACGACGCCGGTCACCGGCCTCCATTCGACGATCGACAGGCCGGAGCCGGTCAGCCGCGTCGCCCCGCCCACGACCAGCGTCATCACCATCAGGGCAGCAACCGCCAGCAGCCATACCCGGATGGCGCGGCGGCGGATGGCGGAACTGTCGGCGGCCATGCGATCCTTCATTTGCTGGCGACCGCGCGGACCATATAGTTGTGCGCCAATCATCGCAAACGAGCGAGCCTAGCGAGCATCATGCCCATTCGCCTGCGCAAGCTGATCGGGGCGGTCGCGCTCATCGTCCTGGTGGTGTTGTGGGCGCTCGTCGCGATGGCACTGGCGCAAACGCCGGCGATCAGGTCGAACGGCGTGATCGAGGTGCTCTATTACGTGGTCGCGGGGCTGGGCTGGGTGCCGGTGGCAATGCCGATAGTCAAGTGGATGGTCGGCACGGCGTGGTAGTTGAAGTAGCCGGTAGCGACCTGCCTCAGCCATTTGCCTTGATCCCTTGAAGCTCGCCCGCATGCAGTCGCGCTGGGTCTTCACGTGACCGGAATCTTTCGCTCCAACTTCCCACTCTCCAAGCGTGACTGCAGATATGATCGCCACGGCTCGCGTGCATGCGCATGCCGTCGTCGAGCGAGGGATTAGTGTCAGCGTGCCCAGGCCGCTCGCGGCGCCCTTGCGCGGCCGGGCTCGTCAGCGTACTTCTTGGCCATTCTCGGCGGAGCGTAGCGCAGCCCGGTTAGCGCACCAGTCTGGGGGACTGGGGGTCCCGAGTTCAAATCTCGGCGCTCCGACCAACAGCCCGCTGAAAATCCCTAAAATTCTCGGTCTCGCCACACGTCGCCGTCGCACGGTCCGCAGCCCACCGAACAAGCTCGACATCAGTAGGCGAAGGCATTCAGCACAAGGCAACCGGCGAAAACTCCGCCCAGGATCAATCCGAACAGCTGCGTTATCCTTCGTTCGCTCATGCCACGTTCCTCCCTGCCTGGAAGTTAGTCGACCGAGCGATCCGACCGGTTCAAGCCGAGCGGCTAAGCCCGCTTGTGGATAACGCTTCGCAAATCCGACTCGCATGCCCTGAGCATCGCCTCAACGTCGACCGCGAGCCGGATGGCGGCGCTCACGGCTCCCTGTCCTCTCGTCCGCGCAGCTTCGCGATCGCGCGCGTCCAAGCTCCCGCCGCCGGTCCACTGTTCGATTGGCCGCCGGCTGTCGTCTGTAACTGGGCGTGCGCTGACGGCGCGTGCCGTGTCGATCGCCCTTCTTGTGGAGCAAGGTCGTCCCAGGATCGGTTGAACTCGTCTACCCGGTCGGAGCTCTTTGCGATCTCTGCCTGTTCCTGGAGAACGGTTTGCTGGTTGCGCAGCTTCGCAACCGCCCGCGCCCACATTCCGTTAATAGCGATGCCCTCGCTCGCCGGCGCTGCGCGCGGCGCGGACAGCGGCTGCGGCGCGGACAGCGGCTGCGGCGCAGGCAGCGGCTGCAGCGCAGGCAGCGGCTGCAGCGCAGGCAGCGGCTGCGGCGCCGGCAGCAGCGGCTCACCACGACGAAAGAGCAGGCGCGTCTCTATCTCCAGGCACCCCGAGCACGCGAACGTGTGGTGCGCATAGCCGGATATTTGCATGGTGTGGTCGGGCGCGACCTGCACCAACTGCATCTCGGCGCCACAAGCCATGCAACGCATTGCACGTTCTCTCGACTGCGGGACGAGCGCACATCGGGCGCTGGGAGGCTTCTGCTGTCAAGCAAGCAGCCCAAAAGATATCGGGGATATGTCACGGTGCCGTCCCGTGCTGCACTGAAGGTGGTGAGCGCACCGGCGCCGCTCCTTGACGTGCGGTCCGGCCCGAGGAGGTTGACCGCCGGAGCCCCGGCAGCCTCGCTCTTCCTTCGGGGGGCCGATCGAGACTACCGACGCTTATGACGTGCGAAACGGCTTGCGGTTCCCTGCCTTTCCGGCCTGTTGCCGCCCGGCGGCAATAGACATTTCAAGCTTGATCGGTGCATGACAGTCCTTCGGTTGGCGGCGACGTCAGCCTACCTGCCACGCGCTATCTTCGATCGCGCCCCCTCTCATCGCCAACGCAGTCCCCCCACCCACGAAGGAGCATTCGTGCCCTCGCAACGCGGCATCGACGAGGCCACCAGAGCCAGGCTCATGCTCGTTCTGCTGGCCTTCGTCTGGGGGATGAGCTGGCCGATCATGAGGATCGCGCTCGAGGAGGTCGGGGTCTTCACTCTGCGAGCTCTGGGGTTCTCGATCAGCGCGGCGTCCTTGTTCGCGGTTATTTTCCTGCAGGGCCGCAGTGCGTCGATCTCACGCGGAACGGCGTGGCTGCACCTGTTCGTGGCCGCAGTCTTCAATATCATCGGGTTCGGCCTGTTCAGCTCGTTCGCCCAGCTCGCCGCCACCACTTCTCGCGTGGTCATCATCAACTACTCGATGCCGGTCTGGGGCAGCCTGATGGCGTGGCTCATTCTGCACGAGCGGCCGACCATGATCGGCAGCATCGGATTGGTGCTCTGCATCGGCGGACTGGCCACGCTGATCGTGCCCGTGGCGACGACACACTCGGCGATCGGCATGCTGCTTGCGCTCGGCTGCGCACTCTGCTGGGGCGCCGGAACGATCTACATGAAATGGGCACGAATTCCCGGCGACCTGCTCGCCGTCACGGCGTGGCAAACGGCGATAGGCGGCGTGTTCTTCGGCGTCGGCCTGTTCATTTTTCAGGGAGTGCCGGAGCTTTCACCCGTGTCGGTGCAAGCGATGCTGGCAGTCGCCTATAACGGACTGGTCGGGACCGGCTTCGCGTACATCCTCTGGTTCGCGATCATCGAACGCCTGCCCATGACGACCGCCTCACTCGGTTCGCTTCTCGTGCCCGTGGTCGGCATCATCGGCTCGATCCTGATTCTGGGCGAGCGTCTCACCATCGCGGATGTCGCAGGTTTTGCGCTCATTTTCGCTGCAGCGGCCTGTGTCCTGCTCGAGCCGCGAGGGCATGAACGGCAGCCGCCTTGAAGCGCAGCTCGCCGCGTGGCGAGCCCCTTCTTCTGTTCATCTGCTCCGATAAGCTGCAACCTTTCGGGATCACGCTGCGTGAACCAAATCGAGCGCCGCTCGTTTAATTGTCGGAGTGAATACAGGGAGGTTACCGTCGGCCGCATGGGCCAGATGGGACTGACGGTAGCTGGAGCTCGACATGAACAGGCTCAATCACGCGCGGATCCGCATCATCGGCCCCGACCGCAACGGCGGCTTCGTCGTCGAGTTCTGCAAGCATACCGGTCCACGGCTCGTCTTCATGATCCCGCCCAATGCGGACAATGACGTGCTGTCCTATTTTCAGGAGCGGATACCGTACGGCATCGCGGTGCCCGACGTGGACGACATCGCACCGGCGCACTCGCAGCACAACTGATATTGATGGTCGTTTAATTCCCTGACACGCATATTCTTGTGTTTGCGAGACCGTGCCGGCACGGGCCATGAAGCGAGCGGTGCGGCTGACGAAGGTGTTGCCGCCGGGGCGGTGACGAGACCGGTCATCTTGCCCTGCTCTGGGACAGCTGAGAGGCTCGCCCTCGGGTCGATCATTCCGCAGACTGTGGCCGGCAACGCTACGGAGCAACAACTTTGTCGGAGAGCGCCGCCTCGAGCAGCTTTCGGCACTCCATCAATTGGCGCAACGTCGCCTCGAGCTTTTGCGTTTGCTCCGGCGTCATGCCACGGGGCGCCGGTTTTGCTGCCCGCTCCGGATCGGGACGTGCGCCAACCGATACGGATCGATCCCGTCCTGCGTCGCCGCCGTCACGCCGGTCGCTTGCACCCTCGTCCGCCTGACGCCGCTCGAGGGAGTCATCAGACCGGTCCTCCGGTGATGGCCGGGCCGGCTGCGGCGCGCCCGGCTGCCAGACACTCTGGACGAAGCGATGACCCTGCTCACGCAACAGACGCTGAACTCCGCGGATGGTGTAGCCTTCGCCGTAGAGCAGGTGGCGGATGCCGCGCAGCAGGTCGACATCATCCGGGCGATAGTAGCGCCGCCCGCCGCCGCGCTTCATCGGTTTGATCTCGCGGAAGCGGCTCTCCCAGAACCGCAGCACGTGCTGCGGGACATCGAGCTCCAGCGCCACTTCGCTGATGGTGCGAAATGCGTCCGGTGACTTTTCCACCGCCGCCCTGCTCCTCGTTCGCGCCGATCAGACTATTCTTGTCCGCCGGAATCGGTGTTGATGCGCTGCTTGAGGATTGCCGATGGCTTGAACACCATCACCCGTCGCGGCGAGATCGGCACTTCCTTGCCGGTCTTGGGATTGCGACCGATTCTCTGACCCTTTTTGCGCACGACGAAGGAGCCAAAGGACGAGAGCTTCACCGTCTCGCCACGTTCGAGGCAGTCGGTGATTTCCTTTAAGACCAGCTCGACGAGAGTGGCCGATTCCGTGCGCGACAGACCTACTTTCTGGTAGACCGCCTCGCACAAATCGGCCCGAGTGACTGTTTTTGCTGTCATCGCCAGCCCCGCCTTCGGCGACCATTATATCCCTCTGAATTATCAAACGATATTAGGTTGAATGCGGGCGGTCAACTCGGGCGCGCACGCAAAGACGGGCCTGCAAGAGACTTTGCATTGCGGAGTCGAGAGACGAGCACACCGCGAGCGTCGGCTTACCAGCGTACCAGCACCGCTCCCCAGGTGAAGCCGCCGCCCATCGCTTCCAGCATCACGAGATCGCCACGCTTGATGCGGCCGTCCGCAACCGCGGTCGTCAACGCGAGCGGGATCGACGCAGCGGAGGTGTTGCCGTGCCTGTCGACCGTGCACACGACCTTCTCCTTCGGGATTCCAAGCTTCTTCGCACTGTCGTCGATGATACGCTGGTTGGCCTGATGCGGCACGAACCAGTCGATGTCCTCGGCGGCGTAGCCGGTCGCCTCGAAGGCATCCTCGATGACGTCGGTGATCATGGCCACCGCATGCTTGAACACCGCACGGCCTTCCATGCGCAGATGCCCGACGGTTTGCGTCGAGGAGGGCCCTCCGTCGACGAACAGCTTGGATTTGTGACGCCCATCGGAACGCAGATGCGCGGTGAGAATGCCGCGGTCCTCGCGCGTGCCCGGTTGCGACTGCGCTTCGAGCACGACTGCGCCGGCGCCGTCGCCGAACAGGACGCAGGTGGCGCGGTCGTTCCAGTCGAGGATGCGCGAAAACGTCTCCGATCCGATGACCAGCGCGCGCTTGAAGGCGCCGGTTCTCAGCAGACCATCGGCGGTGGCAATTCCGAAGATGAAACCCGAGCACACGGCTTGCAAGTCGAAGGCCGCACCATGGGTAAGACCGAGACCGGCCTGCACCGAGACTGCGCTCGCCGGGAAGGTGTTGTCGGGAGTGGAGGTTCCGAGCACGATGAGATCGATCGATTGCGCGTCGAGACCAGCGGCGGCGAGCGCCGCCCGCGCCGCCTCGATCGCCATATGCGAGGTCGCTTCGCCCGGCGCCGCAATGTGCCGCTCGCGGATGCCGGTACGCTGCGTGATCCATTCGTCGGAGGTGTCGACCATCCGCGACAGCTCGGAATTGGTCAGGATCCGGCTCGGCAGATAGCTGCCGCAGCCGAGCACCACGGAGCGCACCATCGTCACGAGGCTGCTCCGCTGGCCGCCCGCGGCGATTCGCCATGCCCACGGTCACGTGCGAGCGTCTGGCCGATCTTGGCCAGCACCTCATGTCGCACCATCTCGTAACCGAGATCGACCGCATAGGCGAAGCCTTCGGCATCGGTTCCGCCATGGCTCTTGATGACGATACCGTTGAGGCCGAGGAAGACGCCGCCATTGGCCTTGCGCGGATCCATCTTCTCGCTGAGGGCGCGGAAGGCGCGCCGAGCCAGCAGGTAGCCGAGCCGGCCGCGCAGAGTTCGGCTGATCTCGCGCTTGAGGTAATGGCTTATCTGGCGTGCCGTCCCCTCCGCGGCCTTGAGCGCAATATTGCCGGCAAATCCTTCCGTCACCACCACATCCACCGTTCCCTTGCCGATGTCGTCGCCTTCGACGAACCCGGCATATTCGAATTGCGGCCACGGGCCTTCGCGCAACATTTGCCCCGCTTTGCGGACTTCCTCCAGCCCCTTGGCCTCTTCCACGCCGATATTGAGCAGCCCCACTGTCGGTCGTTCGAGGCCGAAGAGGACTCGCGCCATGGCGCTGCCCATGGCGGCGAGATTGACCAGATGCTCGGCATCCGCGCCGATCGAGGCACCGAGATCGAGCACGATCGATTCGCCTCTGATCGTCGGCCAGATCGCCGCTATCGCGGGCCGCTCGATCCCGGTCATGGTCCTGAGCTCGAACTTGGCCATCGCCATCAGCGCGCCGGTGTTGCCGGCCGATACGGCCACGTCCGCTTCGCCCTTCTTGACGGCGTCGATGGCCAGCCACATCGAAGATTTCCAGCGGCCCTTGCGCAGCGCCTGGCTCGGCTTGTCGTCCATTTTGATCGCGACGTCGGTGTGGATCACGCGGGCGGCGCTCTCCAGGCGAGGACGCGATGCAATCAGCGGCGTCACTGCCGCGCGGTCTCCGAACACCAGGAACTCGATATCCGGGTGACGGCTCAGAAACAGCTCGGCTCCTGGCACAACCACCGCTGCCCCATGGTCCCCCCCCATGGCATCGAGCGCGATGCGGATCTTGTGGGGCATGGCGCGACAATAGCCCGTCGGCGGGAGCGACAACAAGGGTA
The DNA here is from genome assembly GCA_963831225.1 of uncultured Alphaproteobacteria bacterium. Taxonomy (GTDB): domain Bacteria; phylum Pseudomonadota; class Alphaproteobacteria; order Rhizobiales; family Xanthobacteraceae; genus VAZQ01. The sequence continues at coordinate 66,502 of CAWHPT010000015.1, forward strand.
TCAGCCCCCGTCGTCCCCCTCCCCTTTCTTCTTCAGCGCAGCAAGTGCCGAGAACGGATGCGCCATGTCGGGGTCGTCGGCGGGTGCGTCAAAGACGGCACCGGGCTTGCGCGGATACGGATCGATCCCGAGCAGCAGGAACTCGGTTGCGATTGCCCCTAGGTTGACCATGCCGCCGCGGAGAACTTCCGGCGGCTCGTCGGCCACGATTGCCGCCTCTGCGATGTTTCGCTCACCGTGCGACGTCGCGCCGGCGGGCACAAAGATCAAATCGACTGCTTCATCAATTTCATTTTCGATCGGCTCGAGCGTCACCACGCAGGTCTGCTCGACGGTGGCCGAAATATGTCCCACCACATGCACGCCGCCATTCTCATGCCGCGTGAGCTCGAAGTGGGCCGCGAGGCGGGGCAAGCCGGCAAGACCTGCAAGCCCCGCTACCGCGCCCCTCGTCGCTTCGTCTGCAACGAGCTCGACGCGCCGCCCGGTCTCCGGAACCTCGCCGAGGGAGACCGGCACGCTCCACGATCGTTCGTAAGTACGCCCGAGCCTTGCCATCATCTATGGCCGTTCAGGTCGCGGCCGGGACATGTTGCGGATCGGGAAAGGCGAGCTCCGCCCGCTGCAGGCTTTCCACCCCTTGTTCGGCAAGCCGACGCTCGGCCTCGCGCACATAGGTCGCCAGCCGTCCGACACGCTCCCGTTCTGCCGTTCCGGCAAAAACATTTCGCGACAGCACAGCCGCGAGCGACTGCTCACCGGGCGTCGAGAGTGCCGCCCGGTAGGCGGACTGCCGGCCGTAGAAAGCCTCGCCGATCCGGCGCATTTTTCGCGGGATGGCAAGGTCGCCCACGCCCATTTCACGCAGGCTTTCATCCATGTCCCGGCAGAAATGGTCGAACAGCCCCTGCCCCAGCTCGCCGGATCGGGGCCGCCTCGCCCTCGAGACGCCCCAGCAACAGCACGGCATGCAGCATGATCATCTCCAGTCGGCCGTTGACCGTGTCTGGAACGCCGTAGTTCCGGTAAAACGCCGGTGCTCGCGCCTGCGCCACGATCGTGCCATAGAGAGAGGCGATGCTGCGACTTTGCGGGGCACGGTGAAAAGAGCGAAAAATCATCGGCTTAGCTCAGCGGCGGCGCTGGTTTCGAAGAGCCGTCATCGTCAGGGGGATGGCGCGGCCGGGTACGTCAACGCGCCGGCGAATGCAAGAGAGATATGTCGACTGCCATCGAAATGAAAAGATCGACCCGCCGGCTTGCCTGGCCTGCCGCCCGGATCGCGGCGGCCGTGGTGACGCTCGGCTTGCTGCTCGGCGGCTGCTTCTCCGAAACCTATCAGCGCGGCTATATCGTGCCCGACGGGGCGCTCGAGCAAATCCCGGTCGGATCCACCCAGGAACAGGTCCTGATCGTGCTGGGCACGCCCTCGACGGTGGCGACCGTCAGCGGCGAGGCCTTTTATTACATCTCCCAGCGCGCCGAGCGGAAAGTTGGATTCATGCCGCAGCAGGTGGTCGACCAGCGCGTCATCGCCGTCTATTTCGATCGCAATCGCCGGGTCGAACGTCTCGCCAATTACGGCCTCCAGGACGGCAGGGTGTTCGATTTCGTCAGCCGCACCACTCCGACCGGCGGCAAGGACTTCGCCTACATCAACGCGATGTTCAAGCTTTTCTAACGCATGCTCGCCACGTCGGATCACGCGCTCGCGCTGATCCGCCCTACGGTGCGCCTAATGCGCCAGCACGGCCAGCAGCAACAGCGCCACGATATTGGTGATCTTGATCATCGGGTTCACGGCAGGTCCCGCCGTGTCCTTGTAGGGATCGCCGACCGTGTCGCCGGTGACCGCCGCCTTGTGCGGCTCGGAGCCTTTGCCGCCGTAATGGCCGTCCTCGATGTATTTCTTGGCGTTGTCCCAGGCGCCGCCGCCTGATGTCATCGAGATGGCGACGAAGATGCCGGTGACGATGACACCGAGCAGCATGGCACCGACCGCGGAGAACGCCGCCGACTTGCCGGCCGCGCCGCCGCCCGCGATCCAGTAGATCAGGAAATATACCACGATCGGGGAGAGCACCGGCAGCAGCGACGGAATGATCATCTCCTTGATCGCGGCGCGCGTGAGCAGGTCGACCGCGCGGCCGTAATCCGGCTTGTCGGTGCCCTGCATGATGCCCGGCTTTTCGCGGAACTGGCGGCGCACCTCCTCGACGATCGCGGAGGCGGCCCGGCCCACGGCGGTCATTCCCATCGCGCCGAACAGGTACGGCAGCAGGCCGCCGAACAGCAGCCCGACGACCACGTACGGATTGCTCAGGGAGAAATCGAGCTGGACACCTTGAAAGTAAGGGTGCTTCGCCGCATTGGCGATGAAGAACTTCAAGTCCTCATTGTAGGCGGAGAACAGGACCAGCGCGCCGAGCCCGGCCGAGCCGATGGCGTAGCCCTTCGTGACCGCCTTGGTCGTGTTGCCGACCGCGTCGAGGGCGTCGGTCGACTTGCGCACATCCTTGGGCAGGCCCGCCATCTCGGCGATGCCGCCGGCATTGTCGGTCACCGGCCCAAAGGCATCGAGCGCCACGATCATGCCGGCGAGCGCGAGCATGGTTGTCACCGCGATTGCGATCCCGAACAGGCCCGCGAGCTTGTAGGTGACCAGGATGCCGGCAATGATCACGATGGTCGGCAGCGCGGTCGATTCCAGCGAGACCGCCAAGCCCTGGATGATGTTGGTGCCGTGGCCGGTCACCGAGGATTTGGCGATCGACTGCACCGGTCGAAAATTGGTGCCGGTATAGTATTCGGTGATCCAGACGATAAGTCCGGTCACGACCAGACCGGCAATGCCGCAGATGAACAGCGACATGCCGGTATAGTTCTGGCCCGGGATGGGCCCGAAACCGATCAGCAACTGCGTCACCAGTGCAACGCCGACCAGCGAAAGCACTCCGGTCACGATCAGCCCCTTGTAAAGGGCGCCCATGATCGACTGGCTGGCGCCGAGCTTGACGAAGAACGTGCCGATGATCGAGGTGATGATGCAGATGCCGCCGATTGCGAGCGGAAGCGTCATCATCGGCAGCAGCAACGGGGTGCCGGCGAAAAAGATCGCGGCCAGCACCATGGTGGCGACGGCGGTCACGGCATAGGTCTCGAACAGGTCGGCTGCCATGCCGGCGCAGTCGCCTACATTGTCTCCGACGTTGTCGGCAATGGTCGCGGGATTGCGCGGATCATCCTCGGGAATACCGGCCTCGACCTTGCCAACGAGGTCGCCGCCGACATCGGCGCCCTTGGTGAAGATGCCGCCCCCGAGACGTGCGAAGATCGAGATGAGCGAAGCGCCGAAGCCGAGCGCGACCAATGCGTCGACCACTACGCGATCGTTCGGCGCAAATTTGAGCGGGCCGATCAGCAAGGCGAAATAGACCGTCACGCCGAGCAGGGCGAGCCCCGCGACCAGCATGCCGGTGATCGCGCCCGCCTTGAATGCGAGCTCGAGCCCGCCCGCGAGCGAGCCGATCGCCGCCTGCGCCGTGCGCACATTGGCGCGCACCGATACGTTCATGCCGATGTAACCAGCCGCTCCCGAGAGCACTGCGCCGATGAGGAAGCCGATGCGCGACCAGCCAGCCCAGCAGCCAGGCGAGGATGGCAAAAATGACGATGCCCACGATACCGATCGTGGTGTACTGGCGATTGAGATAGGCCTGCGCGCCCTCGCGGACTGCCGCCGCGATCTCCTGCATCCGCGCGCTGCCCGCATCGGACGCGAGCACCGCCTGGATCGCCCAGACCGCATACCCGATGGCGAGCACGCCGCAAAGGACGATCAGCCAGAGAGCTATCATTGTTCAAAACCCCCGATGGATGGCGCACGCGGGGCCACGAAGCCCCTGCGACTCCCTCGAGCGCAGGCCACCCGCGTCACCCGAAGTGCGCGGGATATAGCCAAAAACTCTGCCCCCGTGCAATCGACGAATGCCGGGATCGAACGATTGCTCCAGAAAGATGCCAGCGATGGCGGAGTGGGCTATTGGGCGCCGCGCCGAATTCGCCGCACGGGTCTCCGAGCGTTGCAGATCACGCTGCTTCGCTGTTACGCCCTGCACGGCTGCGCAGCGCGCCCCACAGCAGCATCGCCCCCGCTGCCAGCACCACCGGGAACACAACTTCGTTTACCGTGGCCCATCCGAAGCTCGCCAACAGCGTGCCCGAGGAGAACGATCCGATCGCCATCGAGCCGAACACCAGGAAATCGTTGAACGCCTGCACCTTGTTGCGTTCGTTCGGCCGGTGACACTGGGTCACCATGGTGGTCGCGCCGATGAAGGCGAAATTCCATCCGACGCCGAGCAGCGCAAGCCCGATCCAGAAATGCCACAGCGAAATCCCGGCGATGCCGATCGATCGCGGCCACGACGATGAGGCCGAGCCCCAGACCGGTAATGCGTTCGAGCCCGAAGCGGGCGATGAGCGTGCCGGTGATGAAGCTCGGCGCGAACATGCCGAGCACGTGCCATTGCAGGCCGAGCGTCGCATCGGTGACGGAGTGATTGCACATGACCATGGCAAGGGGTGCCGAGGTCATGACCATGTTCATCATCGAATAGGCTGCGACCCCGCAGGCGACCGCCACGATGAAGCGCGGCTGCTTGGCGATCTCGGACAGGGCGCGGCCGTCGCCTGCGACCGAGCGCGGCGGCGGCTTCGGAATGTTCAACAGCATCAGCACGCCGCCCGAGATCAGCGCGAGCGCGGCCTGGCCGATATAGGTCGCGGCGAAGAGGTAGGGCTGCCAGCAGATCCTGGGTGCCGATGACGAGTTGCGCTCCGACGACCGCCGCCGAGGACGCCGCCGAGCAGCACCCACGAGATTGCCTTCGGCCGGAACGCCTCGCTCGCGGTATCGGCGGCGGCGAAACGGTAGGACTGATGGCCTGTCGCGTAAAAGCCGCTGAAGACGGCGCCGACATTGAACAATGCGAACGAGCCCCGCAACACCGCCAGGCAGCAGATCAGGCCGGCGATCACGCCGCAGGCAGTGCCGATCTGCAGCGCGTTGCGCCGGCCCAGGCGCCGCGCCAGCGCGCCGAGCGGCAGCGTGCCCGCCCACATTCCCAGCACGAAAATGCTGATCGGCAGTGTCGCGAGCGCTTTGTCGGGGGCTAGCATGATGCCGACGATCGCCGCGGTTGCGACCAGCACCGTATTGTTGCCGCCGGCAAGCGCCTGCGTTATCGCCAGCACCAGCGCGTTGCGCCGTGCCAGGCGATCTCCGATGCTCGTTCCGTCGATGGATTCGGCAACAGCCGACATCCGCATTCTCCAAAAGCTCGTTCGGGCAGAAGGCGATTCTTCCTAGCCGCGCTTCCGGGGATAAGCCACTGCGTCGAATGCAGATCAACTGCCCCGAACGCAGATCAGAAGTGCAGTGCGCCGGGGTGGCGAATCACCACCGAGCGGGCTTCCGCCGGGCAGCGGGCGCCGAGCTGGCCGAATGCCGATTTCATTTCATCGATCATGAGATCGATCACGTGGCCCGGCCCGGCGGCACCGAGTGCGCCCAATCCCCACAGGAACGCCTTGCCGGCAAAAGCCGCATCGGCGCCGAGCGCAACCGCGCGCACCACGTCGAGCCCCGAGCGGATGCCGCTGTCCAGCATGAGCGTTGCACGGCCGCCCACAGCGCCCACGACGGCCGGAAGCACGTCGATGGGCGCCGGCAGCGCCTCGACCTGACGTCCGCCGTGGTTCGACACCACGATTCCGTCAACCCCGAGAGCGACGCATTTCTCCGCGTCCGCCGGACTGAGAACTCCCTTCAGCACCAGCGGCCGCTTCCATCTCTCGCGATAGCGTGCCACCTCCTCCCAGGTGAAGGCGCCGCCCATTTCACGCCGCACGAATTCCGCCACCTGGTTCACGTCCGCCGCATCGGCGGTATAGGGCTTGAGATTGCCGAAGCGCGGCTGCCCATGCTGCCATAGCGATTTGAGATAGCCGGGCGAGGTCAGGATGCCGGCGAGCATGCGCATGTCGGGCCGGAACGGCGAAGTAATTCCGGCCGCCACCTCACGCGGGCGCGTGGTGCGCACCGGAACGTCGAGGGTGAGGACCAGCACATGCACGCCGGCGGCGTCGGCCCGGCGCAGGAGATCGTAGCCGATGGCATGGTCGTTGCGTGAGCAGCGATAGAGCTGGAACCAGAGCACGTCGGGTGCGATCTCGGCCGCCTGCTCGACCGTCATCCCGCCCACGAGACCAAGGACGTAAGGCACCCGCGCAAGCTGCGCCGCCGCGGCAAGGTATCGATCGGCGCCGGGCCAGACGATCGAGGGCCCCCCCATCGGCGCAACTCCGATCGGCGCAGCGTAGCGCTTGCCGAACAGCTCGATATCGACCGGCGGCAAGGCGGTGGTGACCCCGTAGCGCGGCACCAGCTCGACCGCGTCGAGTGCGTTCCAGTTGCGCAGGATGCCGCCGTCCGATCCGGCTCCGCCATCTGCGTATTCGAAGGCGAAGCTCGGGACGTTGCGGCGCGCACGCTCGCGCAGATAGGCGACGGTCGGAAACCGCCGATGCAGCTCCACGAAACGCGGATTGTCGGCCGGCGTGTAGTGTTCGGTGACCGGCTGCGCCGCCGGCGGTCGCGCCAGAGCTGTGGTGTCGTGCATTGTGGGCCGATCCTGTTGGTCGATCATTATAGCGGGAGCGGCGGGTTTGCCTGGAGACAATCCGCCCTGCCCTCAGAAATGGCTGAACGAAGGATTCAGCAAGCACCAGTGGCTCGCCGCCGGAGCCGAGCAGGCGAACCTCGCCCTGCCCGGGCACGATCGTGCCGATGTCGGTGATCGCTACGCCTGCTGCCGTCGCCTGCTGCCGCAGCGAGTCGACTTTGCCGATAGGGACCGAGGCCAATATTTCGTAATCGTCCCCCCCGTAACGAATGGCTTCGATCAGCGCGGGCACATTCGTAACCGCCGCACGTGCCGCCTCCGAGAGCGGTACCCGATCAATCTCGATCTCCGCAGCAACGACCGACGCGCGACAGAGCTTGGCGAGATCGCCCGCGAGGCCATCGGAGACGTCCATGGCGGCCGAGCAATGTGCCGCCAATATCTCTGCGATTGCGTTGCGCGGCTGCGGCACCAGATAGCGGGCCTTGAGGCGATTTTGCTGGTGGCGCGCAAGCCCCCAACGTTCAGCCTTTTCCGAAGAGCGCCGCAAGGCGAGTCCCAGCGCAGCGTCGCCGATGGTGCCGGTCACCAGGACGCGCTCCCCCGCTGCCGCGCCGGCGCGGCGCACCATCCTGCCGTGCGCTACAGCGCCGAACGCGGAAACCGAGATCACAATCGGTCCCGGCGTGCGAACAGTGTCGCCGCCGAGCAGAGGGCAGCCAAAATGCTCCGCGTCGGCGGCCAAACCGCGTGCAAACGGACCGAGCCAGGCGTCTCCGATCTCCTTCGGCAAGGCCAGCGTGAGCAGGAACCCAAGCGGGCGCGCGCCCTTTGCGGCAAGATCGGATAGATTGACGCGCAGCGCCTTCCTGGCAACCGTGTCGGGTGGATCGTCAGGGAAAAAATGCACCCCGGCGACGAGTCCGTCGGCTGTGAGCACGAGATCGCAGCCCTTCGGGCGGGGCGACCGCGGCGGCATCGTCCTCGAGCCTGAAAGCGCCAGGGTGTTTTGCGATCGTCTTGAAATGGCGCGCGATCAGGCGATCCTCGCCCGAGCCTTCCGCCTCGTTCTTGCTCATCGCAATCGGGGCGCCCAAGTGACCGGTCTGGAGCGCCATGATAGCCTCACCACACCCAAAACAAGCAACAATATCTGCGCCGATGGAAGCATTCGATCTCTATTCGCCTGAAATCGATGCCGATCCTTTTCCATGCTACGAGATCCTGCGCGAACGATATCCCTGCTACTGGAGCGAGAGCGGCAAGCTTTGGATCCTTTCCCGCTACGACGATATCGTGCAGGCGGCACGCGACTGGGAAACATTCTCGTCGAGCCAGGGCAACCTGATCGACGAGCTTCCTGGCCGCGCCGGCGCCACTTTGGGGACGACCGATCCGCCGCGCCACGACCGGCTGCGGGCGCTCAGCCAGGCAGCGTTCGCGCGCAAGAACATCGAGCATCTGATCGGACCCACCATAGAAATTGCGGACCGCGCGCTCGATCGCATCGAGGCGAGCAAGCGGTTCGATTTCGTCGATGACTTTTCCAGCCAGATCACGGTCGGGCTGCTGTTCCGGACGATGGGTCTGCCGGAGCGGGATCACGCCGACATCAGACGCAAGGTCATCCTGGCGGTATCGACCGACAAGTCCGTCAAAGGTCGCAATTCGGAGCACATCGCCGCCTTCAAGGAACTGAGCGATTTCCTCACGACGGAAGTCGCGTTTCGGCGGAAGAACCCAACCGACGACCTCATCACTCATCTGGCCGAAGCCGAGATCGACGGCGACAGGCTTTCCGAGCGCGAAGTCGTGCTCACTACCGCGACGTTCGTGATGGCGGGAGTGGAATTGCTCTCGAGCTTCATGAGCATGCTCGCGCTCAACCTGCACGATCACCCGCAAGCGCGCCGGCGGATCGTCATGGACCCCGCACTGATCGCTCCCGCGATCGAAGAATCGCTGCGCTTCAACACGTCGGCACAGCGTTTCAAACGCACGGTCATGCGCGAGATCGAGGTGCATGGCCAACGGCTGCGCGTCGGCGACAAGGTGGCGCTCGCCTTCGGATCGGGCAATCGAGATTGGCGGAAATTCGAGAACCCCGACGTCTACGATATCGACCGCCGGCCGCAAGGCCATCTCGGCTTTGGAGCCGGCAAGCACTTCTGCCTCGGCAGCCAGATGGCACGGCTGGTCACCGAGACTGCGATGAAGCGCTTTCTCGAGCGCGTGCCGCGATACCATCTCTGCGAGCAGACCATCCGCTGGAATTCTTCCTCGAACTTTCGCAGCCCGACCGCCCTGCCATTTGCAGCCGAGGCGCGGTGACAAAACCTCACAAGATCGTCATTCGGCCCGCGGGACCGCTCACGGATTATTGCATTGCAACAAAACATTGTGCGGTGCACATGAGAGGCATCGAAAACCCGCACTGGAGAAGCGCAATGAAGACCGTTGTCCTCGCCGCTCTGCTCGTTGCCGCCGTGTCGCCGGCTGTCGCCCAGACCGCTCCGCAGTCCGGCAATTCCGTGGTTGTGGGCGGCCAATATCTTGGGTCCGATCCGGATGCCAATATCCGGTCGAGCCTGCATCGCGAGGCACCGTTCCGGAACGGCGGCTCCTGATCGCACGCCTGACGTTCGCGAGAGTGCCCCGTGCCCGGGGCGCTGTCGTGAACTCTGCAGCTTTAGGGGGATCATGCTCTATGATCGAGCCTGAAATTCCCCGACACGAGACTGCCGCGCGATCTGATCGAGCACGGCATTGACCATGCCGGTCTCGTTCCTGTCGAAAAACGCGTTTGCGACATCGACATATTCGGAAACCACCACGCGTGCCGGCACATCGCTGCGGTGACCGAGCTCGTAGGCCCCCGCGCGCAGCACCGCGCGCAGGATCGCATCGATGCGTTTGAGTGGCCAGCTGCGGGCCAAGGCCTCGTCGATCAGTGGATCTAAGCTGCGTTGCTGGCGCACAACCCCTGAAACCACATCGCGGAAGAAGGCAGCTTCCGCCGGCAGATATTGCGCGCCCTCGATCTCGCGACCGATCCAATGGCTCTCGAACTCGGCGAGGATGTCATCGATCGGCGTGCGGGCAATGTCCATCTGATAGAGCGCTTGCACGGCGGCCAGGCGAGCGGCGCCGCGCCGGTTGGCCTTGCGGTCGTCCTTGGGCGCGGCAGTGCGAGCCATGAGATCACCCCGCCTCGAGGCGGCGCTTGAGCCGGACGAGCGAGAGTGCCGCGCGTGCAGCATCGCCGCCTTTGTCGTCCTGCTCGGGGCGAGCGCGTGCCCAGGCCTGCGCATCGGTGTCGACCGTCAGTATCCCGTTTCCGATCGGGACGCGACGCGCCACCGAAAGGTCCAGCAGCGCGCGCGCGGATTCCTGTGCCACGATCTCGAAATGCAGCGTCTCGCCGCGAATGACGCAGCCGAGTGCGACGACGCCCTCATATGGGTTGCCGGCACGCTCGGCGGCCTCGAGCGCAATCGCGATCGCGGGCGCCACCTCGAGCGCGCCCGGCACGCTCATGCATTCGAACACCGCACCGGCGCCGGTAAGGGCCCGCGAGGCACCGGCGAGCAACGCATCGGCGATGTCTTCGTAGAAGCGGGCCTCGACGATGAGAATGCGCGCACCGCCGAGATCGCTGGCATCTTGGCCGGCAGCTCTGCGCGGCTCAGCCATGAACATTCTCCATCCTCGATGCGGTCGTATCAAGCCGGCCGGGCCCCTACAGCGACGCCCGCTCGATCAGCCGCGCTGCATAACGTGCCATGAGGTCGACCTCCAGATTGACCTGGTCGCCGGTCTGCAGGAGGCCGAGCGTCGTGACCTTGAGCGTATGCGGTATGATCAGCACCGAGAACGTATCATCCGACACATCGTTGATCGTCAGCGACACTCCGTCGATTGTTACCGAGCCCTTCGGCGCAATGAAACGGGCAAGCTCAGCCGGGAGGCACAAGCGCAACCGCGCCATGTCGGTCGCGTCCTCGCGCGCCGTGACGGTGGCGATGCCATCGGCGTGACCGGCAACGAGATGCCCGCCGAGCTCATCGCCGAGCTTGAGCGCGCGTTCGAGATTGATCCGGGTGCCTCGGCGCCAACCGCCGATTGTCGTAACCCGCAGCGTCTCGGCGGCGGCATCGACCTCGAACCAGCCGCTGGCGCCGTCGCTGCCACGTGCGACGACTGTGAGGCAAACGCCGTTGCAGGCGATGGAGGCGCCGATGGCGATGGTGTTCGGATCATAGCCACAGGCAATCTTGAGGCGTGCGAGGCCTGGCGCGCGCGAACCGACCGAGAGCACCTCCGCGATGTCGGTGACGATGCCGGTGAACATGTCACGCTCGCTCGAACATCTCGACCGTATCGTCCCGCAATTTCTCGGTGCCGATGGGTTTGAGCCGTGGTGATTGTGTCAATGCGGAAAGCGGCAGTCCATCGAGCGCATCGATGCCATTCTTGCCGATAACGTGCGTCGAGCGAAAGAGAGTGGCTTCGTCGACCAGATCGGCGCGCAGGAAGGCGGCGGCGAGGATCGGCCCGGCCTCGACCATGAGGCGCGTGATCCCGCGTTGGGCCAGGAGCTCGAGTGCGGCGGCGATATCGATCTTGCCGTCGCGGCTTGCGACCGCCATGAGCTCGACGCCGTGTGCCAAGAGCGCCTGTTCGCGTTCGGGGATTGCGGCCCCGCCTGAGATCAGCCAGAGCGGCGTCTGGCGCGCAGTCTCGACCAGCTTGCTGGCGAGCGGCACGCGCACCATGGCGTCGAGCACGATCCGCACCGGCGAGTGCATGCCGGGCAATCGGCAGGTCAGCAACGGATCGTCCGCCAGCACGGTGCCGATCCCCGTGAGCACCGCGTCGTTCCTCGCCCGCATGAGGTGCACCCTCGCCGCGGCGTCCTCGCCAGTGATGCGCGCCGGCTTGCGCCCCGCCAAGCCGACCTTTTCATCGGAGGAGACGGCGAGCTTGAGCGTGACGTGAGGACGGCCATCTTGCACGCGTCGGATGTGGCCGGCATGAGCCCGCCGCGCCTCCTCGGCGCCAATCCCGACTTCGACCACGATCCCCTGCTCGGCCATGCGCCAATGGCCGGCGCCCGCAACCAAAGGATTCGGATCGGCCAGCGCGGAAACGACGCGGGTGACGCCCGCGCCGATGATCGCGTCGACGCAGGGCGGGGTCTTGCCGTGATGCGAGCAGGGCTCGAGGGACGTGTACAGTGTCGCGGCACGGGCATGCCCTCCGGCACGGCGCAGGGCCTCGGTTTCGGCATGCGGCCGTCCGCCGGGTTGGGTCCAGCCGCGACCGATGATGACACCGTCCTTTACGACCACGGCGCCGACTGCCGGATTGGGCCAGGTGCGGCCCTGCCCGCGCCGGCCGAGCGTCAGCGCGAGCGCCATGAAGCGCGCATCATCCAAACCGCTCACCGGTGCGGCGTCACTCGATCTATCGTGCTCCACTTGATCTTTCATGCCTTGTCCGAGTGACGTTATAAGGCCGGATGACGCTCGTGTCGCGGACCAGTGCGGCTCGGAGCCTGTTTCCTCGACGGAGCCGCGATGCTGATCAACGGCAAGCAAAAGCTCGAACGGATGCGAGACGGACGCGCCATCTATATCGGCGCCGAGCGCGTCGACGACGTGACCTCCCACCCGGCCTTCAGGAACGGCGCCCAAACCATTGCCGGCCTCTACGATCTCACGTCCGATCCGGAGCAGCACGACCTGTTCTCCTTCGAGGAGAACGGCGAGCGATTCGGGCTGCCCTGGCTGCGCTGCCGCACCCGCGAGGATCTCGCCAGGCGCATGCGCGCAATGAAGGCAGTCGCTGACGCCACCTATGGATTGATCGGGCGCTCGCCCGATCACGTCGCGGGTCTCGTCACCGGTCTCGCCATGAAGCCCGACTTGCTCGAAGGCCTGCGGCCCGGCTGCGGCGAGAACCTCATGCGCTATTATGAGTATGCCCGCAGCAACGATCTCTATCTTTCGTTTGCGGTCACGCCGCCTTCCGGAATTCGCAGCCGTGAGATTTATACCGGCGAGGTGCGCGACGATCCGAGCTTGCAGGTTATCGGCGAGGACGAGAACGGCGTCATCGTTTCGGGCATGAAGATGCTGGCAACCGGGGCGGTGTTTGCCGACGAGGTCTGGATCGGCAACCTCACTGCCATTGACGACAAGCGCCAGAGTGAAAGCATAACCGCCGCGCTCCCGATCAATGCGACGGGCGTCTCGTTCTGGGCGCGCGAGCCCTACGAGCGCCATGCCCGCCACGAAGCGGACTATCCACTGAGCTATCGCTTCGACGAGACCGACACGGTGCTGGTCTGCGACCGCGTCACGATACCCTGGAGCCGCGTCTTCCTGCACAACGACGGCGCGATGTCGCGCCGTATCTATATCGAGACGCCGGCGAACTGCTATCAGAACCAGCAGTCGAACATCCGCTTCTGGGCCAAGATGGGACTGATCGTCGGCCTCGCCAGCCGCATGTGCCAGGCCAACGGCATCGAGAAGATACCGGCGGTGCGAGAAACGCTCGGCCGCCTGGCGGCGCTCGAAGCCACGATCGCTGGATTGGTGAATGGGCAGATCGAGGCCTGCGAGCCATGGCCGGTCGGCTTCGTGACCCCCAATCGAAGGATGGTTTACGCCACGCTCAACTGGTGCCAGGAGCACCACACCGAGATCATCGACATTCTGCGCACGCTCGCCGGCGCGGCACCCTTGCAGATGCCGGCGAGCATCGATCTTGTCGCCGATCCCGAGCTCAAGGATCGGTTCGAGCGCTGGTGGGGCACTGCATCAATGCCGGCTATCGACCGGCTCAAGCTCTACAAGCTCGCCTGGGACTTGATCGGCTCGGAATTCGCCGGCCGTCACATGCTCTACGAGCGGTTCTACGCCGGCAATTCGATCATCGTGCGTAACCAGAGCGATCGCGAAGCACCATGGGAGAAATTCCACGCCACGGTGGATGGCTTGCTCGAACGCGTGCGAACGCCGAGGTGATTGCTGCGGAAAAATGGTCGGGTGTTTGGATCGCCGCGGTCTTGGCCTGCACGCTTGGTCCGCAGAACTCTCGCGCACGCGTGCTCGTATCACGGCGTGCCCGGGCTCGGCTTGTCGGCCGCGCATCCCGGCGCAGTCGATGTCGCGATGGCGATCGACGCGGCAGCCAGTGCCGGAACCATCGAGATTCCGGCCGCGGCACCACCGGCCTCGATGGTTGCTTACCATCGCATGGTGAAGCAAATCGAGCGCTTCCGCGAGCTCCTGGATCCCGCGGGTAACGACCGCAATCACGTTCCCGGCTTTTCGCTTCTGCTGATCGACACCGCGCTATGGAGCCGGTTCGCACCGAGCCCGTCTGGATTTGATCTCAGCATCCATACTGAAGGGCCCATGGGCGGCGAGCCGGTTGTCTTGAGCAGCACAGGCGTGATCAGATCGGTGATCGACGGCCGATTGCCGGCTGGAGACGCGGTATCGCGCGGGCTCATTCGCGTCGAAGCAGGCATCGACGAGAAGCTGGCATTGTTCGATTTGCTGTCGCGGGTACCTCACAGCGCCAGATAATCCGCGCACCGTTCGCTTGCGGTGGTTGCCCATAACAAAGACCCCGGCCGCGACGGTCCGGGGTCTTTTGCTGGAGCAGGGCGCGGTCGCGATCGCGGGGATATGCTCCAGACCCCCTGTCAACGGCGGCGGGAGGCTTCGAGTTCCATCCCTTTTCGGGCTCTCATTATCAGGAACTCAGAGCGCGAGCGGGGCGTTCTAGCTCCGTCGTTCACGTTCAGGAGGCACTTATGTCGGACCCCAGAGACTTTGATCGCACCAGGGACTTCGATCGCAATCGCGACCTCGGCAGCCGCGATTTCGAGCGTAACAGCTATGCCGACGCGCCTGTCACTTCCGGAAGCAATGTGGGGTGGATCTCCGCCGCTGTCATCGCGCTGCTTTTGTTGGGTGGCCTCGCCATGTATGCTTCCCGCGATAATGCTCCAAGCACAGCCGGTTCCCCGGCAACCGAGACCACGGGGCAAAGCCCGCGCGCGCCTGCCCCTGCAACTCCTGCGCCCAAGGCGCCAGCCAATACGCCGGCCCCGGCCTCTCCTGGCGCTAATTAAGGTCAACGCCGCTATCGAGAAGCCCCGCTTCGGCGGGGCTTTCGCTTAATTCGCCGCTGCGTCCGGCTTGCCGTCCTCTTCGCCCGATAGTTCGTCGAGCACGGCTTCGAAATCCTTGGCTTCCCGGAAATTGCGGTAGACCGAAGCAAAGCGCACATAGGCGACGTCGTCGAGCGCGCGCAATGCTTCCATGACCATCTCGCCTACCGTCTCGGAGGAAATTTCGCTCTCCCCCTGGCTTTCGAGCTCGCGTACGAGCTTGGAAACGGCCTGATCGATGCGCTCCGGTTCGACCGGCCGCTTGCGCAGCGCGATCTGCACCGAGCGCAACAGCTTGTCGCGGTCGAACGGCACACGGCGGCCGTTGCGCTTGATCACGACCAGTTCCCGCAGTTGCACGCGCTCGAAGGTGGTGAAGCGAGAATTGCAGGCAAGACACACGCGGCGGCGGCGGATCACGCAACTATCCTCGGTCGGGCGCGAATCCTTCACCTGGGTGTCGAGGCTGCCGCAATTGGGACAGCGCATTACGGAAATTCCCTTCGGGGACAGACGACAGAAGACGGACGACCGAGAACGGATGAAGGGGAGCCTAACTTAACTAACTAATTGCCCTCTGGATGGGCCAACGATCGATCGTCTGTCCTCCCGTCATCCGTTTTCTGTCGTCAAATTACTGTAGATCGGGAATTGGTCGACGAGCTTCTTGACCTTCTGCCGCACCGCAGCTTCGGTGACCGCGTCCTGCTCGGCGCCTCTGTGTGAGAGCGCGTCGAGCACCTCGACGATCAGGTCGCCGATCTGCTGGAATTCGGCGATCCCGAATCCGCGCGTGGTGCCAACCGGCGTGCCGAGGCGCACGCCCGAGGTCACCGCCGGCTTTTCCGGGTCGAACGGAATGCCGTTCTTGTTGCAGGTGATGTGGGCACGGCCGAGCGCCGTTTCCGCGATCTTGCCGGTAAGCCGCTTCGGCCGCAGATCGACCAGCATCAGGTGCGTGTCGGTACCGCCGGACACGATGTCGAGACCTTTCGACCTGAGTCTCTCGGCGAGTGCCTTGGCATTGGCGACGACGTTCCGGGCGTAGAGCTTGAAGGACGGCCGCAACGCCTCGCCGAAGGCGACCGCCTTGGCGGCAATGACATGCATCAATGGACCACCTTGCAAGCCGGGAAAGACCGCCGAATTGATCCTCTTCGCCAGCTCCTCGTCGTTCGCGAGGATGAAGCCCGAGCGTGGCCCGCGCAACGTCTTGTGCGCGGTCGAGGTAACCACGTGGGCGTGCGGAAACGGGCTGGGATGAACCCCGCCGGCGACCAGGCCCGCGAAGTGTGCCATGTCCACCAGGAGCTTGGCACCGATCTCGTCTGCGATCTCGCGAAAGCGCGGGAAATCAATGATGCGCGGATAGGCCGACCCGCCGGCGATGATCACCTTCGGTCTGTGTTGCCGAGCAAGCTTCACCACTTCGTCGAGGTCGATGCGGTGATCGTCTCGACGCACGCCATAAGGCACTGGCCGAAACCAGCGCCCCGACAGGTTGACCGGAGAGCCATGGGTCAGGTGCCCGCCGGCCGCGAGATTGAGTCCCATGAACGTGTCGCCCGGCGCCATCAGCGCCATGAAAGCTGCGACATTTGCGGAAGCGCCCGAGTGCGGTTGCACGTTCGCAAACTTGCATCCGAACAGCCTGGTCACCCGCTCGATTGCGATAGTCTCGGCCACGTCGACGTGTTGGCAGCCGCCATAATAGCGCCGCCCCGGCAGACCTTCGGCATACTTGTTGGTCAGAACCGAGCCTTGCGCCTCCAGCACTGCTTTGCTGACGATGTTTTCGGAGGCGATCAGCTCGATTTCGTCGCGCTGGCGGCCGAGCTCGCAGCGGACCACGTCCGCAATCTCGGGATCGGCCGCCGCCAGCGAATCCCTGAACAGGTTCGTCGGATCGGCGTGGGAAGGCGACGGTTCAGTCATCGAGTTTCCATCACTTTGAGCTGGGCCTGCGCCCCCGCAGCGTCGTCGCAACGTCGGGGGCGATAG
The DNA here is from genome assembly GCA_963831225.1 of uncultured Alphaproteobacteria bacterium. Taxonomy (GTDB): domain Bacteria; phylum Pseudomonadota; class Alphaproteobacteria; order Rhizobiales; family Xanthobacteraceae; genus VAZQ01. The sequence goes on from CAWHPT010000015.1 coordinate 83,380, forward strand.
CATACACGGCCCGACTCGCCAAGCTATGGCGTCGGTCGAGCTTCGTCGCCGACCTTCGGCGATCAGGCAGCGAAGACACAGCCGCGCTCGAAATGGAATTCGCGATTCTCGGCCGGCTGATCGCGTCAGACCTCGACCACGACGTAATCGCCTTCGACCGTCACGGGCACGGTTTCTGCGACATAAGGCCCGGCGACTACCCGCGTCCCCGGCTGCACCGATACCGGGTAGTTGCGCACCCGGATGCGCGTGGGATCGCACCAGGATTGCCCGCTGCGGATATCGAACTCCCAGCCGTGCCATGGGCACCGGATGATCTCGCCGGGACGGGAATAGCAATAACGTCCGGGCTCAGCGGACTCCACGACCCCGGTCTGGCGGCCGTGAAAAAGGCTGCCGCCGCGATGCGGACACCGATTGTTGAGGGCGAAGAATTCGCCGCTGATATTGAAGACCACGATGGCACGACCGTTGACCTCGGCGAGCTTGCGCGTACCGGGCGGCAAGTCACCGACTGCGGCGACCACATGCTTCGGCATCAATCGAGCCGATAGAGCGCCTTGGCGTTCGCGGAATATATCTTGTCACGGCGCTCCTTGCTCAAGCTCGGCGGCAGAGCCAGAAACGGATCGTCGAAGTCCCAATGCGGATAGTCGCTGGCGAACATGATCTTGTCCCAGCCGATCCAATCCATGATGTCGATCAGATGCTCGGGCTCCTCCGTCTCTTCCATCGGCTGGGTGGAAACCCAGAAATGCTGGCGCAGATATTCCGACGGCGCGCGCCTGAGATGCGGGACTTCATCCTTCAAGCGCTTCCAGTTCTGGTCGAGACGCCAGCCGAGCGAGGGCAGCCACGCAAAGCCGGCCTCGATCAGCACGATTTTCAGGTCGGGGAATCGCTCGAACACGCCCTCGACGATCAGGCTCGTGACGGATGCCGCCAAGGATGCCGAATGCTCGGTGATCTCCTCGATGTAGAAAGACGGCCAGCCTGTGTTGCTCATTGGCCGGCCGCTCGAACCGAAGACGTGAACGCCGACCGGAAGCCCCGCCTCCACCGCGGCCTCGAAAATGGGCCAATAGCGCGGCTTGCCGAGCAGCTCGCTGGTGCGGCTCAGAAACAGCACATGGGCGAAGCGATGGTCACCTTCCCGCCGGCGGATCTCGGTGCGCGCGAGCTCGCCGTTCTCGTAAGGAATTACGACCGAAGCCTTGAGGCGCGGCTCTCGCTTGTTCCAGCGCTCGAGCTGGTCCTCGTTGCATGCAAACGCCATGGCAGCGCTGAGCTCGTCGTTCTGCTCGCCTTGCCCGGTCGGGGAGAGGGGGTTCATGATGCCCCATTCGATGCCGTAGAGATCGAGATGCTGCTCGCGCATGAACGTGAGGTCGCTTGCCGGCAAGCCACCACCCGGCGGCCAGGAGTCACGCCGCGATGCCAGCGGCTGACTCTTCGGATACGGAAAGCCCTTGACGTAACCGTGGCGCTGCCGCTGTCCATAGGTCTGGAGATAATCCCACCAGCGGTTGCTCAGATAGGGACGCAAGTCTTCGAGTGCGCTCTTGGGATGGATATCGCAGTCGATGATGCCGACGCGGACCTCGGTGCCGGATGCAGGTTGTCTCATCTCTACATTCATCGCGCTTCCTCCTTCCATTCCACTTCGGCGCGCCCGGCTCGCGGTGTCGCCGTAGAAACGTCAATCCGGTGCGCTAGCTGCTCTGCAGCCTGACATAGGTCGCGAGCGGGTTCTCGACCATGATCTTGTGACGCAACGGATTCGGGATCCCGGCTGGCACGGTCTCGTCGCCATCGAACTGCCAATGCGGGAAGTCCGAAGCATAGAGCAGCATATCATCGGAACGTAGATGGTCGATCGCCCGTTCCACGAGATCGGGGTCCGCAGGTGCGTCGAACGGCTGGATGGTCAGGCGAAAGTGATCGCGCACGATCTCCGCCGGGGAGCGGTCGACCCAGGGCACCTCCGAGCGCACCCCGCGCCAGAACTTCGAGAACCGCCAGAGAAAACCGGGCAGCCACGTCACCCCGGATTCGAGCAGCACCACCTTGAGTCCCGGGAACTTGGCAAACACGCCCTCGCAAACCAGGCTCGCCACTTGCGACTGGAACGCCTGGGAGTGGCTCGCATAGTCCTCGATGAAATAGCTCGGCCATCCGAGCGACGTGATGGAATGGCGGTAGGTCGACCCGGCATGAATGCCGAGCGGCAGCCGATGACGCTCGGCCGCCGCGTAGATGGGCCAGAATTGCCGCCGTCCGAGCGGACTTTCCTGCATGGCCAGGACCAGGATCTGTACGAAGCGCTGGTCCTTGGCACAACGCTCGATCTCATCCACCGCATATTCGGTATTCTGCATCGGCACGATGATAGAGGCGCGTAGCCGCGGATCGCGATCGAGCCATTCCCGAGCCATCCAATCGTTGAGTGCTCGCGTGAAAGCCGCCGCCATGTCCTCGCTGAAAAGCAGACCCACGCCATAAAGACAGTTACAGATCGCGATGTTGGCCTGCCAGTGGTCGCACACTTGCTCAGCGAGCTGAGAGCAATCAGTGGCAGCGCGGCCGTTCTTGCCCCGCCATTCCGGTCGCGAGGTCAACGGCGCGTTGGGTGGATAGGCGACGGTTTCGAGCAACTCGATGCCCCGCTCCTCGACCGATTCGCGCCAGAAGTCGTCGAGGTACGGAAGCAGCGCCTTCATTCCCTGCACCGTCGGATGCACATCGCAGTCGATGGCGTGAATCTTTGCACCAGGGTCCGCGATCATGGGGCGTCCCTCAATCAGCCTTGATGTCGGCTGCGGTGGCGATCTCCCTCCATCGGGCAATCTGGCCACGCATCCAGGCGTCGAGCTCCTTCGGAGCATTGCCGAGCGGGAATATGCCGAGGTGACGGACCTTGTCGGCAAATTCCTTCGAGTTGACGACCGCACGAATATCGGCGGAGAGCTTGTCCAGCACCGCCGCCGGCACTCCGGCCGGCGCAACAAGGGCGTTGAACGCCATGACGTCGAATCCTGCATAGGTCTCGGCAATGGCCGGCACTTGCGGCGCATCGAGCAAGCGCTTCTCACTGGCGCCGGCTATGAGCTTGAGCTCGTCGGAATCGACATAACGCTTCGCCGAATGCCAGACGTCGAACATCATCGGGACGCGTCCCGCGATGACGTCGATCAAGGCCGGTGCGCTACCGTTGTAATTGATGTGGGTCATCCTGATGCCGGCGCGCTGCTTGAGCATCTCGCCGGCCAGATGCCCGACCCCGCGCGGTCCCGGCGAGGTGTAATTGAGGGGCTCGGCGCTTGTCCTGGCAAGATCGACGAGAGCAGGAATGGTGATGGGCGGGAACGACTTGTTCGCAACCAGCGCCACCGGCTGGGTGGCTATCATGCTCACCGGCGCAAAATCCTTGCCGGTATCGTACGGCAGTCTCTGCCCGATGGCAGGATTGATCAGCAGGGAATTGGTCGCAACCAGCATCGTGTGGCCATCGGCCGGCGCGCTGGCGACCGCTGCGGTGGCAATGATGGTACCGGCACCGGGTCGGTTCTCGATCACGACGGACTGCCCGGCCCACCGCGTCGCCAGAAAATCGGCGAGGATGCGGGCGACAACGTCGGTCGGGCCGCCGGCTGCAAACGGAACCACGAGCTTGACCGGCCGCGCCGGAAAATCGGCGGCGGCTTGCGCGCAGGCAATGCTTGGACTTGCTGCAAGCAAGCTGGCGTATTGCAGCGCCTTGATGAGGTTCATGCGCGTCTCCTGGTCCTCGGCTTGCGTGAGCCGAATCGCGCTTAACTCCGGTGCGGAAATTTCATTGCGGCGCGCTCGCTCGCGGCCTGGTCCGCCGTCCTACACCACTCCAGGGGGCGTAACCCCGGTGCGTTCGGGACATTTCGTGGAGCAATTCCGCTGCCGCGCAGCCGCAAACTTTTCCACAACGTTTTCGCACCACTGGGTTGCAAGATTTGACGTATCCCGAGTTGGGTTCGTTCCGCCAAAATGCGGCGGCCGTGATCCGCGGGAGTGAAGAGCAGGTACCCATGCCTGCACGGCATGGATGCCGGGGGGCACGGGACAGCGGGACAAATGGCGGCAATCCCTTGCTGCCGCTCGATGTCGATGAAGGTGATCGCGCGTAACGCCGGCGACGCCACATGGGCGCAGCGCAGGCGTTCTCGCACACCGAGGCGGCCGCGATCGTAGGCGCACTGCTCGATCTCGTCTATCACGGATGGCGCGAAATGGCCGGGCGGGTGCAACGACCCGTCCCGGCGTGAACTCAGTGGAGCAACGCTCCACTTGGCGCGCCGAAACCAACGGAAAGTCCGCCGCCCTGCCAAGTCAGAGTCGATAGAGAATCTGATCGGTCCAGAACCGCTCGAGGCGGTGCAGCGACTTGTTGAGGGTCGCGAACTCGTCGGAATTGATGCCACCGACCTGCTCCACGGTGCGCACATGCTTCTGGTAGAGCGCGTCGACGATGTCGCGGACTTCACGACCCTTGTCGGTGAGCTTGATGCGCACCGAGCGCCGGTCGACGCGCGAGCGCTGATGATCGAGGAAGCCCATTTCCACGAGCTTCTTGAGGTTATAGGACACGTTGGAGCCGAGGTAGTATCCGCGAGTGCGCAATTCGCCTGCGGTAAGCTCCTTCTCGCCGATATTGTACAGCAGCAGCGCCTGCACCGAATTGATATCTGCGCGGCTGCGGCGGTCGAACTCGTCCTTTATAACGTCGAGCAGCCGCCGGTGCAGGCGCTCCACCAAAGTCAAAGCTTCGAGATAGAGCGGTCGGGTGTGGTCGAAGCGCGGTTCGCGGGCGGCCGGCTCGACAGCCTTGGCAACGGCTTTCATAGTGACGCCTTCCTGTGACTTGTCTTATTTTGACGGCGAGGCCCTGTTTCCCCCGCTCGCGCAGACACTACGCGGGCAGGGTCTAAAATCGGTTTAAACAACACGATAAAGATAGGGTTTATTTGCCATGGTGAATGCGCGATTGCATCGACAATTGCAGCGTTCGCCATAACCTTCCATTTACGCTTCTGGAAGGGCACTGATCACGGACGTTGCGCGAATGAATGCGGTCGGTCACGTCCCCCGCAGATACCGGACGATGCCGGAGAAATCGACGTTGCCGCCACCGCTCTCCACGAATTGCTCGTAGACTGCGGCCGCACCCGCGCCCAACGGAGTGATGGCACGCGTCGCGCGTGCCGCGGCTTGCGCGAGCTTCAGATCCTTGAGCATCATGTCGGCTGTGAAGCCCGGCCGATAGTCGCGGTTTGCAGGAGAATTCGGCACCGGTCCCGGCACCGGACAATAGCTGGTCATCGACCAGCATTGTCCCGACGATTTCGATGCGATGTCGAACAGCTTTTGTGCGTCGAGACCGAGCTTCTCCGCAAGCAGAAACGCCTCCGACACGACGATCATCGACGCGCCGAGCACCATGTTGTTACAGATCTTGGCGGCCTGGCCGTTGCCGGCGCCGCCGGCATGCACCACGGTCTTGCCCATCGCTTCGAGCACCGGCTGCGCGCGCGCAAAGGCTTCGTCGGGTCCTCCGACCATGAAAGTCAGGGTCGCTGCCTGTGCGCCGGCGACACCGCCCGAAACCGGTGCGTCGATCATGGCCAGTCCCTTGTCGTGCGCTGCCTGCGCGACGTCGCGCGCAGTCCTCACGTCGATGGTCGATGAATCGACCAGCAGCGTTCCCCTTGCTGCGGTTGCCAGCACGCCGTCCTCGCGGAGATAGACCTCGCGCACGTTCTCGCCAGCCGGCAGCATGGTGATCACCAACTCGGCATCTTTGCACGCTGCGGCAATCGAAGCTGTCCGCGAGCCGCCGCCCGTGACCAGCCGCTCGGCGGCATATTCACTCACGTCGAATCCCGAGACGGCATGCCCGGCTTTGACGAGGTTCTGCGCCATGGGCAGCCCCATATTGCCGAGCCCGATGAAACCGATGTTCGCCATAGCGTCGCTCCCGATCCGATTGGCAAATGGTCACGAACTCACGCCGGCTCCCGCGCAGCCATCAAAGCGAGCCCCAAATACGTGCAGAGCAGGACTACCTCGACCACGACGATCCACGTGCTGCCGCCGAAGATTTGCGGAAACAAGACCTCCACTGCCGCCATCGAAATGATCGAGGTGAGCCACACCACCGCTCCCCATGGTGCCGCCAGCCACAGCCCCACGCCTGCCACCAGGTCGATGATCGCGAAGAACACCGTCGCAACCTGATAGGGGGTCGGATAGGAATTCGAAACCGGACGGAAACGGCGCATTGATCCCGCATATGACCGTCCAATGATAGACGCCCTTGGCAAGCGATACGACTGCCATGACGCGCACGAATACGAGCAGCACAATAAGGCCACCGCTTGCCTCGGTTTCGCCCTCGCCGGCATGAACCGGCTCGAGCATCTGCGGCTGCTCGCTGCCGGCGATCATGGCAGCTCGAGCTCGCCCGCGAGCGGAGCGAAATGCTGCTTTACCTGCGCCGAGCTCGACCGCTTCGAGCGTCGGCGGTTGCCAACGCGGCGACAGGTCCTTATCGACGATCACCGCCCTGATTCCTTCGTAGAGGTCGTTTCCCCGCACGATGCGGGAGACTATGCGGAATTCTGTGCGCATGCACTCGGCGAATTCGAGCGTCGCAGCCGCGCCGCATCTGCTCGAGCGCGATCTTGAGACTCGTCGGCGATTTCGTGCGGATCGAGGCGGCTGATTTGGCGGCGAAACCCGCATGCGTTCCGCCCGCGGCGGCCTCGGCATCGAGCGCTGCAAGAATGTCCTCGACTTCGATCGCCTTGGAACAGGCGGTCGATGGCGGATTGGCGCGCCGCCGAGCGGCCCCTCTCTGCGGCGGCTGCGCAAACGCGCCGAGCAGCGCATCGACCGGCGACTGCCCCGCACAATGCGTCGAGCAGATCGGCGAACTGCGCCGAGCGGAACCCGGTGGGTCGGCGATGCCTGCAGCCGCGGCGCCATCGGCAGCATCGAGCCGCTCGCCGGTGAGGGCGCAAAGGAGACCGAGCTCGCCGGGCAGACGCGGCAGGAACCAGGTGGCCCCGACGTCGGGAAAGAACCCGATGCCGACTTCGGGCATGGCGAACACGAACTTGTCGCCGGCAACGCGATGCGACCCGTGCACCGAGACGCCCACCCCGCCGCCCATGACGATGCCGTCGATGAGCGCGACATAGGGCTTGCGATAGCGCTTGATGCGGGCGTTGAGCGCATATTCGTCACGGAAATAGCCGAGCGCCTCGTCGTAGCGTCCGGCACGGCCGAGGTCGTAGAGCGCGCGCAGGTCGCCGCCCGCCGAGAACGCTCGCCCGCCATTGGCGGTGACGATCACACGCATGAACGCCGCATCGGCCTCCCATTCCGACGAGCTTCTGCGCGAGCGCGCGTACCATGTCATGCGACACGGCATTGAGCGCGTGCGGTCGATTGAGGGCGACGAGTCCGGCTGCCCCGCGGCGCTCGAACAAGATGTCCGGCTCGGAATTCATCGCCGGCACTCATAGAGCATGTCCCGGTCCATTGAAATCGGGACATGCTATGAGTTCAGTTGCCAGATTTTATGCGGCGAGGCCGATTCCCACATCGGCAAATAATCCTCTGTAGCCGCTTTTTCGCCCCCGCCGACGAGAGGCCACGAGCAAGCGTTGCGGCGCGCCGAGGTGTCGGATTCGTTGCCGCCGCTTTGCGTTCACACGGTGGCCCACAGATAGACGGCCGTTGCCGCCAGGCCGAGTGCACTGCGACCAGCGTGAAGCCTGCCCCAGGTCTCGATCAGGCTGCGGCTGTCGGCATTGGCGGCTTCGGAGGGCTCCGCCTCGATGCGCGTGTTGACCGGCAGGATCACCAGCAAGGTGTAAGGCCAATTGGCAAAAATGAGCAAGGCGCCGAGCAACCAGCGCCAGTCGCGGGTCAGCCAGAATGCCAGCAGCCCGAAACAGCGTCGATGCGAGCGCAAGGCTGGCCTGCATGGCGAAGCCGCGGGCGTAGCTCGGCTTCCACTGAGCGAGCAATGCCCTGTCATCGAGCAGCAGACGCGCAGGCTGCTCCGCAAGATTTATATAGACGGCAGCGCCGGTGAAGGCCGCGGCGCTGACGAGCGCCAACTGCTGGGCGATGGCGAGCACGGCTTCCATTCGAGGCTCCGATGCCAGGTATCAAACAACGGAACTCGCGGCGAGCGGCATAGTGTGCTCGCTTCACAGCTGACTCCGAAGGACGTGACTTTGCGGTCTCCGAAGGATCATCCATCACCGGTGCCTCCTAGCTCCCGATGCGCACGTCTCAATTGCCTAATATATCCCTGCTCACGATCAGCCGCATCACCTCGTTGGTGCCCTCGAGAATCTGATGCACACGAAGATCCCTCAAGACGCGTTCGATGGGATGGTCGCGCAGGTAGCCGTAGCCTCCGTGCAACTGCAAGCAGCCATTGACGACGTCGAATCCGACATCGGTCGCCAGCCGTTTGGCCATTGCAGCAAGCCGCATGGCGCCGGGCTCACGCCGGTCGAGCGCCGCCGCCGCCCGGTACAGCAGCAGCCGCGCCGCTTCCAGCTCGGTCGCGTAATCGGCAATCCGGAATCCGAGCGCCTGGAAGTCGGCAAGACGGGTGCCGAACTGCTTTCTCTCCCTCATATAGGTGACAGTGCGATCGAGGCAGAACTGCGCGCCGCCGAGCGAGCAGGCCGCGATATTGAGGCGCCCACCGTCGAGCGCCGCCATCGCGATCTTGAAGCCCTGGCCCTCGGCGCCGATCAGGTTGCCGGCAGGTACGCGGCAGCGGTCGAAAATCACCATCGCCGTGGGCTGCGAGTGCCAGCCGAGCTTCTTCTCTTGCGCGCCGAAGGAAAGCCCCTCCATGCCGTGCTCCACCAGGAGGCAGGAGATGCCGTGCGCGCCGCCCTCACCCGTGCGCGCCATCACCAGATACAAATCGGAGCGGCCGCCACCGGAGATGAACGCCTTGGTCCCGTCGAGGACGTAGTGCTCCTGCCGGCGCACGGCCCGGGTCTTCAGGCTGGCGGCATCGGAGCCGGAATCCGGCTCGGTCAGGCAGTAGCTGCTGAATTTGGCCATGCGCGAAAGATCGGGCAGGAAGCGCATCCGCAACTCCGTCGAGGCGAACGCATCGATCATCCACGCAACCATGTTGTGAATGGAAATGTAGGCGGCGGTCGAGGTGCAGCCCTGCGCCAATTCCTCGAAGATCAACGCAGCGTCGAGCCGGGTGAGCGCGGAGCCGCCGAGACTCGGCAGCGACATAGATGCCGCCGAACCCGAGCGATGCGCCTCGCCGCAATGTAGCCGCCGGAAAGACCTCCTCCTCGTCCCATTGCCGCGCATAGGGCATCATCTCATCGCGCGCGAAGGCGCGGGCGGTATCCTTTATGGCGCGTTGCTCCTCGGACAGATCGAAGTCCATTGCCGCACCTCGACGGGCCCAATGACCGATAGAGGCGGGCGAAAACGCCGTCAATGCGGGAACTCTCGCAAGCCGCTGGCGAGGTTTTCCACGAGCGGCTAAAAGGAAATGCTGTCAGCGCGGAGCGTAACCATGGCGATCAAATACGGCCGGCCGATCGAAGCCCCATTCGTCCCGGTTGCGCCCGATGACGCGTCTCGATCTTCCGATCCGTCCGCGCCGCAACCGCAAGGCCGAGTGGACGCGCCGGCTCGTTCGGGAAAGCGTGCTGACTGCGGATGACCTGATTTGGCCGCTGTTTCTGGTGGACGGATCGAAGAAACGCATGCCGGTTGCGTCGATGCCTGGGGTGGAACGGCTTCTCGGTCGACGAGGCCGTGCGCGATGCCGAGCGGGCGGCCAAGCTCGCGATCCCGTGCCTCGCTCTGTTTCCCTATACCGATCCGGTCCTGCGCGACCAGGACGGCAGCGAAGCACTCAATCCTGAAAATCTGGTGTGCCGCGCAATTCGCGCCATCAAGAAGGCGGTGCCGGAGCTCGGTATCCTCTGCGATGTCGCGCTCGATCCCTATACCAGCCATGGCCATGATGGCCTCTTGCGTGGCGACGCCATCGCAAACGACGAGACGGTCGAGGTTCTGGTCAAGCAGGCGTTGGTCGAGGCCGAGGCCGGGTGCGACATCATCGCTCCCTCCGACATGATGGACGGCCGGGTCGAGCGCCATTCGCGCCGCACTCGATCAGGCCGATTTCATCGATGTGTCGATCATGGCCTATGCGGCGAAATATGCTTCCGCCTTTTATGGTCCCTTCCGCGACGCGGTGGGCTCGTCGGCAACACTGACTGGGGACAAGCGCACATACCAGATGGATCCGGCCAATACCGACGAGGCGTTGCGGGAGGTGGCTCTCGATATTTCCGAAGGCGCGGACATGGTGATGGTCAAGCCTGGAATGCCGTATCTCGATATCCTGCGCCGGATAACGGATACGTTCGACGTGCCTGCCTTCGCATACCAGGTCTCGGGCGAGTATTCGATGATCATGGCCGCCGTGCAGAACGGCTGGCTCGACGGCGAGAAGGCGATGATGGAGAGCCTCATCGCGTTCAAGCGTGCAGGCGCTTGCGGGGTGCTGAGTTATTTCTCGCCGCGTGTCGCTGAGAAGCTCAACAGCTCAAAGTAGCAGCCGGATCACGCGCCGTTCGGGTCGACATCCAGTCCTGTGGTTACTGGTTTCCGGCTCTCGCGCCCCCGGACAAGCCTGCCCTCGGACTTGATCCGGGGTCCGGGGGGTCGCTCGGCCGGAATGACACCGTGCGATCACTTGGTTATGAGACCGGCCTGTTCGAGCACCGGCTTCCAACGCACGGTCTCGGCATCGATGTGCTGCTTCAATTGCTCGACCGACATGGCCTCGGCGATCAAGCCGTCCTGCCGCAGGCGCTGTTGCACCTCCGGCTTCGATACCGCGCGAACGATCTCGCGGTTCATCTTCTCGACGATGTCCTTGGGTAGCTTCGCCGGCCCCGAGATCGTGAACCAGGTCGTGGCAACGAGGTCTATCCCGTTTTCTTTGAAGGTGGGCACATCCGGAAAATCGGCAAGGCGGGTCGCATGCGAATGCGCGATCGCGACCAATGCGCCTCCGCGCACCTGCGCCGCGCTCGAGGATACGGTCTGCGCTGAGAAGAAGATGTGACCGGCAACGAGGTCCATCAAGCCTTGCGATGCCCCCTTATAGGGCACGTGCTCGACCCTGATCCCGGCCTTTTGCGCAAACAACTCCGCGACCAGATGACCCGAGCTGCCGACGCCGGATGAAGAATAGGTCAACGGGCTCGCGGCTCTTTTGGCGTGTGCGATGAAATCGGTGAATGTGCGCACGCCGCTTGCCGCGTTGACCGAGATCATGATCGGAGCACCAGCGACATAGGCGATGTTGGTGAGATCGCGGTGCGGGTCGTAGCCGAGCTTGGGATTGCTGATCGGCAGCAGCACCAGGTGCGTGATGTTGGTGAGAGCGAAAGCGTATCCGTCGGGCGGGGAATTGGCGACCGACTGCACGCCGATCGAGCCGCCGGCGCCGGCGCGCGTCTCGACGAAGAACTGCTGCTTGAAGGCGCCGGAGAGATGGTCGGCCACCAGACGGGTGAGGACGTCGGCGGTGCCCCCGGCAGCAAAGGTGTTCACCATTCGCACGGGGCGTGAAGGCCAATCGTCGGCGGTTGCCGTGGACATCGTGACGGCGCCAATCGCGAGCGCAGCGCAAAACCGCTTCATAGGTCGTTTCTCCGACTGTTCGATCCATCGCAAGCAGTGTAGCAGGATATTGGAAGCTCGGAACGCGGATGGCAGGTGGCGTTTTGGCAAGAGCTCGCGCCGGGCAGCCATCCCGAGCAGGCTCGGAGCCGTCGTATGGCAAGCCTGTCCCGTCCTGGCATGAGCCGGTCTGCTGCGCTGTCAGCCGTTCGCTGTTGTGGTAGAACGGACGCAAACGTCCGAAGCCAGCAAGAGCCAGCATCTCATGGAGGACAAGGTGACCATTCCCGCGCTTTTGCAGATGAAGCGCGGCGGACGAAAGAGCGTTGGAGTGGTCGCCTGGGACTATCAGATCGCGCGCATCGCCGACCGCGCCGGGGTAGACATCGTCTCGGTGGGAGATTCGGTCGGCGTCAATTTGTGGGGCCATGCCAATCCGCTCGAAGTCACGATGGAGGAGATGCTCGTGGTCTGCAAAGCGGTCCGCCGCGGCGTCACACGTGCGCTGGTGAGCTGCGACTTTCCGTTCGGACCGCTGCAGGAGGGCGAGGACAGCGCGGTGCGGGCCGCGATCCGGCTGGTCAAGGAGGGCGGCGCCGACATGATCAAGCTCGACGGCGCGGCAGGGTTTCCAGATGCGGTGCGCGCCCTCGTGCGCGCCGGCATTCCGGTCTTCGCGCAGTTCGGGCTCACCCCCCAGACCGCCCTGCAGTTCGGCGTGCCATACAACGCTCAGGCCTCGACCGGTGCACAGGCGCCGCCGGAGACGACGGCAAAGCTCGTCCATGAGGCGCAGCTCCTGCAGGACGCCGGCGCATCGCTGCTCGACTTCACCAATTCCGGACCGGTCGCGGGAGCCGCGGTGGTGAACGCTGTTTCGATCCCGGTGCTGGGCGGGTTCGGTGGCGGGCCGTGGCTCGACGGACGGATGCGCCTGGCCCACACCGCAATCGGCTATGCCGAGAAATGGATCGACGCGCAAAGCGAGACCTACGCCAATGTGGCCAGGATCAGCCTCGAAGCGTTCGCGGCGCTGATCGACGATGTGCGCGCCGGCCGCCAGATCAAGGGCTGACCTGCCATGGCAACCGCCGTCATCGACGGCATCACGACGCGCTACGAGGTGATCGGCTCGGGTCCACCGTTGCTGATGTACGCGCCGGGCGGCTTCAATGCGACGGTCGAAACCTGGAGCATGCAGGGCGTCTACGCCGAGATCAGACTGCTCGAGCATCTCCCGCAGAGCTACACCTGCATCCTGTTCGACCGGCGCGAGTGCGGGCTGTCGGGCGGCCGGGTCGAGCGGGTGACCTGGACGCACTACGTGGCGCAGGGCAAGGGCCTGCTCGACCATCTCGGGATCAGCAAGGCTCATCTGATGGGCGGCTGCATGGGATGCTGCCCGGTGGCGGCGTTTGCCGTCGCTCACCCGCAGACCGTGTTGAGCATGGTGCTTTTTTGGCCCGTCGGCGGCGCCAGGTACCGCATCAGCAGCCATCAGCGCTTTGCCGAGCACCTGGCGTATGTGCAGCACCACGGACTTGCGGAGGTAGTCACACTGATCGAAAGGGACGGCAAACCGTTCGGCGCGGATCCCCGGGGCGGGCCATGGGCTTCGGCCATCAAGCACGACCGCGCCTTCGGCGCGAGCTACGCCCGGCAGGACACCGACGCTTACAAGCTGGTGGTCGCCGGCATGGCGCGCACCATGTTCGATCGCGATACAGCACCGGGGGGCGAGCCCGAGGATCTATTGCGTCTCGACACCCCTGCCCTGATCATTCCAGGTCATGATGCGGCGCATGCGACCTCGGCGGCGTGCTATCTGCAAGAATGTCTGCCCCGGTCGCAGTATTGGAACGCTGCCGTCGCCAACCAGACCAAGGAGACGGTCCCGACGCGCATCCTGGAATTCCTCGAGAGTGCGAGCCGCGCCCGTAAGTTGGATTAGCGCGGCGCCCGATGCTCACCCCTCTTGCTCAGTCATTGTTCCGCGCGTAACCCAAGATGGCGGCCCAAATGTCGGGTTGCCAGCGGCGCAGGCATCCGGCATGGAGCGCAAGCGCGGGCCGCGCTAACCCAACCTGCAGGCTTTGGGGCATTCCTCCCACTGAACGGAGCAAGCCATGAAATCGATCGCACTTACACTTTTCCTGGCCTTGTCACTGCTGGCTACGTCCGCGCTGGAGGCGCGGGACTACCTCAAGGGCGACCGCGCACAATCGCGCGGCTTTTCCCCAGGCGTCGTTACCGAGGGCGGCAAGATCGTGTGGGTGTCCGGACAGACCGGGCTCGTCGACGAGCAAGGCAATTCCATGGCCGGCAATTTCGAAGGCCAGGCGCGGGTCATCTTCCGCGCCATTGATGCCGTGGTGAAACGCGCCGGCGGCGGCTTGAAGGACGTCGTCACGATTACCGTCTATCTCACTGACCCGCGCCTGATCGATCCGCTGATGCCGATCCGGCGCGAATTCTTTCCCGACGGGAATTTTCCAGCCAGCACGACCATCACCGTTCACAGCCTGCCGGCGGTGGGCATGATACTGGAGATATCGGCCATTGCCGTGATCGGCGACAAGTAGGCTGCGCTGGCCGAGCTTCGTTGGTTAGCGCACCTGCTCAGGCATCGGTCGCATCGCATCCCAGTCCGGCATGACCCCGACCGCCAATCCTGGCGTGCGGGCGAGCGAGCCGATTGCAAGCGCACCCGACCGGATAGCGAGGCGCACACGGCCGCCGGAGCGCTGGTACAGCTCTGGGTGCGCAGCATGGAACCGGAGTTGTTCCTGCACCGGCGCGCCAGCCATGCCGTCGACATAGTGGTGGCCGTTGCGCTCGACGTGAGTCGCGCCAACGAGGGTGGCGAGCGCGAGGTCCTGCTGCACTGCGATGCCGGCCTGCGTGGTGAGGTCCTCGCACGACATGAAGTAGCCGCCCGATTCAGCAAGGGCGTTCCAGTGCGCAATGCGGGCGCGGTTCAGCAGCGCCCGGTAGAAACCTTTGCAGGATTTCGCCGAGACGCCACGGTAGCCGAGCGCGCGCGCTGCGGGAAAGACATTGATGTCGGCGTCAGACTCGTCGATCTCGACCGGGACCTCGCGCGCCAGCGCGTCGATCGGCTCAACCAGCGCCTTCGAACGGGTGATCGGCTGCTCGACGAACAGGGTCGATGCCGCGAGACGGGCGAGGCGCGGCTCCGCGCGGATGCGGCGCCACAAAGCGATCACCGAATCGACGTCCACGAACTGCTCGTTGCCGTCGAGGGTCGTGAAATACGGCTCTGCCAAGCGGTCGAGCACGGCGGAGATGCGCGCGAGGCGATCGATGTCGGCATCGAGGGAGCCCGCAACTTTGAGCTTGAAATGGCGATGGCCGTAGGCCGCGATCACTTCTTCCAAACTCTCCGGCAGACCGTCGTCGAGCCGCTTTCCCGCGGTTTCGGCTTGGGTCAGCGCGTCGACCAGTCCGACGGTGTGGCGCGCGAAGATCGATGGCGCCGGCCGCAGCTCCGCGAGAAATGCATCGAGATCGAAGCCGCCGAGGTCTTTCGCCGTCGCGGCGGTGAGCCCGATGCCGTTGGTGCGCACGAGCTGGAACACTGACACGCCTTCCAGCCGGCCAAGCGCATCGATGATCGCCCGCTCGATCAGCGCGAGCCCGAACGAGGCAATAAGGCCGTTGAGGCGCGCCTGGGCGCAGGCGGCGTGGTGCATGGCCTCGACGGCCGCGGAGAGGCCGAAGGCAGTATCGGTTCCGGCATCGAGAACGTGCCGCCGCGCGATATCCAGCGAGCGCCGGAGCTGATCGAAATTTTCCTCGTTGCTCAAAGCCGGCGATTTGTCGAACCACTTCGGGACCAGCAACTCGGCCGACACGCCTTCACCCTCGCGGCCGTCGGCAAGCCGCACGCGAGCCTGCACGAACACCTGCGGTGCCTCGGTCAGCGTCACCACGCCGAAGCGGAACGGCAGCCGCAACTCGACTGGCCGCTCGTAGAAGCTCGCCTCCAGGAGGCGCAATTGCGTCTTGCTCATGAACCGACTGCCTCGATCAAGCCGCACAGATAGCCGATCTGGCGGGCGGCGCAGGTGCGGCCGTCGGGCTCGTAGACGAACGGCTCGATCGCGCAATCGCCGGCGTAGTTGCTGGCTTTGAGCGCAGCCAGGATGGGAGCAAACCGCATTTCTCCCTCGCCCGGGCCACGACGGTTCGGATCGTTGAAATGGATGTGGCCGATGAGACCGGTGGGGACCCAGCGCCGAACCAGATCGGCGACCGTCTCTGTTTCCGCCTGCCCGGCCGCCGAGCAGTCGATCATGGTCCGCAGGGCGCTATTGCCAATCGCCCGCACGATCCCGGCAGCCTCCTCGACGGTATTGATGAACTGCGTCTGCCGGCGTGACAGCGGCTCGATGCAATAGACGACGCCCGCCCGCGCGGCCGCCTCGGCGGCGGCGGCGAAGCACTCGATCCCGCGTTTGCGGCTATCGTGCTCGTCACCGGCGGCGAGCACGCGCTGATCTGGCGAGCCGTGGACGAGCACGCGAGCGCCAAGCTCGGCGGCGAGCGCGCAGAGCGCGCGCATGACATCGACAGTGCGCCGGCGCTGGACTTTGTCCTGATGCCGTGATCGACAGCCCAGCCGGTGCGCGCAGCAAATAATGCAGGCTGGTGATTGCTATCCCGGCGTCGGCGGCTGCGCGGCGCCACTCGGCAACGCGCCCGACCGGCAGGGCAGTCGGGTCGTCGGTCAGCGTGAACGGTGCGATCTCCACGCCGTCGTAACCGACGCTGCGAGCGAACGCGCACTGCCGCTCGAAAGGGATGTCGGTGATCACCTCGTTGCACAGCGAGATGCGCATGTGGTCAGCCCAACCTCCGGAATATCGGGAACAGCCCAGCCATCACCGCATTGCGCAGCCGCAGCATGAATGCGTGGATAGTCGGGACGTTGGTGATGAAGGTCCAGACCACGAGGACGGCGAGCAGCGCGCTGATCGGCCGTGTGAGGAAGGGCAGCAAGTCGCCGTCGCTCAGCACCAGGCCGCGCCGCAGGTTCTTGTCCAGAATATCGCCGAGCACCAGCCCGAGCACGAACGGCGCTGCCGGGTAGCCGTAGCGGCGCATGATGAAGACCAGCGTGCCGAAGCCGAGCATGGTGTAGACGTCGAACAGCCGCGACGACAGCGAAAACGAGCCGATCACGCACAGAACGAAGATGATCGGCATCATGATCGAGCGCGGGATCTGCGCAATGCGCAGCAGCGGCCGGATGAAGAACAGCCCGAAGAATAATATCCCGATGGTGGAGAACAGCACCATCGCAACGACGTCGTAGACGAATTGCGGGTTCTCGACCATCAGCATCGGCCCCGCCTGCACGCCATGGATGATCATGGCCGCGAGCAGCACCGCGCAGGGCGCGGAGCCGGGGATGGCGAGCGCGAGAGCGGGAATGATGCCGCCCGGCACCGAGGCGTTGTCCCCGGTCTCCGCGGCCATCAGGCCCTCGATCGATCCCTTGCCGTATTTTTCCGGCTCCTTGCTCAGCCGTTTCGCCGTGGCGTAGGACGACCACGCCGCCATGTCCTCGCCGACGCCCGGCAGGATGCCGACCCACACGCCGATCACACCCGAGCGCAGGATCGTGCGCCAATACCGAAGGACGTCCATGATACGGGGAAGCGGCGAGCCGAATTCCATGAGCTTGGGCCGCGCGAAGCGCTCACTCATCACGGTGAGCACCTCCGAGAAGCCGAAGGCTCCCACCAACACTGGAATGAGCCCAAACCCGCCGGCGAGATCCGCATTGCCGAAGCTGAAGCGCTCGTAGGCATACATGCCCTCCTGGCCGACGGCGGCGACGAACAGACCGAGGAACCCGGCGAGCCAGCCTTTGAGCGGATCGGCCGCAACCACGTTGCCCGACATGACGACGCCGAGCAGCGCGAGCCAGAAAAATTCGAACGCGCCGAAGCTCAATGCCACCTCGCCCAGCAGCGGGGTGAACAGCGCAAGGCAGATCAGCCCGAACAACGTGCCGACCACCGAGCCGGTGGTTGCGATTCCCATGGCGCGCCCGGCCTGCCCCTGCCGGGCGAGTTGGTAACCGTCGATGCAAGCGGCAGCGTTCGCAGCGGTGCCGGGGATATTGAGCAGTATGGCGGTGCGGCTGCCGCCATAGATCGCGCCGTTATAGGCGCAGACCAGAACCAGGATCGCCTGGTTGGCCTGCATCTTCAGGGTCAACGTCGTCAGCAGCGTAATCACGAGGGTCGCGCTCAGGCCGGGCATGCAGCCGGCGACCACGCCGAGCAGGGTCGCGCCGAAGGCAAGCGCGAGCGAGACCGGGTTGAGATACCCGACCACCGCATGACCGAACATGAGGAGGCCGTCAAACATGGCGGCTCGGCGATCTCAAGGCAGGCGGACCAAAAAGATGCGCTCGAACGTCAGCATGACCAGGGTCGCCGCTACCGGCGCGAGGATGGCGGCGATCAGCAGGCGCCGCAGCGTAAGTGTCGCCGGCACGCGCTCGGTTTCGTCGAGCAGGAGAATGTGCAGGAACAGGAAGGCGGTGGTCAGCACCCAGTATGGCGCACCGCCACCGAGCAGCACGCCGCCGTAGGTCACGCAGAGCACCCAGCTCAGCAGAACTCTCTTCCAATCGAGCTCGCCCCGATGCATGGGCGAGGTTGCGTCGGCAGGCGCAGCGGCGACCGGTTCGGTCGCGTCGGCGCTCGCCCGCCCGCGTCGGATGAGCAGGATCGATCCGAAAATGATGATGCCGAGGCCGATGAGGCCTGGAACGACGCCGGGCGCGGTCGCCGGAGGAATGCCCAGCGACTGCAGCCGATCCATCGTCCACGAGCCGTAGACCACCGCAATGCCGAAGGCCATCCAGATCAGTCCGCCGATGCGGTCGGACGATATCGCCTTCATCAGTTGCATGGCGTTGCGAGCCGGCTGTGCCGGAACGCGGCGCGCTACGGCTTCGGAATGCCGACAGTGTCGGGAGAAACCTTGGCCTTGCCGCCCTCCTGCAACTGCCAAGCCGTGGTGCGGATCGCCGGCATCACCAGCTGCTGCGCCTCATCCCCAAAGGCGGGGGCGAAGACGGCGCCCTGGGCGGTCGCATACTTCTGCAAAGCTTCCGATTTCATCACCACGTTCTTCCAAACCATGTCGAGGGTTTGCAGGACCGGGGCCGGGACGTTCTTAGGCACGAAAATGCCGAAATAGTTGGCGTCGGGCTTGAAGCCGGCAACCGCCGAGGTGATCGGCGCGATCGCGCCGTAACCTTCGAGCTCGAGCGGCTTGTCGGAGAGCACCGCGAGTGCGCGCAGCCGCTTGCCGCGGATCATGTTGGCCTGCTCGGTCGCGAGTTGGGTCGTGACCTCGGTTTCGCCGGCAACGGTCGCGATCACCGCAGGATTGCCGCCGTCATAGGACACATGCTTGTAGGTGAGACCAAGCGCCCGGGTGAACGCTTCGATGGCCGCGTGGCCCGAGGAGTTGATGCCGGCCGTTGCAACCGATACCTGCCCCGGCTTCGCCTTCATGGCGTTCACGACGTCCTGGGCGGTCTTGTACGGGGTGTTGTTGTTGACGCCGAGGATCGAGACGTTGACGACATTGAGATAGAGTCGCCAGTCCGCAATCCTGGTGTCGAGCAGGCCGCTGACCACGTAGGTGCCGAGGTCCTTGGCAGCGCCGGCGGTCCAGGTGTAGCCGTCGGCCGGCGCCTGCAATGCGTTGCGGGTGCCGATCGAGCCCGAAGCGCCGCCCTGATTGACCACCACGACCTTCTGGCCGAGCGCCTTCTCGATCTCGGCCGCGGTGACGCGGCTCACCTGGTCGGTCGAGCCGCCGGCCGCCCACGGAACGATCAGAGTGATCGGCTTGTCCGGCTTCCATGGATGAGTTTGCGCGGACGCCGCTCCGGTGAGCCCAACCACAGCAGCGGCAAGCATGATGAGGCGTAACATCGTGGTCCTCCCGATCGATCTGGGTTGCTGGTCTTGTTGCCAACTGCTTTCGCGGTGGCCCGTTGGTCGCGAATTCTCGACATCGCGCTACCGGGAATTCGGATCGTGCAGGACACCAAGCCTGGAGGCAAGATGGAATTCCGGGGAGATTGGCGACAGCTGGCTCTTCTTACCCCACAAGGCCGTGCGTGCTCGGGGTGAACAGCTCTTCCACCGTTACCGGCCTGGTGATGATGCCCTGCGTCCGCGCGTGCCCGATGAGATCCTCCATGACCTTGCGGTTGGGCTCGACGCCGTAAGGAAGCGGGTCACCGGTGATCTCCATCACCCTCTTATGAACCTCGTCGGCCTCGGTCGGCTTTTCGATCCGGCCGGTCTCGAGGCGCTCGACATAAACGCGCTTGGCTTGCGCAAAAGTATTGAAGACGTCCGCCGCCAGGTCAGGGTGAGCGGCAAGGAGATCGTCCTTGATCACCACGGTGTGGTTGATGGGATAGTGGCCGCGCGCGCGCAGGGCCGCGAGACCGACATCCAGCGCGTTCGGGATGAGCGGCTGCACGTGCGGATGGCCGGATTCGATTCCGATCGCGGCGGCGATCTCCCCCGCCGCCAGCATCTCGCCCAGCTTCTTGCCTTCGTCGATCGGCACCACGTTGGCGGGGGCGCGGTATTCCGCCACATGCTCGTCGCCGGATAGCACCCAGGTGATCTTGCTCAGGTCGACGCCATGCTCGTCCTGCAGGATGCTGCGCGCCCACACGCCGGTGGTCACGGTATAGCCGCGGTTGACGCCGACCTTCCTGCCCTCGAGATCCTTGGGCGTGCGGATGCCGGCTTTGTTATTGAGCAGGATCGCGCCATGATGGAAGGCGCGTACCAGAAAGACCGGCACGGCCGTCATGCGCTTGCCATGGGCCTTGGCGCAAATGTAGGTGGTGATCGCCATCTCGCAGATGTCGAACTCCAAACCGCGCACCATGCGGCGAAACGCGTCGACCAGGACGGGGACCTCCTCGAAGTCGAACGCGAAGGTTCGCGGCGCAACGGTGCCGTCCTTGAGGGCCTGGTTGTTGCCTTGCGTGCGGGTGACGGTTTTCAGCTCAGGAGATCGGCCATCTCTCCGGACGACAGAGGACAGACTACAGACGACCGAACGAGCGTTCGACCACTGCTCCGCGTCGTCTATCCTCCGTTGTCCGTTAGACCGTCGTCTGTGCCACGCCAGGGCGCGCGGTGAGCGCCTCCTTGGCGGCATCCTTGAACGCCTGGTCGGGCGGCAGCACCACGGCAGCCGAGCGCACGCGGTGATGCGCGGGGTCGACGCCCGGCGGGATGACGCCTTTGTCCACGAGTGCCTTCGCCGCCCGCATCAAGCGATGCCGCGCCATGATGATGCCGTTGTCGGTCGAGACCAGGTTCTCCTTGGTGCGATCGCAGACCGGCCCCATGCTCTCCTGCAGCGAGGCGTCCTGGATCGCGAACCCGGCAACGCCGCTGAAAGTCTTGCCGGCCTTCTGGGCGGCGCGGTCGATCAGATAGTCGTTGTCCTTGTTGGCGAGCGGACGGTAGCTGCCGGGCTCGTATTTGCAATGGACGCCGGCGCCGTCGCGCATGGCGTCGAGCTCGCTGCGGGTCAGTGCCCGTACCGGATGAAAGTCGTAGCTCCAGGCCCAGCAATTCTCGTCGTCGATCGGAATCCAGAAGTGGCCATGAATCGGGTGATCGCCCCGCGGCGGTATCATGGTGAAGCAGGGCATCACCCAAGGGCGTGATCCGCCAGTAGTAGTTGCCGTTCTCGGCGTTGCGCCGGGCGCCGATATAAAGCCCGCCGGGCTGCTCCACGACCTCGAAATAGGGCTGCATGTCGGAGAGGTTGTATTGATTGCCCTTGGCGCCCTTGAACAGCGGATCGGAGCCGAGGTCGCCACGGTGCAGAAAGGAAACGTGGCTGGAGTCGATGCCGCCTTCCATGGCTTGCAGCCAGTTGCACTCCTGCAGGCGCTTGGAGATGAAGGTCTGATCGGCCGGGACGGTGGCGAATTCCCATTCCGGCAGCGGCGGCTGCTGTTCGGGTGCACCCATATAGGTCCACAGCACCGGGCCGCGCTTCACCAGCGGGTATGACTTGAGCTTGATCTTCTGGCAGAAGCCGCTCTCGGGCGGCTCGGACGGAACGTCGATGCATTGTCCCGTCACGTCGTATTTCCAGCCGTGATAGGCGCAACGCAGGCCGGATTCCTCGTTGCGGCCGAACCAGAGCGACACGCCGCGGTGGGCACAGAATTCGTCGATCAGTCCATACCTGCCGTCGCTGTCGCGGAACGGCGAGCAGCCGCTCCGCGAGGAGCTTCACCCGCACCGGCGGGCAATCGTTCTCCGGCAGTTCCTCGTCGAGCAGGGCCGGGATCCAGTAGGCGCGGAACATCCGCCCCATCGGGGTCGCCGGACCGGTTTGCGTCAACAGCTCGTTTTGTTCTTTTCGGAGCATCGACTTGATCCGTGATGGTCACGTCGTTATCGAACAAGGCCGGCAACATCTCATCCTACATGCCCCGCATGAGACCGACGATAACAGAGTAGGCATTCACGCCGTGGTCGGCAACCGCACGACTGCGTGCCGCCGACCGGTATCCACTCGACCTGGAAAGCGCGCTAAGGTGCCCGGCGACCCGCGTGAGATCGTAATGGAGGCTTGCTCAGTGGTGGAGAAAGTTTTGGCGGCAGTGCGGGTTGGCCCGAGCAAGACCGAGCTTCGTGAATACCCCATGCCGGATATCCAGGAAGACGCCGCCTTGATGAGGATGGAGGTGGCCGGCATCTGCGGAACCGACGTGAAATTGTACAAGACACCGCCGACCAGAAGTCCCGTGATCATGGGCCACGAGAACATCGGAACCATCGCCAAGGCCGGCCGCGAATTCACCAGGCGCAAGGGCTTCAAGGAGGGCGACCTGGTGTTCGTGGAGCACTATGTCATGTGCGGCAAGTGCGAATGGTGTCATCTCGGCCAGTACCGCCACTGTGAGAACACCGACTGGCGCCACAACCCCGATGGCATCCGCTACGGCTACACGTCTGCTGAGAAGGCTCCTCATCTCTGGGGCGGTTTTGCCCAATACGTCTATCTGCCGTGGAATGCCGTTGTTCATCACGTCCCGCACGGTGTTGCGCCGGAACTGGCCGGGCTGGTAACTCCGATGGCAAACGGGGTCGAATGGTCGCTGTTCGATGGCGGCGTCGGTTACAATTCCACAGTGCTGATCCAAGGTCCCGGCCAGCAGGGACTGTCACAAACCGTAGATTTGCAAGCAGGCCGGCGCCTCTCTCATCATCGTCACCGGCACCTCCAAGGACGCCGCACGGATGGAGGTCGCCAGGCAACTTGGCGCCGACCACGTGATCGACGTGCAGAAGGAGGATCCGCTCGCGCGCATCATGGAGATCACCGGCGGCAAGGGGGTCGACGTCGCGCTCGACTGCACCGCCGGCGCCGGGACCATCCCAATTCTGCTCGGCGTGGAAGCGCTCAAGCGCAAAGGGGGTACGATCGTGGTGCAGGGCGAGATGAAAGAATTCCCCAATTTCCCGCTGGAGAAAGTCACCGTCAAGTTCATCACCATCAAGAGCGCACGCGGACACAGTTTCAAAGCCTGCGAGCTCGCCTTGGCGCAGCTCGCCTCCAAGCGTTTTCCGCTGGAGAAGATCACCACCCACAAGTTCGGCCTGAAGGATGTGGATCTCGCGATCAAGTCGGTCGGCGGTCAGGGCGTCCCGGACGTGATCCATGCTTCCCTGATGCCCTGGCAGTGATGCTGTTGCTCGCTGCATCGCGCGACGAAGCCGATGCGTGAATGGACGCCCGGGCATGAGCGGCAAAGCCAGGATCGCCATCGCCGCCGGAGACCCCTCGGGCATCGGACCGGAGATCAGCCTGAAAGCCGCGCTCGATCCGGCCGTGCGCGATGTCTGCGACCCGATCGTAGTGAGCGATCCCGCGGTTCTCCAACGACACGCCGAAGCCTGCGGCATCCATGCTGCTCTGCATGTGGTTTCGTGCAGCACCGATGCGGATTGGTCGGATCATCGCCTCAACGTGCTGGTCTGCACCCAGCCGGAAGCAGGCCTGCTCGCGTTCGGCGGTCCGAGCGCGGCGGGCGGGCGCGCCTCGCTCGCCTTCGCCGCAACCGCGATCAAGGCGGCGCTCGCGGGCGAGGTGGACGCTGTCGTTGCCGCGCCGCAGAACGAGACCTCGATCGCGCTCGCCGGCATAAAATTCGACGGTTATCCCTCGTTCGTAGCGCGCGAGACCGGAACCGACGAGAACGACGTCTATCTGATGCTCTGCTTCGGCGACACCAAGATCGCGCATTGCACCCTGCACCAGAGCGTTAAGGACGCGATCGCGATGATCACGCGCGAGCGGGTCGGCCGCGTCATCCGGGCCACCGACCGTGCGCTCAGGCGAATGGGGATGTCCGCGCCGAAGATCGCCGTCGGCGGCCTCAACCCGCACGCCGGCGAGGGCGGACTGTTCGGCCGCGAGGAAATCGACGCGATCAGGCCGGCAATCGAGGCGGCGCTCGCGCAAGGCATTGCCGTGAGCGGTCCGTTCGGCGCCGATACCATGTTTCACAGGCCGGGGATCGACGCCTTCATCGTCATGCTGCACGACCAGGGGCATGTCGCTGCGAAGTTGCTGGCGGCGGACGCGACCGCAGCGCTGACCATCGGCAGCCCGATCCTGTTCTCCTCGGTCGCGCATGGCAGTGCCCACGACATCGCCGGCAAGGGCATCGCGAGCCCCAGGGCCATGATCGAGGCGGTGTTGCGGCTGGCGAAGCGTTGAGGATCGGCATCGCAAGTGCTCAACCCGTCCTACCCGTCCATTTCGGCTACGGTGCGGCGCAGGGCCGCGATCAGCTGCTTGCTGTGCGTAAGATGCCTTTCCTCGACGTCGAGAACTCGGGCGAATCCCCGCTTCTTGAGCGCGAGCACGTCGATCCGATGCCTGGCGAAATCGATCCCGGCCGAATCACAGACGATGTCGATCAGCCGGTCGAGGGCATGCAGGCGGCCAAGCAGATAATCGTTCTCCCGGTAGGCGCGCGACAGGAACGCGGCAAAGTGCCCGAATCCGACGCCTTTCAGGCTTTCGATTCCATCGAAGCCTTTCAACGCACGGGCGTCCTGGGGGCTGATTCGATCGATCAGAATCTCATTGAGCTCGCCGATCTCGCGGGCGCTGGTGATGGGAAAGGTCAAGACGTCCCAGAACGGGAACCCGAGATAGTTGACCAACACCTCGCGCCGCGCCTCGGGGTGCCATTGCGCGGGATCGAGCGAGGCCAGCAGCTCGTCGAGATCGCGCGTGCTCGCATCAAGATCGATCTCCACTCCCAATTGCTCGATCAATCGGTCGAGCTTGTCGGCGTGCTGGTCGGCGAATGCTTTGGCATAGCTGTGAAGATGCCTGACGTCGGCGCCCGAAGGCGTGGCGGGAAAAATATCGGCAACCAGATCGCGAACCTCGCGGCTGTAGTAGCGGACATCCTCACGCCGCCGCAACAAATCGAGGCGCCGATAGAAATCCCGCTTCAGCCGATCGACGATCAGCGGATCGAGGCCGGAGAAGCGCTCCTGACCGAGCAGTTGATAGAGCCGGTTCTGTCCCTCGATCAGAAAGTGCACCCGGCGCTCACGATACTTCACGTCAAAGACCCGGAGATAATTCACCCAGGCGGGAAGATGACCGGTGTCCTGCGGCTCGAATTCTAACGCTTCGCCGTCGGTGCGCTCGTAAACGATGCCTTTGCGCAGCGCCCAGACGTCGATGATTTCAGCCACCACCCGCGACATCGGCGATTGCGCGGGCACACCCCGCAACTTGGCGATGAGATCGGCGCCGAAGGCGCGTACGGACGCAAGCTTGAGGCGCACATAGGCCTGGTATGCAAAACCGGCGTCGAGCGCCACGTGTGAATTCACCTGCTCGCGCCAGTTGCGCAGATCATTTGCCGACATCGCCTCGTCGAACGTCGTGGTGACGACCTTGAGACACCAGCTGGCTGACATGAGGACGCGCGCTGTCGATGATCGCCCGCAGGCGCCGTACCTGCTCGTTGAACTCGAGCACACGAGAAAGCTCGTCGGTGACCGGCTGGGAGCTGGGGATGTCCGAGAGCGCGCCACGCAGGGTGGCAAAGAAGCTCGGGACCTTGTGCCCACGCGACGGATACCGGCGACGGCGGATCGGGATCGATATAGACGACGCGGCGATCCACTTCCCGATAGGCCGGCCTGCCGTGAATGGCCGCAATCGCCTGCTGAAAGGGCCTGTTGTTGAGCACCGCGCCATCGAGAAAGGACGCCGTGGCCGGATCGATGCCCGCACGCAGATGGTTCGGGAAGCATCTGGCAATGAACTCGGCTCCGCCGCGGCCAGATGCCTTGCCGGCGCGCGACCACATCGTCCATCTCCACGATCCGCGCCGGCGGAAAGGCGCCGGGGAATGACGACGTCGCGCGGGCGGCAAAGGCAAGGCCCGGCGCATTATCCAGATCGAAGTCGCTCTCGACCTCGCCGCTCGAGCGGCGGCGATAGTTGAAATGCAGGACGTGATGGTGGTCGAGCTCATGAATGAGCGGCGGATCGTGAATCTGAACGAGCGCATGGTAACCATAAAAATCGGTCACCGTGACGAACAGATCGAACGATTGGCCGGAGGGAAGAAGCGATGCCGCGGGGTTCTTGGCCGCGCCCATGGAGGTGACCGCGTCATACATCAGGCCAGCCATGACCTGGCCGTCGAGCGGCGGCCGAAACCAGCGCGAGCGCACGAACAGCGAGAGCTTCTGGCGCACCTCCATGTCCTTGATCAACTTGAACCTGCCGGTCGCGGCAGCGGCCCAGATGAACGGCTGCAGGAACCACTTGCTCCAGGTGCCGGCGCGCGCGTCGGAGGAAAGCAGGATCGCGACGTCGGCATTCTCGAGCCATAGGTCGCGCAAGGCGTCCATGGACAGGTCATGGGTCAAGGCGCGCGCGAGCATGGCGCCATTGATGCCGCCCGCCGACGCGCCGGCAATGATGTCCACGACCACGCGCAACTCGACTTCGCGGCCGATCTCGCGCAGCAAGCTCGAAATAGACTTCTTCGGTGTCGAATTCGGTCCCGTTTCGCTCCGGGGCATCGAAGAAAGAGGCCTGCGCGCGGCGCGTGCGGTCGGCGATTGCGTGCAGGGCGCTGGAAGCGCGCACGAGCTTGAGGATTTCCTTGCTGATGCCATGCATGTAGACAGCGAGCGAGATGCCGCCGAAGCAAACCAGCGCAATGCGGAGTTCCTTCTCGCGCATGAGGTAAGCCCCCGACCTAGCCGCGCCGGTAAGCGCAATTGCCGCGCAATATCTGGCTCATTCCATCGTGGTCGCAGTATCGATCCACACCGGCTTGTAGCCTTCGGCTTCGAGCGCGGCAAATATCTTCTTGCCGTGCTCCTGATCGCGCGTCTCGACGGTGATGTCGAGCTTGGCACCCTTGGCGGGCACGTCGAGAAACAGCCGTCGATGGTCCACTTCGAGAATGTTGGCGCCGAGCTGGCCGAGCCGGGTGGCGATCTGGCCGAGCACCCCGGGCCGGTCCGGGATGGTCAGACGGAACGACACGATGCGGTCTTCACGCTCGAGCTCTCGAACCATGACCGATGCGAGGATCCGCGGATCGATGTTGCCGCCGCAAAGAATCAGCCCGACCTCGCGCCCCCGGAACCTATCCGGCTCGACCAGCATGGCTGCGAGCCCGGCGGCGCCGGCGCCTTCGGCCATGGTCTTCTGCAAGGTGAGATAAACATTGACCGCACGCTCGAGGCTGGCCTCATCGACCAGCACGATCTCGCGAGACCAGCTCACGCACGATCGGCAGCGTCAGCACGCCGACGTTTTTCACCGCGATGCCTTCCGCCAGCGTTGGGCCGCCGAGCGGACGGTTTTCGCCGCGCAGGGCGTTCCAGAACGATGGGTAGAGTGCCGCCTCGGCGCCGATGATCTCGATCGCAGGCTTGCGCGCGCAGGCGGCAACCGCATTGCCGGCGATGAGCCCGCCGCCGCCGATCGGGAATCACCAGCGCGTCGAGATCGGGCGCTTCCTCCAGCATCTCGAGCGCGATCGTCCCTTGACCTGCGATCACGAGCGGGTCGTCATAAGGGTGCACCCAGGTCAGGCCCCGCTCGTGCGCGATCGCCTCCGCGCGCCATTGCGCGTCGGAAATCGTCTCGCCGTCGAGCACCACCTCGGCGCCATGAGCCTGCGTCGCCTCGACCTTCACGAACGGCGTCGTCACCGGCATGACGATGGTCGCCGGGATGCGCAAGCGGGCCGCATGATAGGCGACCGCTTGCGCGTGGTTGCCGGCGGACATGGCGATGACTCCGCGCGCCCGCGCCTTATCGCTCAGCGACGCCAGCTTGTTGAGGGCGCCGCGCTCCTTGAACGAGTTGGTTACCTGGAGATTCTCGTATTTCACGTGCACCTGCGCCCCGGTCAGCGCCGACAGCTTGGGCGCCGGCAGCATGGGCGTGCGCAGCACCTGGCCCGCGATCGTGCGCCGGGCTGCTTCGACGTCGGCAACGGCTGATGCTCATGGCTCAACTCCTGCCGATCCACAGTCGTCCGGGACGGCGCCAACTCAGAAATGACCGTGCCTCTTGCGAAAATTCCGTCTACTCTCCATCTGCCGCCGGAGCAGGCGGATAGCAAGGACGGTTGGCCATGAGCGATAGCGAACCGAGGAAGGTCGGCGTGTCGACCGAGCTCAAGCCCCACGCCTATCGACCCGGCGCTCAATCCGGAATTGTTCGAAGGTGTGCTGGCACGGCGCTGCATGGCATTCGTGATCGACGTGCTGGTCATCACCATTCCGGTGGTGCTTGCGGCCGTGTTCATTTTCATCTTCGGCCTGGTCACGCTAGGGCTTGGCTGGGCGCTGTTTTGGCTGTTGTCCCCGGCAGCGGTGATCTGGGCGATAGTCTACTACGGCCTCACCTTCGGCAGCCCGGCCTCTGCGACCATCGGCATGCGCGTGATGGATATCGAGATGCGCACCTGGTACGGCTCGCCGGCCTATTTCGTGCTCGGGTGCGGTTCACGCCATCTGCTACTGGCTCACCGTTTCGTTCCTGACCCCGTTCGTGCTGCTGGTCGCTTTTTTCAACCACCGCCGCCGGCTCCTGCACGACATGCTGGTCGGCACGATCGTGATCAACAACCAGGCCCGCGCCGAGGGGTTGCGCCGCACCGAGTGGAACCGTTGATGCGACAATGGATTTGACGAGACGCACTCCGCGGGCAATCCTGGCGATGGCCCGCCGGTTCAAGAACGCCGTGACCCAGCACTCGCGCAACACCCCGCAATTCTATCTTACCGCGCCGTCGCCTTGCCCTTATTTGCCGGGTCAGGAGGAGCGCAAGGTGTTCACTCATCTGGTCGGCGACCGGGCTTCCGAGCTCAACGACCTGCTCACCCATGGCGGCTTCCGCCGCAGCCAATCGATCGCCTACCGGCCGGCTTGCGAGACCTGTCGCGCCTGCATCTCGGTAAGGGTCATCGCCGACGATTTCCGGCCGACGCGAAGCATGCGCCGCATTCTCGAGCGCAATGCCGACCTCGTCGGCGACATGCGGGTGGCGTCGCCTACATCCGAGCAGTATTCGGTATTCCGCTCCTACCTCGATGCCCGGCACCGGGACGGCGGCATGGCTGACATGACGGTGCTCGACTACGCGATGATGGTGGAGGACAGCCACGTCGAGACCCGCATGGTCGAATACCGCCTTCGCGGTCCCGACACCGCCCTCAACGGACGCGGCACCGGCGACCTCCTCGCGGTCGCGCTCACTGATGTGCTCAGCGACGGGCTCTCGATGGTTTACTCGTTCTTCGAATCGGACCAGGCGTCGCGCTCGCTCGGCACCTTCATGATCCTCGATCACATCGCGCGCGCCCGCCGCATGAAGCTTCCCTATGTCTATCTCGGCTATTGGGTGCAAGGCTCGCGCAAGATGGACTACAAGGGCCGCTTCCTGCCGCAGCAACGGCTCACCCCCGACGGCTGGAGGGTTGTCGAGCAAGCCATCTAAGGCTCGCCCCCGCCCTTTCCATTCTGCGGAGAGCGGCCGAACGTATTGCTTTTGGGAAATCCCTTCGGCGCCAGCCTTCCCGCATCGGCGCGGTTGCCGCGCCAGTCAGCAAGCTCCTTGAGCGTGAGCGAGAACACGCGCCCGGCGCTGTCGATCCATGAGAGCCCCTCCTGCGCCTTGAAGGTCTTGCAAGTCGGAGAGCCCACCGTCCTTGTACCTCTGCAGCCGCACGCCGCGGCCGCGCCCCATCTCCGGCACCTGATCGAGCGGAAAGATCACCATCTTACGGTTTTCGCCAATCGACGCCGCTAGCTCGCCATCGACGGCAGCGATTGCGCGCGCCTCGTCGGGTGGCGTGACATTGAGCACCTGCTTGCCCTTGCGGGTATTGGCGAGGCATTCGTCCTCGGCGATGACAAAGCCGCGCCCCTGCCGGCTGCCCACCAGAAACTTGCGCCCGCCCTGGTATCGAAACACCGACACCAGATCGGCATCCTGCTCGAGATCGATGAAAAGGCGGACCGGCTCTCCGTGCCCCCGCCCGCCCGGCAGCTTCGCCGCATCGAGCGTGTAGAAGCGTCCGTTGGTTGCGAACACCAGGCATTTGGAGGTCGTCTCGGCGGCGAATGCGAATTTCAGACGATCGTCCGCCTTGAACGTGACTGCCGGATAGGTCGCCGACAATGCCCCGCAGCGCCCGAATCCATCCCTTGTCCGAGACGACGACCGTGATGGGCTCGCGCTCCAGCAGCGCCTGCTCCATCGCAGCGTCGTCGTGCTCCGGGGCCTGGGCAAATCCGGTACGGCGTTTACCGAGCACGGTCTTGGGACCGAACTTCGCCGCGTACCTCCTTGATTTCCTCGGCCACCTTCTTCCATTGCCCCTTTTCGGAGCCGATCAGCTCCTTGAGCGTCTTGCGCTCGGCACGCAGGTCTTTGTCCTCCTTCTTGATTTCCAGTTCCTCGAGCTTGCGCAGGTTGCGCAGCCGCATGTTGAGGATCGCGTCCGCCTGCACATCCGAAAGCTCGAAGGTCCGCATCAGGACCGGCTTCGGTTCGTCTTCGTTGCGGATGATCTTGATCACTTTGTCGAGGTTCAGATAGGCGACGAGAAAGCCGCCCAGAACCTCGAGACGATGCTCGATCTTTTCGAGCCGGAATCTCGAGCGCCGCAAGAGCACGTTGCGGCGGTGGGCAAGCCATTCGGCCAGTGCCTCCGCGAGGCCGACGACCTGGGGAATGCGGCCCTTCACCAGCACATTCATGTTGAGCGAAATGCGGCTTTCGAGCTCGGTGAGCTTGAACAGGGATTCCATCAACAGCTCGGCGTCGATGGTACGCGAGCGCGGCTCGATGACGAGCCGGATGTCCTCGGCGGACTCATCGCGGGCATCGGCGACGAGCGGCAGTTTCTTCTCATTGATCAGCTCGGCGAGCTTCTCGACCAGACGCCCTTTCTGCACCAGCCAGGGAATCTCGGTGATGACGATGACATAGGTGCCGCGCCCGGTATCCTCCTTGTGCCAGCGTGAGCGCACCCGAAAGGAACCGCGACCGCTGCTATAGGCTTCCGCGATCACATCCGGCGGATCCACGATTATGCCACCGGTCGGGAAATCGGGGCCCGGCAGATATTTCAGCAGCGTGCGGCTTCTCGCATTGGGCGTGTCGATCAAGTGAAGCGCGGCATCGCACAGCTCTGCGGCATTGTGCGGCGGGATCGAGGTCGCCATGCCGACCGCGATACCCTGGGAGCCGTTGGCCAGGAGATTGGGAAATGCACCCGGCAGCACGACCGGCTCATTCTCCGAGCCGTCGTAGGTCGGGCGAAAATCGATCGCATCCTCGTCGATGCCGTCGAGCAAGAGATGCGCGACCTCGGTCAGCCGCGCCTCGGTATAGCGCATGGCCGCGGGATTATCGCCGTCCACATTGCCGAAATTGCCCTGCCCATCGACCAACGGATAGCGCTGAGCGAAATCCTGGGCGAGACGCACCAGCGCGTCATACACCGCCTGATCCCCATGCGGATGGAACTTGCCGATGACGTCGCCGACCACGCGTGCGCATTTCTTGAAGGAGGCGCCGGGGCTGAGATGCAATTGCTGCATCGCATACAAGAGTCGCCGGTGCACCGGCTTGAGCCCATCGCGGGCGTCTGGCAGCGCGCGCCCGGTGATCGTCGAGAGAGCGTATTGCAGATAGCGCTCTTCCAGCGCATCGCGCAGCGCGATTTCCTCGATGTCGCCGTCTCGGGGGGGAATCAGTTGATTGCCCATGGCTCACGGGTACCGTGCCGAGGGTCGCCCGACAAGACAGCGGATGAGGCCAATGGTCCCGCGGGATTGCTGCGCCATCGTCACGGGATCAGGATGCCGCGGCCTCGGCTCGATAGGCATTCAGGACCGCAGCGATGAAGCTGCTGCGGGCATCCGGGTGCACGAGCCCGCGGGGGTCGAGCACGTGACGCAGCAAGAAGAACCCCGTCACCGCAAAGCCGTCGGCAAGGTCGTCGGCGGACCGTGCCGGGCCTGTCTCGCCGAAACAGGCGGGAAATGGCAAGAGCCTGTCCTGCCAGGGCTTGCCGGCCTCGCGCGATACCGCACGGCCGGTCCGCGGCGAGACATAGGCGAGCCCGTCCCTCGCTCCGGTAGCAGCGCAACGCTCGAGATCGAGCCCGAAGCCGAGCTCCGACAGCAGCTTGAGCTCGAAGCGCACCACGCCAGGTCCAGCCAGCCGTGCGTCCAGCAGAGACGCCAGGACGCCTTCGAGCGCCGTAAAGACGTACGGGTGCGGATCGCGCTCCGGCAGCAGCCGGCAAAGCGTCCCAAGATGGGTCACGCCATAGACCGAGTGCGAAGCTGCGAACAACGTAGCTGCCCGCAGATCGAGCCCCTCGACCGCATAGTGACCGAGGTGCTCGTCGAGGCGAGCCCGCCAGGTCGCGGCGACGCGATTGCCCGGCTGCAGAACGGGCCGCAGCCGCGATCCCGCTCCTCCTCTTACCAAGCCGAGATGGCGGCCGTGCTCGCGCGTCATCAATTCGACGATGGCACTGGCCTCGCCGTGGCGTTTGACTCCGAGCACGAAGCCTTCATCGGTCCACTGCATCGCTATTCCTTCGGAAATTCGAGGCCCATCTCGCGATAGCGATCCGGATCGTCACCCCAGCGCTCACGCACCTTGACGAACAGAAACAAGTGTACCGGGACGCTCGACCAGATCAGCGATCTCGCGGCGCGCCTGCGCGCCGATCGCCTTGATGGCGTGGCCGGCCTTGCCGAGCACGATCTTGCGCTGGCTCTCGCGCTCGACATAGATCGTCTGCTCGATCCGGGTCGAGCCATCTTTGAGCTCCTTCCAGACATCGGTCTCGACCGTCGACTGATATGGCAATTCCTGGTGCAGGCGCGCGTAGAGCTTTTCGCGCGTGATCTCGGCAGCAAGCTGGCGCAAAGGTGCATCGGTGATCTGATCCTCGGGATAGTGCCATGGCCCCTGCGGGACTCGTGCGGCGAGCCAGTTTCGGACGTCGGCGACGCCATCGCCGGTAAGCGCCGAGATCATGAAGGTCGCAGCGAAGGCCACGTGCCCGCTGGCCGCCTTGGCAATGCTCAGCAAGACCGACTTTTCCACCAAGTCGACCTTGTTGATCAACAGGATCTTGGGCTGTCTCACACCGGCGAGCTGCTCCAATATCACCTGCGCCTCTTGGTCGATGCCGTGTTTGGCGTCGATCACCACCGCTGCGATATCGGCGTCGTGGGTGCCGGTCCAGGCATTCTTTACCATGGCGCGATCGAGCCGGCGCTTGGGAGCAAAAATCCCGGGTGTATCGATGAATACCAGCTGCGAGTCGTCGGCGATTGCAATGCCGCGCAGCAGCGAGCGCGTAGTCTGCACTTTATGCGAGACGATCGCGACCTTGCTGCCGACGAGCGAATTGATCAGCGTGGACTTGCCGACATTGGGGGCGCCGATCAGCGCGATGAAGCCGCACCGCGTCTGGGCGCCGGCGCCGATGGACGCCTCACCGATGGCAGCCGGCGCGCCAGCAGCCGATTGCGGAAATTCCGTTCGGAGATTTGGCACTTGTTGAACCTCGCGTCGCCCGGCGAGGCTTTCTCTCAGCCATCGATGTGATCCGCCTTCACTCCCGCGCGCGTCAGCATGGCAGCGGCGGCGGCCTGCTCGGCGGCGCGTTTCGAGCGCCCGAGGCCCTCAGCCGGTCCGAGGTCGGGAAGCTCGACGGTGACGCGGAATTCCGGATCGTGAGCGGGGCCCTTGCGCTCGACTTCGCGATAGGCAGGAGTCGGCAGACCGCGCGCCTGTGCCCATTCCTGCAGCACCGTCTTGGAGTCGCGCAACGGCCGTGCCGGCGTGCGCATGCGTTCGCTCCACAGCCGCTCGATCAGCGCCGAGGCCGCCGGATATCCGCCGTCGACGAATACCGCCCCGATCAAAGCCTCGCAAACGTCGGCGAGGATGGCGGTGCGGCCGCGACCGCCGGCAGTGACCTCCGAGTTGCCGAGCCTGATCGCCTCGCCGAGGGCGATCTCCCGCGCTACGTCGGCGCAGGCCTCCTTGCGCACGAGGTCCGCAAGCCGGCGCGACATCTCGCCTTCGTCGGCCTTCGAGAAGGCTCGAAACAGCATGTCCGACACGGCGAGGCCGAGCACGTGATCGCCCAGAAATTCGAGGCGCTGGTAGGAACCGGCACGGTTACGTGCTCCGGTAAGCGCGGAAATGTGTGTCAGTGCTTGTTCCAGCAGCGCCGGATCCTTGAAACGATAGCCGATGCGCTCTTCGAAACCCGCCGTGGTGCGGCGACGCCTGCTCTGCTTCGTTGCGGAGCCGACCTGCCCATGAACATTGCGCGGACTTGCCGGCAGGCCTTCACCTCCTCTCTTCCCTACCCCGATTGCGGGTGAGGAAAGGGAGGGGGCAGCGGCTCGCTGCGGCGCCTCTATGGAAGCTGAATTGGCCGACCGCCGCCGGCTCATCGCACGATCGTGAACAGGCGGCTCCAGCGCACCGACCAAGGCCAGCGCCACACCATCCAGGCGTGCTCGCCTTCGTAGACCGAGAAGAAGATGATCTGGGCCCGGCCGACGATGTTCTCGAACGGCACATAGCCGACCTGGCTGAGCACTCGGCTGTCGGTCGAATTGTCGCGATTGTCGCCCATCATGAAGTAGTTGCCGGCGGGCACTTCGTAAACCTTCGTGTTATCGTAGAAGCCGTTCTCGACCAGATCGAGGGTGGTGTAGCTCACGCCATTCGGCAGCGTCTCGCGCCAGCGCTTGATGCGCGAGCTGCGCGAGCCCTCCTCGGTGTCGACGAAGTCCTCGATGCGCTCGCGCTTGACCGGCTGGCCGTTGATGTTGAGCACGCCGTCGATCATCTGGATACGGTCGCCGGGCAGGCCGATCACTCGCTTGATGTAGTCGGTTGAATCGTCCTTCGGCAACCGGAACACGACGACATCGCCGCGCTCGGGCGGCGAGGCCCAGATCCGGCCGGAGAATATCGGCGGTGAGAACGGCAGCGAGTAATGGCTGTAGCCGTATGAATATTTCGACACGAACAGATAGTCGCCGACCAGCAGAGTCGCCTTCATGGAGCCGGAAGGAATGTTGAATGGCTGGAAAAGAAAGGTGCGGATGACGAGCGCGATGATGAGGGCGTGAAAGATCACGCGCCCGGTCTCGGCAATGCCGCCTTCCTTCCGTTTTGCTCCTGAGGTCACACTCATCGGCCTTTTGTCCATGGGATTCGTGCCCGCGCCGTTCTAGCCGCTGGGGCGGCGGGGTGCAATGAATGGCGTTCAAATTGATGGGTCCGAATGCTCGCACCGCTCGGCGGTTTCAGAGGGACGAAGTTTAGCTTGCTGCGTCAGTGGCTTATTGACGGCTCCGAGGCTGCTGTGGCTCTGAAGCGACGGCGCAGGCCGCTCAGGACGTGCCCGCGGGAACGGCACTGATGATCACCATTGCCTGCGCGATCGGTCCCTCGTCGGCAATGGTCACGTCGATCCGCGGCTCGAAGCCCGCCGGGGTGATCGAACGCAGGCGCACCAGCGCCCCGCCCGTGAGCCTCATGGTCGGCCGCCCGGACGCCAGATTGACCACCCCCATGTCGCGCCAGAACACCCCCGCGCGCAAGCCGGTGCCGAGCGCCTTGGCACAGGCCTCTTTGGCTGCAAAGCGCTTGGCATAGGTTTCCACGCGCTTGGCGCGTCCCTCCGCTTTTGCCCGCTCGGTGGCGGTGAACACGCGGGCAAGGAACCGGTCGCCGTGCCGCTCGATCGTGCGTTCGATCCGCCGGACGTCGACCAGGTCGGAGCCGACGCCGAGGATCACGTCCTGCCCCTGTCCATGGCTGCGCGCATCGTTCGCACCACCTCGGCAAGACCGAAATAGACCGACTCACCAATGAGGAAATGGCCGATATTGAGCTCGAGGATCTCGGGAAGCGCCGCGATCGCTTCGGCGGTCGTAAAATCGAGCCCGTGCCCGGCATGGACCTCCAGTCCGAGGCGGCGCGCGAGTTGCGCACCGTGGCGAATGCGCAGCCATTCCGCTTCTGCCGCCGACACGCGACCTTCTGCCAGGGCGTCGCACCAGGCACCGGTGTGGATTTCGATCACCGGCGCGCCGAGCGCCACCGCCGCCCGGATCTGGGCGGGCTCGGCGGCGATGAAAAGCGAGACCCGAATCCCGGCCTGCTTGAGCCGCGCGATCGCGGGCGCGAGCTGGGCCCGCTGCCCGGCGGCGTCGAGGCCCCCTTCGGTGGTACGCTCCTCGCGCCGTTCGGGAACGAGCAGGCGGCGTGTGGTCTCGCTTCGAGCGCGATGCGGACCATCTCCTCGGTCGCCGCCATTTCCAAGTTGAGCGGCTTTGCGATCTCCGCCTTCAGGCGCGCAATGTCGTCGTCGCGGATGTGGCGGCGATCCTCGCGCAGATGGGCAGTGATGCCGTCGGCGCCCGCCTCGATCGCCAGCTTGGCGGCGCGTATCGGATCCGGATGGCCCCCGCCGCGCGCGTTGCGGATGGTGGCGACGTGGTCGATATTGACGCCGAGACGCAGCTGATTGGCCGACATTTTCAGTAGCGAGACGTATGGTTCTGCGATCAACTGGTCCAGTTCTGGATTTTGAGCCCAGCCACGCGTTTGAACTCCCGTTCATTGTTCGTAACGAGGATCATATCGGCCGCCTTGGCATGTGCGGCAATCCAAAGATCATTGGCACCGATAACTTCGCCCTTGAGCTCCAATGCCGCCCGAATGACGCCGTAAGTACTTGCGGCGTCCGCAGGCAGGGGCAGGACCTGCATCAGACTGGCAAGCTCGTCCAGTTCCCTGAACGCTCTCGCGCGGGTAGGACTTTTCTCGGCTCCGTAGCGCAGTTCACCCAACGTTACGACCGAAAGAGCCGCCTTGCCCACCTTCAGTCGACGAAATCGGTCCATGACCTGCGATGGCTGACGCCGCCGGATGTAGATGCAAATGTTCGTATCGAGCAAAAAAACGGCTTCCATCACAGCTCGTCGCGAGATTGCGGCGGTTCTTTTCGCGCTTTCTCGACGGCGTCGATATCGATCGAAAGATTCGCGAGAAGCTCAAATGCGCGCTCCATGCTTCGGGCCTTTTCGCGCAGCACGACTTCATCGCCACGACGGAATATCTCGACCTCCTTTCCCTTGAATTGAAACTGCTTAGGCAGCCGCACTGCCTGACTGTTACCGGATTTGAAAACGCGAGCCGTCGCCATATCTGCGATCCCTTGTATATACATGCAAGTATATACGAACTGCGAAACCCGTTTCAAGGCGCTCTCGAAAACCGCGGCCACATCGATGGCTCACGCATTCACCCGCTCGGCATTCGCCACCACCTGCTTGGCCCGCAACTGCGCGATGATCGAATTGAGATGCTTGATGTCGAACACTTCCAGATCGATGGTGACCGAGGTGAAATCGGGCGACGAACGCTCCATGTGGATGTTGTCGATATTGCCATCGTGCTCGGCGATCACTTGCGTAACCTGGGCTAGCGAGCCCGGCTCGTTCACGGTCTGGAGCATGATGCGCGCAGGAAAACGCTGCGGGGTGCGCTCCTCCACGTCCCAGCGCAAGTCTAGCCAGCGCTCCGGCACGTCCTCGAAGTCCTTCAGCGCCGCCGACTGGATCGGATAGATGGTGATGCCCTCGCCGGGCGAGAGTATGCCGACGATGCGGTCACCCGGCACGGCGCCGCCGTTGGGGGCGAACCGCACCGGCAGATCGGTGTTGATGCCGCGGATCGGAATGGCCGCACCGACCTCGGCCGGAACCTTGACCTTCACCGACTTGGCTCTCTTTAGCCCGAACCATCCGCTCTCGGGCTTGGGCTGAAGTGCGATGGTGGCTGCCCGCTCCTCCTTGTAATCGGGATGCATGGCGCGCACGACGTCGGCAGCGCGCATCTCGCCGCGCCCGACCGATGACATCACCTCCTCGATCGAGGCGCGCGCCAGCCGCGGCAGCGCACCTTGCAGGTTTTCATCCGAGTAGACGATCTTGGCGCGCTGGCAGAGCCGCTCGACGATACGGCGGCCGAGGCCGGCATATTGGTTACGCACGGCCGCGCGGGTGGCACGGCGGATGGCGGCCCGCGCCTTGCCGGTGGTGACCAGCGATTCCCATGCTGCCGGCGGGGCGGTCTGCGCCCTCGACGTGATGATCTCGACTTCGTCGCCGTTGGTAAGCTCCGAGACCAGAGGGGCGATCTTGCCGTTGATCTTGCTGCCGACCGCCATGTTGCCGACGTCGGTATGCACTGCGTAGGCGAAATCGATCACGTTCGCTTGCCGCGGCAGTGCGATCAGCTTGCCCTTGGGGGTAAAGCAGAACACCTGGTCGTGAAACAGCTCGAGCTTGGTGTGCTCGAGAAACTCTTCCGGATTGGAGCCCTCGGCCAGCAGCTCGATGGTGCGTCGCAGCCACGCATAGGCGCTGGATTCGCGCGACAGCATCTCGGTCGGCGAGCCGGCCCCATCCTTGTACAGCGCATGTGCAGCGATTCCGTACTCGGCGATCTCGTGCATATCCCGGGTACGGATCTGCAACTCGACCCGCTGCTGACTCGGCCCGATCACCGTCGTATGGATCGAGCTATATTCGTTCTGCTTGGGCGTCGACACATAGTCCTTGAACCGGCCCGGCACTACCGGCCAGGTCGTATGAACGATGCCGAGCGCCTGATAGCATTCGGCCAGCGTTTTCACGATCACTCGGAATCCGAAAATGTCGGAGAGTTGCTCGAACCCGACGGATTTGCGCTCCATCTTGCGCCATATCGAGTAGGCGCGTTTGCGACGCCCGGAAACATCGGCCGCTATCCCGCTGTCGGAGAGCTTTCTCGTGAGCTGCTGCGCGATCTCGGCCACCAGCCCGGCGTTCTTGACCTCGAGAGCGTCGAGTCGCTCGCTCACCACCGTGTGCGCTTCGGGATTGAGCTCGCGGAACGACAAATCCTCGAGCTCCTCGCGCATCTCGTGCATGCCCATGCGTCCGGCGAGCGGAGCATAGATATCGAGCGTTTCCTCGGCGCTGCGCCGGCGCGTTTCCAACGGCATGTGCGTGAGCGTGCGCATGTTGTGCAGCCGGTCCGCGAGCTTGACCAGCAGCACCCGAACGTCGTCCGCAATGGCCAGCAGGAGCCTGCGCA
Source organism: uncultured Alphaproteobacteria bacterium (assembly GCA_963831225.1). Classification (GTDB taxonomy): domain Bacteria; phylum Pseudomonadota; class Alphaproteobacteria; order Rhizobiales; family Xanthobacteraceae; genus VAZQ01. The sequence goes on from CAWHPT010000015.1 coordinate 122,951, forward strand.
GGTTTTCGGCCTGTTTGGCCTCCTTGGTGACCAGGTCGAGCTTCTTGAGCTTGGTGAGGCCTTCGACCAGCGCGCCGATGTCGCGGCCGAACATCTGGTCGATTTCCGCCCGGGTCGCGGTCGTGTCCTCGATCGTGTCATGCAACAGCGCCGCGGCGATCGTGGCGTCGTCGAGCTTGAGATCGGTGAGGATCGCCGCAACTTCGAGCGGGTGGGAGAAATAGGGGTCGCCGGAGGCGCGTTTCTGCTCGCCGTGCGCCTTCATGGCATACACATAGGCGCGGTTCAGCAGCGCCTCACTGGTTGCCGGATTGTATCGCTTCACGCGCTCGATCAGATCGTATTGCCGCATCATCTGCGGCTTCGACGGCACTCTCGATTGTACCGCTTTATCAACATCTTGAGAGATGATACTGAGATTACGTGCGAGCGGCGCCCGAGCCCGGGACTGGTTCTGCATGCGAGGCAGATCGGTCGAGGAGCGCGCCATCGAGGTTCCTGCACCCGGCCGGGGTGAACGACTATCGCTCAAGATAGCATGACGAACCTTAATCTCTACAATCCGCTGCCCACATCACCGTCAATAACACCAGCGGCCCGGACGAAGCCGGGCCGCGATGGTGTCATTTGTCGCAAGCGCCGCAAGCTTATTCTTCTTCCTCCGGCTGTTCCTCGGGCGGAGTGAGTCCTTCCAGCCCCTTGAGAAGCTCTTCCTCCGTCATCCGATCGACCGTCACCTCGGTATCGTCGGCATCCACCGAGCCCCCGGCCGCGCCGATCAGAGGCGCTGCTTCCGGCTCGGGCTCATCGACCTCGACGTATTTCTGCAGGGAATGGACCAGCTCTTCCTTGAGGTCGTCGGGCGATATCGTCGTCTCGGCGATCTCGCGCAGCGCAACCACCGGGTTCTTGTCGTTATCGCGCTCGATCGTGATCTGGGCGCCGGACGAAATCATGCGTGCTCGGTGGCTTGCCAGCAAAACAAGGTCGAAACGATTTTCCACCTTGTCGATGCAGTCTTCAACGGTGACACGGGCCATGAGTGCGTCGCTCCAGCAATGCAACTATGAAAAGTGGCCGTTAAGTAACGATCTCGACGTCAAAGTGCAAGAGCAGTCGCTTCGCCAGAATTTCCTTGGCCTGTCGGCATGCCTCTGTTAGGCAAGACATGGGAACCGCCAAGCGATCCTTACTATAATACGGCGGATCCGTTGTGACGGCGACGTGCACCCGCAATTGAGCGGCACACGATCATTCATTCCCGATAACGAGGATGCGGAACTATTGTCCGGCCGCCCCGATCCGTGTGGGAAGCCAACATCAAGATTTCGATGACGTCAGACGAGAGCAATCATGGACCCCAGGACGGAAAAAATCGCGCTGTTCATTGATGGCGCCAATCTCTATGCCACTGCCAAGTCACTCGGTTTCGATATCGATTACAAGCGGCTCCTGCGCGAGTTCCACTCGCGGGGCTATTTGCTGCGCGCCTTCTATTACACCGCAGTCATCGAGGACCAGGAATATTCCTCGATAAGGCCTTTGATCGATTGGCTCGACTACAACGGCTACAGCGTCGTCACCAAGGCGACCAAGGAATTCGTCGACCAGACCGGCCGGCGCAAGGTCAAGGGCAACATGGACATCGAGCTTGCCGTCGATGCCATGGAGATCGCCGGCTCCATCGACCACATGGTGCTGTTCTCCGGCGACGGCGATTTCCGTTCACTGGTCGAGGCCGTGCAGCGGCGCGGCGTGCGGGTGACGGTGGTCTCCACCATCTCGACGCAGCCGCCGATGGTTGCCGACGAGTTGCGTCGCCAAGCCGACGTCTTTCTCGACATTGTCGAGCTGCAGCCGAAGATCGGCCGCGACCCGGCCGAGCGCGCGGCACGTGAGGCGCGCGAGCCGCGCGAGCGCCATACACCTCAATTCCTGCAGCGCCCGGCAGCGGCACCGCAGCGCGCCGGCGCGGCGGCCGGCATCGACGACGACGATTTCGAGGACTGAGCTCACATGCCCGACGCGTCCGGCAAACCCGGCCGCGACTGCCCGCTTTGTCCGCGCCTCCAGACGTTCCGGGAAGCGGCGCGGCACCGCGAGCCGAGCTGGTTCAACGCGCCGGTCGCCTCTTTCGGTCCGCAAACGGCACGGCTCCTTATCGTGGGACTGGCGCCCGGGCTCCGGGGCGCCAACCGCACGGGGCGGCCTTTCACCGGCGACTACGCCGGAGACCTCCTCTACGACACGCTCGTGCGTTTCGGCTTTGCCCGCGGCAGCTATGAGGCGCGGCCCGACGACGGCCTCACGCTGGTGGATGCGCGCATCACCAACGCGGTGCGCTGCGTTCCGCCGGAGAACAAGCCTACGCCCGCTGAAATAAAGACGTGCCGCGTTTTTCTCCGTGCGACCATCGCGGAGATGCAGGAGCTGCGCGCCATCGTCACGCTCGGGCGGGTTTCACACGAAAGCACGCTGGCGGCACTCGATCAGCGCCGGTCGACCGCCCCGTTCGGACATGGCGCATCGCATGACGTGGGAAAGCTGCGAGTGTTCATCAGCTATCACTGCTCCCGCTACAACACCAACACCGGCGTGCTGACCCCGGAGATGTTTCGCGATGTGTTTGCACGAGGCGCGCGCTTACCTGGATGCCTGCAGCCAGGCGATCACCTCCTCGGCGTTCTCGGTCCGGAGGAAACACCGGATAGAACACCTTGCTGATCACGCCGCCGTCGATGATCAGTGCCATGCGCTTGAGCAGCGTCATGCCTGCAACCGTAAAGGTCGGAAGATCGATCGCGCGCGCGAGCGCGAGGCCGGAATCGGACAGCACCGGGAACGGAAGATGCAGGCGCTCCACCGCCTCGCGTTGATACGCGCTATCCTGCGTCGAAAGGCCATATAGCTGCGTCACGCCGAGTTGCTGGAGCTCGCGCGAAATGATCGCGGAAAGAGCACGATTGCGGCGTGCAGCCGCGAGCACCCGGGATCGCATCCCAGCCGTCGGGCGGAGACTCCCCGGGGACCCCGGTGCGCGGGTAGATGTAGACCACGACGCGACCGGGAAGGCTCGACAGGTCAACCTCCGTCCCGTCGGTAGCGGCGAGCGTCACCGGCGGCAGCTTCAATCCGGTGAGATGGCGCGCGGCGCCGTCGTCCTGCGGCACCGGAAGGTCGGCCGGCAGCAGATTGGGATCATGCGCGATCGTCATGGGCGTCTCCGCATTCCAACTCCGCGTCGTCGTCGCCGCGCAAGCGGCGACCCAGTAACCACGGCGCCCGCGATATGGCACCGGTCATTCCCGCAACCGGCTTCGTGGTTACTTCGATTCCGGCTCTCGGGCCCCGCGCGAAGTGCGGAGCCCGAGGCCGGAATGACACTCAGTCGATCCAGGCGATGTCGCTGAGGTCCGTTCAGACCTTCGATCTTGCCGGCCATGGTGGCCTTGCCGGTCTTGAGATCGACCGAGTAGAGCGAGCCGCCGGCCACCAGCCAGGCCGCGTTCTTGTCCTCGCCGGTCGAGACGATGTTGAAGGCAACCGGGCCGCTCACCGCCATGCCCAGCGAGCCGACCGTGTTGAGCACGCCGTCATTCGGCGGAGCCTGGGTCACCAGCGCGCCGGTGGCGGCATCGATGTTGTAGAGCGTGGTCGCCTTGGTGCCCTTGAACGAGTTGGTGTAGGCGCCTGCGACGACTTCGGGAGTCTTGCCGGCATTGGCGTCGCCGTCCTTGTACTTGTGCGAGCCGTCGACGGTGGCCTTGCCGTCATCGACATTGATGCGCAGGCTGATGCCGTCCGAGCCCATCAGGCGCAGCCGGTCGGCCGCCGGATTGAAGTCGAACGATGGTGGTGACGCCCGATTTCCAGGTTTCGCTGAGCTTGCTTTTCACGTCGGCTTGGCCGGACTGCGGGTCGATGGTGACGATGTTGCCGTCGGCCGGCGACGCCGTAGAGCATGCCGTCGGCGGGCCGCACGTCGATGCCGAGCGATCGGGCCGGCGCCGTTGATCTCCACTTTCGACGCGACCTTGCGGGTGGCGGGATCGATGGTCACGATCGACTTGCCGTCGACCAGGCCGACGATCCAGCCTGCCGCCTGGGCGCCGGTGGCAACAAAAGCCGATGCGGCGATTGCGCCGCCGAGCGCGAATAGTCTTCAGCTGTCCGAACATGGGGTCGCTCCCTTCTCGTCATGGTCCGCGAATGCCGGCCGGGCGAATGCCCGGCCTGACGAGACCAGCTACGGGCGGCACCGGACGGGGATGCAGGTCGAGGAGCGGTATTGCGGTCCCGGCATTCACGTCTTCGTGAAATTTGGCCAGGGGGCTGCTGCCGTCAGCCTTTGGCGCGCAGCAGGCGCCCGCGCTCGCGCTCCCAGGTGCGTTTCTTCTCGGTCTCACGCTTGTCGTGGAGCTTCTTGCCGCGCGCAAGCGCGAGCTCGATCTTGGCGCGGCCTTTCTCGTTGAAATAGAGCTTGAGCGGCACGAGCGTCATGCCCTCGCGCTCGACCGCCCCCGATCAGCTTGTTGATCTGCCGCGGTGCAGCAGCAGCTTGCGCGGCCGCTTCGGCGCATGATTGAAGCGGCCGGCCTGCAGATATTCCGGGATATTGGCGTTGACCAGCCAGATCTCGCCGCCGCGCGAATCGGCATAGGATTCCGCGATCGTCGCCTTGCCCTGGCGCAGCGATTTCACCTCGGTGCCGGTGAGCGCGATGCCGGCCTCGAAGGTCTCGCCGATCTGGTAGTTGAAGCGCGCCTTGCGGTTGTCGGCGACGACCTTGAGTTGCGGTCCGGTTTGGCGGCCATCCGACATTGCTTCTAGATTCGTCGACCCGGCTCATGGCCGCCCGGCTTTCAGCAGGTCGCGGATTTCGGTGAGCAGCGCCTCCTGCTTGGTCGGCTGCCGGCGCCTTCGGCGCCTCCTTCTCTCATCATCCGGTTCATCGCCTGATGACCAGGAACAGGACGAAGGCGATGATGACGAAGTTGATCACGATGGTGAGGAAATCTCCCCACGCCAGGACCGCGCCCTGCTTCTTCGCCTCGACCAGCGTATCCGCCGTCACCTTCGACGACAGCGGAATGAAGTAATTGGAGAAATCGAGGCCGCCGGTAATGGCGCCGATGATCGGCATGATGAGTCGCCGACCAGCGAGCTGACGATCGCGCCGAACGCCGCGCCGATGATCACGCCGATCGCGAGATCGACGACATTGCCGCGCATCGCAAATTTCTTGAAGTCCTCGAGCATCGGCATCCCTCCGAGCGTTGCTGGCAACACGAGCGGCCGCAACGTCCTGCGCGGAGCCGCCTCTAGTTGCTCAGGCCGGCATGCACCATCGCCTCGCGCACCGCGGCCTTGGTCTTGTCGGCCAGCGTCACCATCGGCAGCCGCACGGTGTCGGCGCACTTGCCGAGCACCGACAGCGCATATTTCGCCGGCGCACGGATTGGTCTCGATGAACAGCGCCGTGTGCAGCGGCATCAGCTTGTCCTGCAGCTTCAGCGCCGCTGCATAGTCGCCCTTCAGGCAGGCGTCCTGGAACTCGGCGCACAGCCGCGGCGCCACGTTCGAGGTCACCGAGATGCAGCCATGGCCGCCATGCGCCATGAAGCCGAGCGCGGTCGCATCCTCGCCCGAGAGCTGGTTGAAGTCCGCGCCCATGGCAGCGCGCTGCTGCGACACGCGCACCACGTTGGCGGTCGCATCCTTCACGCCGGCGATGTTGTCGAGCTCGAACAGCCGCTTCATGGTCTCGACCGACATGTCGATCACCGAGCGCGCCGGGATATTGTAGATGATGATCGGAATGCCGATGGCGTCGTTGATCGCCTTGAAGTGCTGGTAGAGCCCTTCCTGGGTGGGCTTGTTGTAGTAGGGCGTCACGATCAGCACGGCGTCGGCGCCGGCCTTCTGGGCGTGCCGGGCGAGCTCGATCGCCTCGCCGGTGGAATTCGACCCGGCGCCCGCGATCACCGGCACCCGGCCCTTCGCCTGCTCGATGCACCATTCCACGACCTGCTGGTGCTCGTCATGCGACAGGGTCGGGCTCTCCCCGGTGGTGCCGACCGGCACGAGCCCGTCGGTGCCCTCGGCGATCTGCCAATCGACCAGGCCGCGAAAGGCCTTCTCGTCGAGGGCGCCGTTGTTGAACGGGGTGACGAGCGCGGTGAACGAGCCTCTGAAGCTCGTCTTGACGGTCATGATACGATCCTCTGAGTCGCTGGACCGGCCATCTGGCGGGGCCACTCCGGCATTGTTACCGGGAACTCGGCCGCGATGAAAGCCCTCGCTTGCGTCCTGCCGCCTTTTTGCCGCTGTCGGGGTTGATGGTCGGCCCGGCGGCGGTTAGCTGCTTCGTCAATCTTATCAATTGAATAAGGATCAGATGAAGGCGAAACGCAGCCAGGCATGGTACTGATACATTCGAACACCGCACGATCGCCCACACGATCGTCTCGCACGCTTCTTGGCGGCGCTGGTCGCGGCAGCGTGCTTCTGCGCTGCAGGCCGACTCGGCCGCGGGCGTGCCCCTGCCGAAGCCGCGGCCGGCAAATGCGGCTGCGAAATCCGCTGGGAAAGCCCGGGCGAAGACTGACGCCGAATCCGCTGCCAAGCCGCCGGCAGCGGCACGCCGACCTCCGCTCCGGCTCGATTTGCCGTCGCCGCGAGCGACACTCGCCTCCGCGGTCGATGTCGCCGCCGTCAAGGAGGCGGTGTCGGCCGCGCGCAAAGGCGATACGTCGCAGGCCGAAGACCTGAAGAAGACGATCAGCGATCCGGTTGGCCGCAAGCTCGTCGAATGGGCGATCCTGCGCAGCGACGAGACCGAGAGCGTCGATTTCGACCGCTACATGGCCTTCGTCACGGAAAATCCATCCTGGCCGGCGGTCGGCATGTTGCGCCGCCGCGCCGAGGCGACGCTGTGGTCGGATCGGCGCGACCCCGGCTTCGTGCGCGCTTTCTTCGCCAAGAACCGGCCGACCACCACCAAGGGCAAGTTCGCGCTCGCCCGCGCGCTCCTGCTGCAAGGCGACCGCGCCGGCGCGCAGAGCCTGGTGCGCGAAGCGTGGCGCAACGACAATTTTTCCGGCGAGCTCGAAAGCCTGGCGCTGGACGTCTTCAGGGACTTGATCACGCCGACCGATCACAAGGCGCGCATGCACATGCGCCTCTATGCCGAGGACGCCGACGGCGGGCTGCGCTCGGCCAATCGCGCCGGCGGCAACGCTCCGGCGATCGCCAAGGCGCGCATCGCCGTGATCAAGAAGGCTGCCAACGCCAAGGCGCTGCTCGACGCCGTGCCGGCCGAAGCGCAGCGCGACGTCGGGCTACATCTTCAGCCGCGTCCAGTTCCTGCGCCGCGCCGACAAGACGAGCCGAGGCGGCCGAGCTCATGCTGTGCGATCCCGCCCGACCACGGTCAGACGATCAACAGCGACGAGTGGTGGGTCGAGCGCCGGCTGATTGCCCGCAAGCTGCTCGACCTCGGCGATGCCAAGACCGCCTATCGGATCGCGCGCGACGCCGCCATCCCGGGCAAGGACAACTATCGCGCCGAGCACCAGTTCACCGCCGGCTGGATCGCGCTGCGCTTCCTCAACGATCCGGCGACCGCGCTCACCCATTTCGCCAAGGTCGGCCAGGGCAACAACAATCCGATCACGCTCGCGCGCGCCGGCTATTGGCAGGGGCGCGCGGCCGAAGCGCTCGGCCGCAAAGACGAGGCGCGAGCGCATTACGAGGCGGCGGCGCGCTACTCCACCGCCTATTACGGCCAGATCGCCCGCGCCAAGCTCGGCCACAAGGACATCGTCGTGCGTCCTCCGCCCGAGCCCGCGCCCGACCGGCGCGATACGCTCGCGCGGCTCGAGGTCGTGCGCGCGATCGAGCTTCTCTACGCCATCGACGAGCGCGACCTGATCGCCGGATCGCTCGCCGACCTCGGCGAAAGGCTTTCGGACGCAGCGGTGCTGGCCGCGATCGGCGAAGTCGCCGCCCGCCACAACGATGCGCGCGCCATGCTGCTGCTCGGCAAGGCGGCGCTCGGGCGCGGGCTGCCGCTCGAGCACTATGCATTTCCGACCATCGGCATTCCCGAATTTCAGCGCCATCGGCCCGGAGATCGAACCCGCCGTCGTCTATGCGATCGCGCGCCAGGAGAGCACCTTCAATCCGAAGACCGTCTCGAGCGCCAAAGCGATGGGCCTGATGCAGGTCACGCCTGCCGCCGGCCGCTACATCGCCAAGAAGTTCGGCGCGCCCTACGACGAGAAGCGGCTGCTGAGCGACCAGGTCTACAACGTGCAGCTCGGCGCCGCCGAGCTCGGCGACCTCTATGCCGACTACCGCGGCTCCCACATCCTCACCTTCGCCGGCTACAATGCCGGCCGCGGCCGGGTGAAGGATTGGATCGCGCGGTTCGGCGATCCCCGCGATCCCAAGGTCGATCCGATCGACTGGGTCGAGCAGATTCCCGTTCTCCGAAACGCGCAACTACGTCCAGCGCGTGCTGGAGAATCTTGCAGGTCTACCGCGTGCGCTTCGGCGGCGGCACGAAGCTGCTGATCGAGGCGGACCTGCGCCGCGGGTCGAGGGCGAATTGAGCGTTGCGCGCGCAGCGCCGGCACCGCTCAACGACCGTCATCCTGAGGTGCCCGCGTCTTCGCGGGCCTCGAAGGTCCGTCATCCTGAGGTGCCCGCGTCTTCGCGGGCCTCGAACCGCACCGACTCGCGCAGACGGCCCGACATGCGGGCCGTCGCCCTTCGAGGCTCGCCACGCAGCCAAACTTGCGCAGGCTGCGCAAGCTTGCCTGCGGTGGGCGAGCACCTCAGGGTGACGGTGAGAGTAAATCATTCTTGGCCCCGTTGGTATAATTGTTCTTGCGAATCCAGAACTGGTACATGCCGGCGAAAGCCTGGGGATGGTCGGTCTCGAAGACGTGCCAGCGCGCGAGGTCGAGCACGGCCTGTTCCTGCGGAAACCGGTCCAGAAATCTCTGCGCACGCCGGCGTCGATCTCGAAGCCGAGGAATTCGACGCTGTTCTCGGCAGGAAGCGGCCGATCTCGGGCAACGCCATCTGGTGCTCCTGCACATGGAAGAGCATGTCGCGGCATTCGCTGGTGGTGAAAAAATCGAGATAGCTCGCCGATGCTTTTTGCCAGGCTCCTCGTCTGTCAATGCCAGGATTTCCTGCCGGCTTCGCGCGAATATCCTCGCGGCGTCGCGCGCATAGCCGCGCTCGGCAACGAAGGCGCGCGCGGCATTGACGTCGGTGCGCGCGAGCTTGCTGTAGAGACCGACACGCATGAACCCGCCCGGCCGCAGCAGCGATAGCAGCACGCGCCAGCCGGCCCACGGATCGCGCATGTGATGCAGCACGCCGCTCGCATCGACGATATCGAAGGACGCGGCCGATGTCGGCGAGCCGAGGATGTCGGCCTGCGCGAAGTCAATATTGGTGAGTCGCGAGCGCCAGCGCCTGGCGCTTGGCATAGCACAAGCTCGCCATGCTCAGATCGACGGCGAGCACGCGCGCGCCCTTGAACTGCCGGGCGGTCTCGACAGGTTCTGCCCAGTGCCGCAGCCGGCAACCAGGATGTCGACGGCGTCCGTGTTGACCCGTCGCCGGGATGCGGGAGCCAGCTGCCGAAATGCTGCGCCATGGTCTTGCGGCTCGCCCTTGGGCGCCGGCTTGACCCAGCGCGGATAAGGGTTGTCCTCATACTGGTCGCCTGACCGTGACGCGACACTTCATCGGCAATTGCGGTGAGGGCGGAATGGATACTGCGCAGGCTTCGCTCCGCGCTGCGGCTCGCGCACCTGCTGCGTAAGCAGCGCCGCGACCGCCGGTGACCAGGCGCGATCGAGCAACGACACCGCCCCCGGCACGGAGTGCAGCGGCAGATAAGCGGCGACGGCAACGAGCCTGAGCACCGGAACCGTGGCGCCGGAGGCAGACGGCGCGCGCGATGCGTCCGCGCAGGAGCTGCACCTGCTCGAGCTCCTGGGCGGTCACATCGAAAACGTACTCGTTGATGAAGCACTGGCGGGCCAGCGCGCAGAAGAATCGCAACAGCCCGTCCTCTGCGGGCGCCGCAGGGCCCTCGCCGGCCGCGTCGAGCAAGATCGCGCGCATGCCGGTGAGGCAGCGCTCGAGCTCGACGTCGCAGACCGGCACCGTCTCGAGCAAGCCGCGCAGCAGCTGGTCATCGGCGATCGCGGCCAGGCGGCCGGACAGGTCCTCGAGCGCGAGCCGCTTGGGCCAGACATCGGCCGCGCGCGCTGCAGCAGTCCCTGATCGCAGGATCGAGCTTGACGAGGCTCACGGCCGGACCGGCGAGGTCGGCCGGTCGGTCCCAGGGTTCCGTCAGTGCCCGCAGCAAGCAGGCTCGCACACCGCCGGGATCGGAAGTCAGTCTTCTGTTCCTGACGCACTCGACGAACAGCGCCTTCGCCTCCTCGGTTTCCTTGTGGCGAGCGCACGGATCACCGCCGACAGCGCGCGCGTAACCTCGCCGCGCGCGATCAGCGCATGCGTCAAGCCGACCGAGCACGCCGGGATGATCGGGTGCATGCGCTAGCGCCTCCTCGAGATTGGCGAGTCGCGCCTTCGATGCGGCCGAGCGTCGAGCAGGACGCTGGCCCGGCCGGTGAGCGCATCGGGGTATCGCCGGTTGACCGCCAGCGCCAGTGCGCGATCATAGCTCGCGAGCGCCTCTTCATGGCGCCCGACATGCGCGAGCACATTGCCGCGATTGCAACAGCGCCTCCGGAAAACCCGGCTGCAGCGCCAGTGCCCGGTCATAGCTCGCGATCGCCTCCTCGTGACGGCCGAGGCGATGCAGCGCTGTCCCGAGATTGAGCCAGTCGCCGATCGAATCATCCTGCAGAGCCACCGCGCGCTGATAGCTGGCAACCGCCTCGGGCACGCGCCCCAGCTCCATCAAGACACCGCCGCTGTTTCCGTGAGCGTCGGCAAGCTCCGGCGCAAGCGCGATCGCGCGCTCGAAGCTCGCGAGCGCGGCGTCGTGCTCGCCGCAACGGCTCAACGCCATGCCGAGCATATTCTGGGCACGCGGCTGTTGCGGGTCGCTCGCCAGCGACCGGCGCGCCAGCTCGATTCCCTCGCCGAGCCTGCCTTGCTGGCATGCAATCACCGCCAGGTGGTAAAGTGCCGCGGCGTGAGCGGGCTCGCTTTGGAGCACCTGCCGGTAGTGGCTCGCAGCCTCGGCCAGCGCACCCCGGCCGTGCAAGCGGGCGGCTTCCTCGATCAGTGCGGCGGAGTTGAGCACTGGTCAGGAATAGCTGAAATCGAACCGATGGATAATTCCCGGGTGCCGGTATGCAACGCCCTCTATCATCGCGTTCCACCAGGGCTGTGGACGGACCGTGCAATGGGCGTTCTCGCCGTTCGGCAATCTCTTGGCGGCCGGATAACAAGCGATATTGGCGAACACGAATTTTCTCGCCGCCGCGAACATTTCTTCGAGAATCCAGGGAAGATCCTGCTCCGGGCAGTGCTTCGAGCACGTCGGTCGAAACGACCCCATCGAATTTCTCTTCCGGCATATCCATATGCTCCGTTACCGCCGGATCGAAGCAGACGATCCGCTGCACTCCAAGATAATCGCGTACGGTTCAATTCTCTGGCCCGTCCTGAGCGGAAGGTCACATGCCCGGTAGACGAGACCCTTTCCTGCACCGTAGTCGAGCAGCGTTGTGACTCCCGTTTCCTCTATCAATGCTTTGATTTTCGGCAAGCTCGAAGGAATTCGCTCCAATAAAGAGTTCCGAGGGTCGTATCCCGTGTTGCGGAATACCTTCGAGGTGCATTTGCCGGTATAGTGCAACCAGCTCCCGGTAGCGTGGGCTGGGATTATGCCTGGAGTAGAGTGTTGTCATGGGGGCCGCTCTGCTCGGCCTTCGCCGGAGGATCCCGGGTCGGGCGGATTTGTCTGACGCGTGCGCGATGCTTCACTTGCGATCGCGAACCGTGCCCGCAACTCCAATCCATTATATCAGCTCGGTGGTTCGACACCGGAAAGGCGATCTTCAACCGGGCGCCCAAAGCGAGAGACCTCGCCTGCAATGGACGAAACCAAGGCCGCCCACGACTGACCGCGCGATTGATGTCTCACGTGCGTTCTGGAGTACCAGGGACTTTGGGCCTTGTCCCGGAACCAGTACCAAATTCGGGCATTTCCATGCGGCACCAAGACCCACGTTGGCTTACCGAGCGCGCCGGCGAGATGGGCTGTCGTGTTGCTTACCGTCACAACCAGATCGCACGCCGAAATGAGAGCGGCGAGTCCATCGATGTCGTTCGTATTGTCGACATCCGTAAGGCGTTCAATTTTCGCCCCGAGCTCCTGCTCGGCAGCTCTGCATTCTTCCGATGTATCGCCATATTGCAAATCCACGACCCTGCAACCCCGCATTCTCAAGATCGGCTCGAAATCAATCAGTCGCGCGCTCTTCGATTTCCCGAACAGCGGGTGCTGGCTGCGCCAGGAAATTCCGATCACGATTCGCTGCCCGCGAGTGAGGCGCCGGCGCAGCGTATCCGCCCGCACCTTATCGGCGCTCAAATAACCATGTTCGCGCCTGGGGAAAGAATCCCAACTCTCACGGAGAAATGTGCCAGCGCTGGCGAGAGGCGTCTGAGCATCGATCCGGCCGCCATGGAGCTCGCTACCGAGCCCGATAACTTGAACGCCGGGAAACGACCGCGAGAATAGCGTCACCAGACGTGGCTCGACCTCGAGCACGAGCGAACTCGCTCGTGCACAGAGTTCTGGCATCATGCTCGAATAGAGGATGTGGTCGCCGAGACCCTGCTCGGCCCAAGCGAGCAGAACCCCTTCTACATATTCGCCGCTCCAACGCTGCTGGATATATCGTCTGGGCACGTTGCCCTTCATTCCGCCTGCCCATCGACTTTCATAAGCATTCCAACCCTCGGAAAACCGACCAGTGCTGAGCAACAACAGGCTCCGATTCCATTTGACTTCCGCATTTTCGGGCTCGAGCGCCATGGCCTTGTCGTATTGCCACATCGCCTCGTCGCACCGATTCACTGCCTGTAACGTGTTGGCGAGGTTCATGCGCGCAGTGGTGAAATCGGGCGCGCAGGCAATCGCTTGCTCGCAGTGGTGAATCGCCTCCTCGTAATGGCCGCGCGCCTGTAGCGAATTGCCGAGATTCGTATGCGCGTTCGGGTAACGCGGCTCCAGCGCGAGGGCTCGCTGGTAGCAGCTGATCGCCTCATCATGCCGATCGAGCGATTGGAGCGCGTTGCCGAGATTGTAGTGCGCCTTGGCGTAGCCCGGCTTGATCAGGAGGGCCTTTTCGTAGCTTCGTATTGCTTTCTCGTGATGACCGAGTGCCTGCAAGGCATTGCCGAGGTTCATGTGCGCTTCCGCGGAGTCGGGCCTGAACGACAGGACGAGCTCGTAGCTGCGGGTAGCTTTCTCATGGCGACCGAGGGCCTGCAGTGTCTCCCCGAGCTGCAGGTGCGCCTCGGCAAGACGGGGCTTGAGCAAGATCGCTGCCTCGTAGCACGCGATTGCCTCGTCAGGTCGACCAATTGTCCGCAGGACATTGGCGAGGCCCATGTGTGCCTCGGCGTAATTCGGGTTCAGTCCGATGGCTCGGCGAAGGCACTGTTCGGCTTCGGCAGAACGGTTGTTCGCATTGAGCACGGCGCCGAGACTGTTGAGGGCCTCGACGTCGTTGGGATTCGAGGTGACGGACTTCTGGAAATGCTGAATGGCCTCGTCATAACGGTGTAGCGCCTGGAAAACTATTCCCAGATTATAATTGATGCCGACAAGATCCGATCTGAGCGCAAACGCCCGTTGCAGCGAAGCTGCGGCCTGCTTCAGGTCGCCCTGCTGAAAGCATGCAATTCCGAGCAAGTTCAGCGCCGCTGCATTGTCAGGCTCCCTCTGCAATACTTTTCGATACAATCGAATTGCCTCGCCGACGCGGCCATTCCGATGAGAATCGTTGGCCTTGGCAAGGTCATTGCGCTGCGATGTGCCAGCCATACCTTATGTTCACTGCTGCGCCAACATGGCATCTCGCTCGGCGCGCCACAGATCGCCGTAGTCGACGTTCTGCCAATGCTCGAACCATGGCCCGCCGCGGGTGAAATGCACCGCGTTCGGCGTGCCGCGCGCCGGCTTCTCGTTCCAGCCCTCGAGCCAGTTCCATTCGACCGGCAGCGCGCCGATGTCTTCGTCGGCGACCCATTGCATGCGGTGCAGATAGGCGCCGCTCTCGCGGTTCACGACGTCAGGGGTAGCGCCGACCGCCGGATGATCGCAATTGAACAGCATCAGCGACGACCAGTTCTTGCGCGGATAGACGGTCTGCACCGCGCCGTCCATCTTGGTGCTTCTCCGTCGGCCGGTAGTCGTGCTGCACGCAATAGACCGCCTTCGGGCGCTGCGCATGTGGCCGCGAGACCGGCGACGTCGCCGAGCCACAGGAAATCGCAATCGCAGAACAGCGCCCAGCCGCTGAAACCGGCCAGCGCCGGCGTCAGAAATCGCGAATAGGTGAACTCGGTCGAGGCGAGCGGATCCTCGTCGCGCCAGTAAAGTCCCGCTCGCGCAGCTCGTCGAGCTTGATCGGCGTGACCGCGACCGGGATGGACGCGCGCCGTTCGAGCGAGAACTTCGCAACATCGTAGGCTTCCGGCTCGCGCCGGTCCCAGCCGATGAAAACGCGCAAGGAAACTGACATTTAGCTTGAAAAAGCCAACATAGGAAGTAAGCCAGATGCCACCCGATGGAAGCTGCAGCCTATACCAGTCACTTCATCACAGTCCAGGATGGGCTGAAGCTTCACGCACGCAGCTATGGGCCGCGTGCTTGCGCAGAGCTGCCGCTCGTGTGTTTGCCGGGGCTCGCGCGGACGGTGGCGGACTTCGATGATATCGGACACCGCGCTCTCCGCCGATCCCAAACGGCCACGTCTTGTCGTCGCTCTGGATTCTCGCGGCCGTGGACGATCGGACTACGATCGAAAGGCGGGCAATTACAACCTTCAGGTCGAGCTGGCTGACCTGATGTCCGTGCTCACCGCGCTCGCCATCGACCGCGCCGTTTTCCTCGGCACGTCGCGCGGCGGGATCTTGAGCATGCTGCTGGCGGCGGCCCGTCCGACCCTGGTCGCGGGCTGCGTCCTCAATGACATCGGCCCCGTCATCGAGGCCAAGGGCTTGATCCGGATCAAGAGCTATGTCGGCAAGCTGCCGCAGCCCGAAAGCTTTCACGAAGGCGCCGACATCTTGCGGCGGCTGTTCGCAAGCCAGTTTCCGAGGTTGACCGACGACGACTGGGTCGCCTTCGCGCACCGGACCTTCAAGGACGCGGGCGGCCGCATCGTTCCCGATTACGATGTGAAGCTGGGCACGATTCTCAAGGGCATCAATATCGACCGTCCGCTGCCACCCTTGTGGAATGCATTCGACGCCCTGGCACGCGTTCCCGTAATGGTCATTCGTGGCGGCCTTTCCGACATTCTGTCGGCTGAAACCGTCACCGCCATGCGCAGGCGGCGCAAGCGTCTCGAGGTCATCGAGGTGCCGGACCAGGGCCACGCCCCTTTCCTGGTGGAGCCCGAGATCGCAGCGCGCATCGCATCGTTTGCCGCCGCTTGCGACCCCACCCGGTTCGCAGGAGCTGAGCTCCTGATGCTTTGACAGTCATTGCGGTCAAGACCAGCGAACCCGTCGCAAGCATCAGCGTTCGGGCGCTGGCGTTTCCATCCGTGTTTCGAGTCTTGACATAGCAAAACCCCGGCGGTTGCCCGCCGGGGTCGGAGGTTGAGCCACGATCAGGCGATCATGGATAGAAGTTGCGCTGCCAGCGGAAGAACGCCGACCACACGTCCTGGTCGTCGATTGCGAATACCGGTTGCTGCGGAAGACGGAACCGTCAACCACAGCCGGGCCTCGATAGGCGGTATTGAGCTTGGTGTACATCACTTCGAGGCCGATATCGAGCTGCGCCACCGGGTTCCACTGGGTGCGGGCACCGACCTGGTAGAAGCTGAAGTCCGGATCGCAGCTGTTGCCGTTCAAGAAAGCGAACGCCGTGTTGGTGACGGGCCGCCTGGGCAACTCCGCAAACCGCAGCATTCAACGTGCGCGAATTGATGAGGTTCCTGGCAGTCGTGTTGTATTCGGTTTGGACGTAGCCTCCGAAGAAGGAGGTTTTCCAGTTCTTGTTCCAGACGTGCTCGTAGAACGCGATCACGTTCCACACCCGCGTCAGCTCGATCTCGCCGCCGGTGGTGAAGATGCCATCTGCCTGGTAGCCGAACCCGACGCTGGTGCCAGGTTGCAGGATCGTCCAGATTTGGCCTGTCGCCGAGCCGTAGCCGGAGGCACCTTCGGACCACTGGGCATTGATGCCGAGCTTGTGACCGCCGGGAATGTTGAACAGCGCACCGGCGCCTATCGCCCAGCCCTTCTTGTCGGCGGGATGCCCGTTGTTGACGCAGTTGACTGCGCAACGCGGCACCGCCATTGGGCTGCCGTAGTACGCGCCGGCAACGTCATGCACCGCGACGCTGACGCTGGCATAGCCCCAGGCCTGGTCGAGCCGCAGATTGCCGATCACATCCGGCATCCGCATGCCGTTGTTGGCGCGCCGTCTGCGCGCCGAAGGCGTTGTCGAAGGTCGCGGCGCCGTAGGCAAGAAGCCGGTGCAACGTGTTGTCACCAGACGCTCCGGTTGCGGTTGGGGTCCTCCAAGCGACAGCGTGCCGGAGAAGCCGTTGCCGAACTGGGCGGTGTAGGCCCACACGTTCCAGCCCGACGCGCCGGTGTCGGAGACCGTGCGCACGTTGTGGTAGGTGTAGGCGCCGCCATACGTGACGGTATCGAAGAACGACTGCGCCTTGCCGACCGTGAAGCCGGCAAACTGGATGAAGGCGCGGTCCCAGAACACCGCGCCGCCGATACCATCGGCCGGGGTCGACTGGTTGACGCCGGTGCGGATATAGGTGCGCAGCGTGCCATACTCGGTCTGCTGGCGCACATCCCACGAGATCGCACCGCGGACACGGTAATCGATGTCGTTCGTCTCCTGCCGATTGTAGCGCGCCTGAAGGAGCTGGCTCAGCGTGCCGTCGTTCACGCCGCCGCCGCCGGCGTTGGACTCGGCCTGTACCCGCAGCATAACCGCCCATCTTGATGCAGGTGTCGGTGCCCGGGATGTAGTAGAAGCCGTCCCCATACAGGGTGCAGATCTTCACATATTGCACCGGCTTTGCCTTTACAGGCATGTCGGCGGCCTGCGCCCCAGCGACCGCGACGAGCCCCGCGGCGGTACCGAGGAGAAGACTTTTCACCATCTTCATCTCAACCTCCATCTGTTATCTGGGAGGGATCGGTCTCCGCGGGCGCTGCTCACCCTGGAAGGCTCCCCTTGGTCCCCTGCCCCTCCGACCTTTCCGGTGCCGCCTTGTCCCCTAGGCAGCGGATTGACCGGAAGGAGCGACATCGGGATGCCCCCCTCCGTCGCGCCTTCACATTAACCGACAGGTTCCGACAGGCAACGCAGAACAGCCGCTTTGAACAGGCTCGCCGGCAGTTTTCAGCCTGGTGTTGCTTAAAAAACACTTGGCGGAGGAGCACAAAAACCGCGCGTTTCCAGCGGCGGGGACAACGAGACGGAGTGAAAAAAAGCTTTGCAAACCGTTGAAACAACGCAAATATCATCCTTGCAGTGCGACTTGCGAGTGCCGTTTGGCGAACTCCATGGTCGCGCCGCCGACCGCAGATTCTCTCGAGCCAATATCGCGAAGATCGATGATCCCAATCGAGTGAAGCGCTTTTCCGAGACGCGCTCCTGGCGATGATTCGCCCGTCATGCATCGCAAGGAAAGGGGCCGATATGAGCAGGAAGCTTAAGCCGATCCCCGCGTTCCGCGACGAGGCGCAGGAGCGTCATTTTTGGGAGACCCACGATTCCTCGGACTATATCGATTGGAGCACGGCCAAGCACGCTCGGTTTCCCAATCTGAAGCCATCGACCGCGTCCATCTCGTTACGACTGCCGCTGACCTTGCTGGAGCGCATCAAGATTGCCGCGAACAAGCGCGACATGCCCTACCAGTCGTTGATCAAGGCTTGGCTCGCCGAGAAGGTCAACGCGAAGTGAGGGTGTCCGGGCCGGACAACATTGAGTGCTGGCGGAGAGGAAGGGATTTCGAACCCTTGATAGGGCTTTAGACCCTATAACGGTTTAGCAAACCGCCGCCTTCAGCCACTCGGCCACCTCTCCAATGGGGAAATCCGTATCGGTCATGCCAAAACCGGTCAAGATGGGGACGGCATTGTCGCTCAAATTGCGCGCCCGCCTCACGAAATGCGCCGACATCCGGTGATCAACGCTCCGGCCAGCGCACCGGGCCGCGATACTGACTCATTGGATCACAATTTCGGTTGAAGGAGATAAGCCATTGGATTATGTTGAACCGTGCGCCGTCCCGCCCCGACAGGCATCGTCGAAACGCCCGAGTTCCTGAGCGCGACGCGCAAGCTGATGAGCGACGAGGAACGTGCTTTGCTGGTGGACTATCTCGCGCACAGCCCGACGGCGGGCGATCTGATTCCCGGCACGGGCGGTATCCGCAAGCTCCGCTGGGGCGTTGCGGGCCGTGGTAAGCGTGGCAGCGCGCGGATCATCTACTTCTATCACGACCCCGGCCTGCCGCTGTTCGTGCTCACCGCTTTCGCCAAGAACGAGCGCGCGGACCTCACCCGGAAGGAATTCGACGACTTCCGTCACCTCACGAAGCGCATCGTCGAGAGCTACGGTAATAAGAGGAGAGCGAAGCAATGAGCGGCAAGGTGGCCGACAGCATCCGACGTGGGCTAGAGGAGGCACTGGCCTTCGCCGACGGCAAAGCCGAGGAGGGCCGCTACGGCGTCCATGTTCCGCAAGTGGTCGATGTGCGAGCGATCCGCACCCGACTAGGCATGACACAGCAGGAGTTCGCCGGACGGTTCGGCTTCAGCATCAACACGCTACGCCATTGGGAGCAGGGAAAGCGGGTGCCCGAGGGGCCGACGCGGGCCTATCTCGTCGTCATCGATCACGCGCCCAAAGTCGTGCAGAAGGCGCTGAGGGCGGCGTGATGCGTCCCTGGTGGCCACCGTCGTGCCCACCTTCGGGGAGCTTACGCCGGGCGCGCAAAGCGCGACCTGGGGCTCGCGGCGCAGTCAAGCTCGAGCAGAGTGCGTAAACTTGTCTGCGTGCGCCCACTACACCCGCCCGGGACACGCCCTCAAGTCGCCTTGATCCAGGCGCGGGCCGCGCGCTGAGCGCGAGCGATCTCGGATTGCGACATCTGCTCCGCGACCTCCCGGCGCAGGCGAATGGCGTCCTTGTTTCCGCGCATTGCCGCCAGGTTGAACCATTTATGCGCCGTCACGAAATCGATCGGGACGCTGCGCCCTACCGAATACATCATGCCGAGCTCGAAAAATGTATCACAGGCCGCAGGTGCTTGGCCGAGCGTCGCACACTCGATGCCGGTCAACTCGAAACGAGCCATGTCGGTCTCTCCCCTTCTTGAGTATGTCCGTCGATTGCGGACTTCGCGCCCCGCACTCCCCCGGCCCCCCGGCCGAGCGCCACAAATATCCAGCTAAAATTTGAAAGGTGTTTTAAGCGACGCGATGAACGGAATCTCAATGCAGAGCCGCTGCCCGCGAGTCACCCGTCGCGCTCGAGCGCAAAAGTACCGGCAATACCTGCGTTTTCCGATGGCCCGACAGCACTCGGTAACCTTGATGCTCGAGAGTGCGGTAACCAGTTGGAGAACGCAGGACGGAGCGCTGTAGCCCGGATGGAGCGCAAGCGTAATCCGGGATCGCCGTGCCGGCCGGCCGCTTACGCTCCCGCATTGCGCTTGCGCTTCATGCGGGCTACAGTGCTGCGCGGGATCCGTTCTCCGTCATCTTTGATTGAACAGCACCGCGCGCACCTTCGGATCCTTCAAGTCGACCCGAAAGGCTGCTTCCACCTTGACCGACAGTCCGCGCCTGACGGCCGGACGTATGCTGACCGTTTCGCGCCAGCGCCTGACGTTCGGAAAGTCTCCGAGATCATGGCCGAAGCGCTCGGCACGGCTCGCCCACCCGATGCAGGCGATGTCTGCAATGGAATACCTGCCGGCGAGGAATTCGCGGTCTTCCAGCCGCCTGTTCATGACGCCGTAGATGCGGTGCATCTCGTTGGCGAAGCGATCGATGGCGTATGGCAATTGCTCCGGCGCGTAGTTGCGGAAGTGGTTCGCCTCTCCCGCTTTGGGACCGAGATTGGCCATCTGCCAGAACAGCCACTGTTCCACCTCGACCCGGCCGCGCTCATCACGCGGATACAATTTTCCAGTCTTGCGGCCCAGATATTGCAGAATGGCGCCGGACTCGAAGATCGAGATCGGCTTGCCTCCCGGACCGCCGTGATCGACGATCGCGGGCATGCGATTGTTCGGCGATATCGCCAGGAACTCGGGCTTGAACTGTTCGCCTGCGGAAATGTCGACGGGGATCATGGTGTAGGGAAGCCTGCATTCCTCCAGCATGATCGTGATTTTCCAACCGTTGGGCGTCGGCCAGTAATAGAGATCGATCGGCTTCTTGGTTCGCGCAGACTTGTTTGTTTTTCCGAATGCCTGGTGCGCCGACGATCGGAGCGCTGGCTCGGTGGTTTTGCTCGGCTTGTTTCTGGCGGGAGGGGCCATGACGAGGCTCCGTTAACGACAGGATCCGCCATGCTGGAGTCATGCCGCGGGAAAACCACAGAGGCCGGCTTCACCGAATGGACGGGGATCGGTCCAGTCGGGCTTTTGGTGCCGCCGGCGGGTGGGTCCGTCGGTTTGAGCATATCCCGGGGCGATGTCGCCGCGCAGGACGAGCCCAGGTTCACCGACACGATCAATGCAAAATACCGAGGGCGTCGGCTAGAGGCCGGGGCACGAGACCGGCGGCGATGCTTCTGCCGCCGGCGAGATGCAGGATTGTCCGTCCCTCTTCTTCACCTGCTTCCGCGGCAGCGGATCGGTGAAGCTCTAGCCCCTTGTCTCGCCGACGCCCTCTGTCGTCTACCGGGACCGGCGGATCGAAGCGCGATCGCAATGCAATCGCCAATCTTCGACTCACGCCGGCCCGTTTGACGCAGTCATCGACGTCGTTCGAAGTCGAAGACTGGAGCGGCGCGTGATTACTTCTTCTTCCGGCGCTTGGTTTTCTTTGCGCCCTTTTTCGCCGCTGATTTCGTCTTCGTCTTTCGCTTCTTCGCCATGCTGCCCTCCTAGCCATGAGTGAGTGGCGATGTCGTCAGTGCCCGCGGGGATCGCGAACACTGCATTCGGATTACTACAGTGTGATAAAAAAACCAGCGTTTTCGCGCGATCGAGCGTATTCGCACCCTTACTGCCACCACATCTTGCGTCTTGATGAGCAACAAGACGCCCGCAATGCATCGCGCAGTCCGATTGCGCGCTACTGCCGGCAAAGTTTTCACGCACTTCGCGAAAGCATCGATTTCACAAGGGTTTTTGACGCACATTGTTGCACGCTGCTCGCATCGAGCATGTGCGTCGTGTCACACTCCGCACGATTGCGAAAGCAATCGACACGATACGTTAAGCATGCCAAATGCCTTGTGAAAAAAAACTTGCTGATAACGCGCTGCGAAAGCGGCTGGAGCGTCAAATCCGGCATGGATCGAGCGAATCGCTACAAGTGATTCGCAAACGCAGACGACGGACAATGACGCGTCCCGGACGAGCAAGCGCTTCGCGAGCGAAGATCCGGGACCCAAGGGCCTCGCGACGAAACGATACAGCGTGCTGGAGGCAAGAGATATTGCGCTTCGCCATTCTTGCGCTGGATCCCGGGTCTCGTGGAGTTTACCCCGGGCCGCGCAAAGCGCGGACCCGGGGCTCGCGCAAGAGCGCTCGCTACACTCGCCCGGGACACGCTCCGCTGCACTCGCCCCGGGGACACGCACCCGTTCTCGGTCCTCAGGTTCCGAGCTTCGCTTTGAGAAGCTCGTTCACCGCCTGCGGGTTCGCCTTTCCACCCGAAGCCTTCAGCACCTGGCCGACGAACCAGCCGATCACTGCCGGCTTTGCTCGCGCTTGCGCCACCTTGTCTGGGAACCTGGCAATGATTTCGTCCACCACCTGCTCGATGGCGGAGAGATCGGTGACCTGCTTCATGCCGCGCGCCTCGACGATCATCTGCGGATCGCCTCCCTCGCTCCAGACGATCTCGAACAGGTCCTTGGCGATCTTGCCCGAAATGGTGCCCGCAGCGATCAGATCGAGGATCGCGCCGAGTTGGGGAGCGGAGACCGGCGATGCCGCGATATCCCTCCCCTCCTTGTTGAGCCGGCCGGTGAGCTCGTTGATGACCCAGTTGGCGGCAGCTTTGGCGTCACGACCTTGCGCGACCGCGTCGAAGAATTCGGCGGTCTCGCGTTCCGCTGCCAGCACGCCGGCGTCGTAATGCGAAAGTCCGAAGTCCCGCGTGAAGCGCTCTTTCTTCTGGTCGGGCAATTCCGGCAGATGCCGCCTGAGCTCGTCGACATAGGCGTGCGGTGATCTCGAGCGGCAACAAATCCGGATCGGGAAAATAGCGGTAGTCGTGCGCCTCCTCCTTGTCGCGCATGGAACGGGTCTCGCCCCTCTCGGGGTCGAACAGGCGTGTCTCCTGCTCGATCTTCCCGCCGTCCTCGAGAATGCTCGATCTGGCGCCGGGCTTCGTACTCGATCGCCTGGCCGATGAAGCGGAACGAGTTCACGTTCTTGATCTCACAGCGCGTGCCGAGCGGCGTCCCGGCTTGCGCACCGAGACGTTGACGTCCGCGCGCAGGCTGCCCTTTTCCATGTCGCCGTCGCAGGTGCCGAGATAACGCAAGATCGTGCGCAGCTTGGAGACATAGGCCTTGGCCTCCTCGGAAGAGCGCAGATCGGGTTTCGATACGATCTCCATCAGCGCGACGCCGGAACGGTTGAGATCCACCAACGACATCGTGGGATGCCGCTCGTGCAGCAACTTCCCCGCGTCCTGCTCGAGGTGGAGCCGCTCGATGCCGACCTTCACGCTCTCGCCGTCCGGCATGTCGACCGACACCTCGCCCTCGCCCACCACCGGCGACTTGTACTGGCTGATCTGATAGCCCTGGGGCAGGTCGGGATAGAAATAGTTCTTCCGGTCGAACACGGATTTCAGATTGATCCGCGCGTTGAGCCCCAGCCCGGTGCGGACCGCCTGCCTGATGCACTCTTCGTTGATCACCGGCAGCATTCCGGGCATGGCCGCGTCGACCAGCGAGACGTGGGAGTTCGGCTCGCCTCCGAACGCCGTCGAAGCGCCGGAAAAAAGCTTCGATTGCGAGGTCACCTGGGCGTGGACCTCCATGCCGATGACCAGCTCCCATTCGCCGGTGCTGCCGGTAATGAGCTTTGTTGATCTAGCCGGGACGTTCATTCGCGACCCGTAATCCTGTATTTGAGCCTGGGGGCGCCGCTGCTCAAAGCCAGAATGCCCGAGCGCTGCCGCCGGAACGTGCCCCGCTCATGCAATTTCGCTGGATCATGGCGTGCTCGACGCGGAAACCTTATCCCATCAAACGCGTTGGCCCCGCAATGCCGGACAAGGGAGATTGCCATGGCCGACGATCGACCATCGACCGGAAAGCTTGGTGCCATCCTCGGCGCGCTGATCGCCGGGGCCGTCATCATATTCGTTCTCAGCGGCGGCGAATATTCCGGCAAGAAAACGGTCAACAGCGACGCCGATCTGCCACCGGTGGCGACGGCAAAGTGACACGGCGACAACAAGAGCTTCACCTGTTGAAGGCGCGCGGCCGGGTTGTGGGACGTAGCTTGCGGCAGTAGCCTGTCTTCGAACGTCGCGACGGGGCACTCTCCGCGCCGGTCACCTTCGACCGGTTGAGGCAAGGCATGATCAGCCGCCGGCACATGATGGAGCTCGCGGGCGCGTCCGGCCTGACGTCCACGATGGCGCTGATGCCGGCGCGAGCACAGGCCTGGCCCAGCAGGTTCGTGCGCGTGGTCGTGCCGTTCGCACCGGCGGGCGGCGTCGATGTGGTCGGCCGCCTGCTTGCTCACCGGCTCTCCGAGATCTGGGATCAGCAGGTGGTGGTCGAGAACAAGCCCGGCGCCGGCGGCAATATCGCGGCCGAAATGGTGGCCCGCTCCGAACCCGACGGTTACACGATCTTCATCGTGTCGATTGGCCAGGCGATCAACCGCCACATCTATCCGTCACTCACATACGATCCCATCGCCGACTTCGCGCCGATCACCCTGATCTGCGTCTATCCCAATGTCATGGTGGTGCCGGTCTCCGCGCCGGCGCGTTCGGTGGCCGAGTTCATCGACTTCGCCAAGGCGAACCGAGGCAAGGTTACCTTCGCCTCGTCCGGCACCGGTACTTCGGTGCATCTCTCCGGTGAGCTGTTCAAGCGCATGGCCGGGATCGAGATCACCCACGTGCCGTACCGCGGCGCCGGGCCGGCGATGAACGATCTGCTTCCCGGACGCGTCGATGTCATGTTCGCGACAGCCACGT
Organism: uncultured Alphaproteobacteria bacterium; assembly: GCA_963831225.1. Lineage (GTDB taxonomy): Bacteria > Pseudomonadota > Alphaproteobacteria > Rhizobiales > Xanthobacteraceae > VAZQ01. The sequence goes on from CAWHPT010000015.1 coordinate 147,593, forward strand.
CGGCCATCCCGCAGATGCGCAGCGGCAGTCTGCGCGGCCTGGCGGTGACCGGTCTGCAGCGCCTGGCGCTGGCACCGGAATTGCCGACGCTCTCGGAATCCGGGCTCACCGGCTTTGACGTCACGTCCTGGTTCTCGCTGTTCGTGCCCGCGCGCACGCCGGCCGAGATCGTGCAGAAAATTCACGCCGACAGCGTAAGGGTGTTGCGCGAGCCGGCGACCACTGCACGGCTGGAGCAACTCGGGGCCGCCGTCGTTGCTTCCAGCCCGGCCGAGCTCGCCTCGCACCTGAAGACAGAAATGGACAAGTGGGGTCCGGTCATCAAGGACGCGGGGATCAGCATCCGCAGCTGACCACGGCACGCAAGAGCACGGTCGGTGCGTCGAGATCGCCTGCGCATAAGGCAACAGACAGCTTCACGGGAGGAAGGAACATGCGTCGTTCACTCGCCGCCACCATGGCTTTCGCTTTTTTTCTCCTGGCCGCGCCCGCAGTCTCGCCGGCGCAACCGGCTGATACCGTGCTGGTCAACGGCAAGATCGTCACCGTCGACGACCGCTTCACGCTCGCGCAGGCGCTCGCCATCAGGGCCGGACGCATCGTGAAGGTGGGCACCACCGCCGAGATCGACGCGCTCAAGGGGCCCTCGACGCGCATCATCGATCTCAACGGCCGGGCCGTCATTCCCGGCCTCATCGACAATCATTCCCATTGGATTCGGGCCGCCGAGCACAACGAGTTGCGGTTCGATGGCGTAACCTCACGCCGGCGCGCCCTCGAAATGCTTGCCGAACGGGCCGGCGCCGCTCGCCCTGGCGAATGGATCGTGGTCCTCGGCGGCTGGTCGGAAGAGCAGTTCACCGACGAGGCGCGCGGCTTTCCACTGGACGAGCTCGATCGCGTCGCCGCCGGCAATCCCGTGGTGCTGCAAGCGGTCTACAATCACAGCTACCTCAACTCTGCGGCGCTCGCGGCCGCCAATATCGATGCGACCACACCCGATCCGCAGGGCGGCAGGATCGAAAAGGACGCAAGCGGAAAGCCGACCGGGATGGTGCGGGGGCCGGGCGGGGTCGCGTTCGTCGCGGCCAAGGTCCCGTTGAAGGACCAGGAAGCCTGGCTCGTCAACACCCGCAGGCTCGTGACCTATCTCAACTCGATGGGGATCACGGCCTGGGGCGATGCCGGCGGACGTGGCATGACAGCCGCACATTATCAGCCGTACCGGCATCTTGCCGACCGCGGCGAACTCGATGTGCGGGTGTTCTGGCTGACCATCCGCCAGCCGGCAACGCCTGAGCAGGTCGACCGCGTGCTGGCCGAAATCCCGCAGCAGAAACCGTTCCAAGGCAACGACTATTTCGATCACATCGGCTGGGGCGAATCGATCTACGGGCCGGTCACCACCAACACCATGCGTGCAGGCGCCAACACCCGACCGGCCGACATGGCCCAGTTCCGGCGGATCACCCAGGCGCTTGCCGAGCACGGACTTCACGCCAACGTGCACGTCGAGATGGAGCCCGCCATCGACGCTTTCCTCGACCAGTACGAGGACATCAACAAGATTCACCCGATCAAAGGACTGCGATGGGCGTTCTCGCACCTCGATCAGGTCACCGACAAGCAACTCGAGCGCATGAAACGGCTCGGCATGTCCGCCCAAATCCACAGCCGCCCGCTGATCCAGGGCGTGCTGATGCACAAGGTGCATGGCGAAAAGGCCTGGGACATGCCGCCGTTCCGGCGTGTGCAGGACAGCGGCATCCACTGGGGGCTGGGATCGGATGCCACCGCGGTGACCACGTCCAATCCGTTCTACACATTGAGCCTGGCGATCACGGGACGAATGGTGGGCGGTCACCACGTCAACCGGCAGAGCATCACCCGCGAGGAGGCACTGATCGCCCATACCCGCTCGAACGCCTTCTTCCTGTTCCAGGAAGGCAATCTCGGCTCGCTTGCACCCGGCAAATACGCCGATCTCCTGGTGCTCGACCGCGACTATCTCACGGTCCCCGCCGACGAGATCAAGGACATCAAGCCGCTCATCACCATGGTCGGAGGCAAGGTGGTTTACGAGGCCACGCCGAGGTGAAGGTCGCGGGCTACGAGGGAGCGAGCGTAGGGCGCAATCGCTTCATTGCGCCATTTCGCGGGAGGCGGCGCAATAAAGAGATTGCGACCTACGGCCACGCCTTGGCAGGGGAGCTTCTGGATTCACTCGAAGTCTTGTTGCCGAACCCACTCAGCAGGCCAGCGCCTCGATGTGTCCTTGATCGGCATAATGCAAGAGCGGTTGATCACGTGTGATCAGCCGGTACCGGTATTCTCGCGCAGTTGCCGCGAGAATACGATCGGCAGGATCACGGGGCGGCGTCCCTGGGAGAAAGGAAGAGGCTATCAGCAGCTCAGGCGGCATCTCCGCAAGTCTTATCCCCGGTGCTTGCAAGAGCCGGTCGAACCAGGGTTCAGGCCTGATCAGCAACGTGATCCGGCTGCGCGCAACCAGCATCCCGATCTCCCAAGCGCTGATAGGCGAGACAAATACCGGCTCGCCAACCTGGATCGCGTGCTGCATTTGATCGGATGCCAAGGACGTTATCGGCTCACCGTTGGCAATCCAAATGACTGCGCAAGTATCGAGAAGAAGCGGCGCATTCATTTGTCGTGGCTATTCGCCCATTCCGGGTCTGCCGGTTCAGTCAGGTCTACGCCGGGCAGTACACGAACGGTGCCTTTCAGCCATCCGAACAATGGATGCTGTGAGGAATCGGCAGTCTGGTTGTCGCTGAAACCTGCCATTCGTCGCACGCGCCGAAAAACCAACTTGCGACCCTCCATGTCAACTTGCTCGGTCTGGAATCCGGCAGCCAGCCATACCTTTGTCATCACGCTGTTGCGTTCATTGTTGCTCCACCACGCGCGATAGAGCTTCGCACTGCGGGGGAGCTTTGCCCCGGTAATCTTCTCGATCCGATCGAACGTGATCGGGACTTCATCCGTGGGCTGGTTGCTGAGAAATTCGCCGAGGCGCCCATATTTGCCCATGACTTCGCCTCGATATGTACAGCCCAATATGTACTCATAGTACATATCAGTACATCTAAGGCTGTGTCAAGAATGATCAGCGAGCGCAGGGCGCAATCCCTTTATTGCGCCATTTCGCTGGAGGCGGCGCAATCAAAGAGATTGCGGCGCTCCTCAATTCGCCTTTGGCGCGGGAGCGTGATGAACGAACTCGATGCTCACGCGCGTTCCCCCGTCCGGCACGGTTTCGACGTTGAACTCGGTTTGCTTCGGTATTCTCGCGCAAGGTCTGAAGGATCAGCGCGCTCAGCTTGCCCGGCAAGGGCCAACCCATTCCGGGCGGAAGCCCAACCCCATCATCGGCGACCACGATCCGATACCGATCGTCGTCCAGGCGTGAGCATTCCAGCACGACCGTTCCTTTGTCGCGGCCTACAAACGCATATTTGAGCGAATTGGTCAGCAGCTCATTGAGAAGGAGACCGGCAGGCAAGGCGACATTGACCGAAGCCGGACAGAAACTGACCTTGAGCTCGAGCGCAATCGTGTCGTCAGAATGAGCACGGGCGACGGTCGATGCGATCTGGCTGAGATAGCCACCCAAGGTCGACCTGGTGAGCGACAGGCTCGACTTCCAGGATCTGATAGAGCGCGGCGAGCGCATCTATGCGCCTGCCGAGGCGATCGAAATCCACGGGGTCGCCGAGCTTTGCGGCACGCGCCTCCAGCCGGACCAAGGCGACGACAAGCTGCAGATTGTTCTTCACGCGATGCTGCAGCTCCTTGAGCAGCAGGTCCTTGTTGCGGATATCGCGCTCGAGCTGGTCGCGTTGCGAGCGTTCCTGCTCGGTCACATCGACCAGAGCTGCAATGCGGTAGTTCTCGCTGCCGTCCTCGTTCTCGATGACGCCGACATAGGCCTGCGCCAGCCTCGTCCCCTGCTCGAAATCCCTTCTGAACGTCCCGAGAAAATCCTCGCCTTCGGCGATGGCCGGCGCCGAGCGGGAGCGCTGGCGTTGTTCTCGTGCAAGAAGCCGTCGAGGACGGACCAGCCCTTTCCGTTCAAAGCCGCCGCCGGCAACCCGCTGAGCCGCTCGAGCGCCTGATTGACGTAGACGATGCGGTGGGGCCCGTCGCCGTTGCGGGCGACCGCAATCCCGATCGGAATGTGGTCCAGAAATGCCTGGCACTCCTCGTTCTCGACCGCGCGAACGAGCTTGGGTGAGGACAGGATCTCATCGACCTGCTTGCCGGTCGCATCGGCCGGCTGCTCGGACATCTGTGAGGATGTGCTCATCGCTGCCTTAGTAGTGAATGGCGTTGTGCTGCGCAATGGTTCGCAAGACCGCATCCAGCCGAATCAGGAACGGCAGTCCCTTACCACCAGCGTGCCGGCGAAAAGCGCCCCGCCGCCTGCTCGACGACGTGACCGAGCGAGAAAAGGCTCTCCTCGTCGAACGCGCGACCGATGAGTTGCAGCCCAAGCGGCAGGCCTTCCGCCGACAAGCCGCCGGGAACCGAAATGGCGGGCAAGCCGGCCATGTTCACCGTCACCGTGAATACGTCGTTGAGATACATCTCGATCGGATCGGCGGCGCCCTTCTCGCCGATATCGAATGCAGCGGACGGGGTCGTCGGCGTGAGGATGGCGTCAACTCCCTGCGCGAAAACGACCTCGAAATCGCGCTTGATCAGCGTGCGTACCTTCTGTGCCCGCAGGTAATAGGCATCGTAATAGCCGGCCGAGAGCACATACGTGCCGATCATGATGCGCCGGCGCACCTCCCTGCCGAATCCTTGCCCGCGCGTCCTGCGGTACATGTCGCCGATGTCGCGTGCGTCCACCCGCAGGCCGTAACGCACGCCGTCGTAGCGCGCGAGATTGGACGAGGCCTCTGCCGGCGCCACGATGTAGTAGGCCGGCAGCGCGTATCTGGTATGCGGCAGCGACACATCGATCATTTCGGCTCCGGCGTCCTCGAGCCACTGCGCGCCCTGCTCCCAAAGCGTGCCGATCTCGGGCGGCATGCCATCCACGCGATATTCCTTGGGAATGCCGATCTTCACGCCCTTGATGGATTTTCCGATCGCGGCCTCATAGTCGGGCACCGGCCGGTCGACCGAGGTCGTATCCTTCGTGTCGTGTCCCGCCATCGAGCGGAGCAGGATCGCGGCGTCGCGCACCGTGCGCCCGAACGGCCCGGCCTGATCGAGCGAAGAGGCGAAGGCCACGATGCCCCAACGCGAGCAGCGGCCATAGGTCGGCTTGATGCCGACGATGCCGGTGAAGGCCGCCGGCTGACGTATCGAGCCTCCGGTATCGGTTCCGGTCGCGCCGAGGCACAAATTCGCCGCCACCGCCGCAGCCGATCCGCCGGACGAGCCGCCGGGAACCAGCGGCGTATTTGCCTGCTTGCGCCGCCACGGCGAAACGACCGGCCCGAAATACGACGTTTCGTTCGACGAGCCCATGGCGAACTCGTCGTTGTTGAGCTTGCCGAGCATCACCGCACCGTCGCGCCAGAGATTGGCGGACACAGTCGATTCGTAGCTGGGCTGGAAGTTGCCGAGGATGCGCGAGCCGGCGGTGGTGCGCACGTCCTTGGTCGCGAACATGTCCTTGATTCCGAGCGCAAGTCCTTCGAGCGGCCGCGGGTCTCCCGATCGAAGCCGCATGTCCGCCTGCACGTGCCATGGCGCGGGCCTGGTCCGGCGTCTCCAGCACATAGGCGTTGAGCACCCGCGCCTTCTCCATGGCGGCAAGGTGGGCCTCGGCAAGCTCGCTGGCGGAGAATTCTTTCTTGCGCAGGCGGTCGCGTGCGTCGGCAAGCGTCAGCGACGTAAGATCGGTCATTCGTCCGGACTGTCGCAGACGAATGCGCCCGATGCGGAATCTTTCCGCGCGGCGGGCGGCGTGGTAGCGGTTGCGGCCACGTTCGGCAACCGCAGTCCCATTGCCGCGAGATCCTCCTCCGTCACGCCGGGCGGCATCTCCCCGCGTGCGATAAAATCTCCGCACCACTGACGGAAGAAATATTCCTGCTCTTCACAGGCGAGGCACATGAGCGGTTGTCCTTTACTTGCGGCGACTACACCGAAGATTCCCTCGGCTGTCCTCGTTTGCGCAGGCGGACGAACAAGTAATCACCGAGCCCAGGATGGTGGAATGAACATGTGCGAATGCACATGTTCATCCTGCATTTGCCTCTCTGGATCCTCGGGTCGCGCACCCCAAGTCGGCTGTTGCCGACTTGGGCTCTTGAGGAATCGATCTCGGGTAAACCCGAGATCGAGGCGCGCCCGAGGATGATCGAATGAACATGTGCATTCGCACATGGATGCACTTGCCTCGCGAGATCCTCGGGTCGCGCCACGAGGGCGCGCCCGAGGATGATCGAATGAACATGTGCGAACGCACATGTTCATTCGATCACCTTCGGGACCACGAAGAAGTGGCCTTCCGTTGCCGGCGCATTCCTGACGACCTCATCGGCAATATCGCCGTCGGTCACCACGTCGGCGCGCTTCCTCATCTGCATCGGGATGACCGAAGTCATCGGCTCGACACCTTCGATGTTCACGTCCGACAACTGCTCGACGAATGCAAGGATCGCATTGAGCTCTCCCTCCAGTTGCCCGACCTCCTCCTCGGCCACCGCGATACGTGCAAGCTGCGCGATGCGGCGAACGGTTTCGGCGTCGACGGACATCGATAGCTCCTCGGATCGTTCCTCGAAGCCGGCGAGCCGGGGCCGGCAATGGGCGGAGCCTATAGCAGAGCGGGTTTCCCGCCGGCAACCTCGGCGGTCCCAGGTGTTCCCAGGTCGCCCCATATTGCGGCCGCGACCGCAAGCGCCGATATAGACCTCCATGGACGCCCCCAACCCATCGGCCACCCCCACTTTTGCCAGCCGTACCCCGCTGCATCTCGCAGGCGTCGGCCTCCAGGTGCGCGATCTCGATCGGCTTGCCGACTTCTACCGTGACGTGCTCGGCCTTTCCGTGCTCGAACGCTACGAGGCCTGCGCCGTTCTCGGCGCCGGCGGCGTGCCGTTCGTGCATCTCGAGCATCGCCCGCACGCCAAGCCCGACGACAGCCGCGAAGCCGGCCTCTATCATACCGCCTTTGTGATGCCGACCCGGCCCGACCTTGCGCGCTGGATCCTGCATGCCGGCCGCAACAAGGTGCCGCTGACCGGCGCTTCCGACCATGCGGTGAGCGAAGCGTTCTACCTCGACGATCCCGAAGGGAACGGGGTCGAGGTGTACTACGACCGGCCGGCGGAGAATTGGCAATGGATCGGCCAAGATGTGCGGATCACCACGGATCCGCTCGATATCGAAGACATCTTGCGTGAGGTATCCCCGCAGGCCAGCTATCCCGGAGCGCCGGACGGCCTGCGCATCGGCCACGTTCACCTGCGCGTCGGCGACGTTCGCGACGCGGAGCGGTTCTATCGCGACGTCATCGGCCTTGCCGTGACGCGTCGCCGTGAGGGCGCCTCGTTCATGTCTTCGGGACGTTACCATCACCATATCGCCGGCAATGTCTGGCACAGCGCCGGGGCAGGCCAGCGCAACGAAAGCCGGGCCGGCCTTTCATGGCTTGCGCTCGAAGCTACCGATCCCAGCACCTTCGAAATGGTGGAGGTCCGGCTTTCGCAGTCCAACTTTGCGCTGGCAAAGACGCCGACAGGTCTCGAGACCGCCGATCCATGGGGTACCCGAATTCGGATCCTGCGCGGCTGAGATGTCCGCCCCCCACCTCATAGGCGCCATGTTAACGGCGTTTCCCGGGCGCAGCGCAGCACGCGGCTTCGCGTGATGCGCTACAACCCGGGATCGTTCCGGACTCCGCGCTTGGAACGGTCCCGGATCAGTGATGCACCACTCGCGCAGCAGTCAAGCTTGCGCAGACTGCGTACACTTGTCTGCGTGCGCTCGCGCTGCACCGCGTCCGGGACACGAAATCGGCTTAACCTAGCGCCTATGAGCCCCGCCTAATCTGACCGTCCGCCGCCCGTGGAAGAGGGTTGGGAGCCCGCCGATGCGAGCGCGCCCATCCGCTCCAGCGCACCCTGCGCGAGGCTTCTGGTCAATTCGCCCGCCGGCATTGCGCGCCCGAGCGCTGCTGCCTGTCCGGACCACATCGGCGAGAAGTCGCCCGAACCTCGCGCCTCGGCTCTTGCGCGCAGCGGAGCGAGCGCGCCGGCAGCGAGCGGAAATTCCGGCGCTATCTCCGACATCGGCCCGATCTCGCGCATCACGCGATTGACCAGCCCGCGAGCCGGACGGCCGGTCATCAGGTTGGTCACCGCCGTGCCGTCGTCGCTCGCGGCTTCCAGCGCGGCGCGGTGCGGCGCCGAGATCCTGGCTTCGGGACACCAGAGATAAGCGGTGCCGATCTGGACGGCGGCGGCCCCGAGCGCCAGCGCCGCCGCGATCCCGCGCGCATCGGCAACGGCTCCGGCGGCGATCACCGGCACTTCCACCGCATCGACGATCTGCGGAATGAGAGCGAAGCTGCCGACCTGTGCCGCAATGTCGTTGGTCAGAAAAATCCCGCGATGGCCGCCGGCCTCGTAACCCTGAGCGATGACGGCGTCGACGCCGCGGCGCTTCGAGCCAGCGCGCCTCGGCCGTAGTCGTCGCCGAGCCGATGACGACACAACCGGCGGCCTTGACCCTCTGCATCAGGTCAGGTTCCGGCAGCCCGAAATGGAAGCTGACGACCTGCGGCCTGAGCTCCTCCACCACGTCGCAGAACGACGCATCGAACGCGGCGCGATTGCTGGACGGCACCGGCGCACCAGGATCGATCGCAAGCTCGCGGTAATAAGGTGCCAGCCGTTCGCGCCAGCGCGCCTCGCGCTCGTTGTTGAGCGCCGGCGGCGAATGACAGAAGAAGCCGAGATTGATCGGATTGCTGGTGCGAGCGCGAATTCTCGCGGTCTGCTCGCGAACTTGATCGGCGCTGAGCATCGCGCAGGGCAGCGAGCCGAGCGCCCCGGCCTGAGCGACGGCGGCAGCCAGCTCCCAATCCATGGCGCCGGCCATCGGTGCCTGCACGATGGGGACTTCGATGTCGAGAAGCTCGATAAGACGGCGGTCCGGCCACATTCCGCACAATTCTCCGTGATGCGATACGCGCTTTGTACACTCTTCGGTGCGTTGCGCGTGGATTGCATGGTCATCGACACGATGATGAGCTATGGTCCCTGACGGAGGTCGCCATGGAACACCTCATTTTCGTTTGTCCAACGACTGGACGCCAGATCGACAGTGGGGTCGAGAGCGAGATCGGCACCCTGCTGCGCATTCGCGACCAGACGATCCGCGCACTCTGCCCGGCCTGCGGCAAATCGCACGAATGGCAGGTGCGCGACGCGTTCCTGGAGCGAGCCGCCTGACCGTATTTATTGCCGGCAACTCACGAACTCTCTTGCATGCCGGAGTCCCGTAGCCACGTCGTCCGGTTCATGCTCCCTGCTCCTTCGCAGGGCATGAAACCGGACAACTCGTGTGCTAACCCGGACAACTCGTGTGCTCCCGACAAGCCGTGAGAGAACACTTGACAATATTACAGGATCCTGTATGAAAGGCGCATTCTCCAAAAGTATGCATTGAGCCCACGCGACGCTCCCTCCACGCGTCTTTGCCAAAGCTTGTCCCCGTAGGCGCTAAGTTAACCGCGTTTCCCGGGCGCAGCGCAGCACGCGGAGCGGAATGATGCGCCGGTGCTGCCTTCTTACGAAGACGACGCCAACATACAACCCGGGATCGTTCCGGACTCCGAGCTTGGAACGGTCCCGGAGCAGCGGTGCACCGCTCCGCGAAGACGCTGCGCGCTGCACCGCGTCCGGGACACGAAATCGGCTTATCTCCGGCCGGCGGTTCGACCGAACGAAGCCAACGGGGACAGGTCGGCGGCTTGGCCGAACGAAGCCAACGGGGACCGGTCGGCGGTTTGGCCGAACGAAGCCAACGGGGACGGGTCGACAACTTGCCCGAACGAAGTCAACGGGACAGGTCGGCGGCTTGGCCGAACGAACCCAACGAGGACGAGCTCGACGGCTTGGCCGAACGAAGCCAACGGGGACGGGTCGGCGGCTTGGCCGAACGAACCCAACGGGACAGGTCGGCGGCTTGGCCGAACGAACCCAACGGGGACAGGTCGGCGGCTTGGCCGAACGAAGCCAACGGGGACGGGTCGGCAACTGGCCGAACGAAGTCAATGGGGACAGGTCGGCGGCTTGGCCGAACGAACCCAACGAAGGAGCTCAAAGGACTCCACCATCCATCTTGGCCAAACGAACCGAACGGGAAACGACCGGACGCTCGGCCGATTTGGCACGAACAAACCCAAACGCATGGATGATACAAACCTTATGATGTTTGACTCGTCATGCCTGGGCTCGTCCTCGTTCGTCGCGGGCAGACCAACGAAGCAACCTGAAGGGAACTCCACCCATCTCGGCCAAACGACCCACCAAGGAAAAGGGATCTCCGTCATTCCCGGCTTGATCCCGGTGGCGAGGACTTCACCATTTTTCTCGCCCAGACGCAGCCTCCGGGAAGCCCGCGACGTATCCCGCGACACTGCCGCAATCCGCGCGCTAGGATTGCGAGAGCTGTGTCGCGTATGAAGCGAGGGCAGACCGCGCTGTTGGGTCTCACCGAGACGGAAACGGGAGGCAAACGGCGCTGCTGGAGCAACGATCATGGACTCCGTGACGATCATAGAGAAATCGCCGGCCGGTCATTCCTTGCGGACGCCGCGCGCCCGGATCGGGATGATCATTCCATCCGTCAACAGCATGAGCGAGCCGCAATTCAATCACTTCGCGCCGCCAGGACTCGGCGTTCACGTCGCTCGCGCTCGCGTCGCCGGTGAGTGGAAGCGACCGCTCGCGGCCATGAAGGAGGAAATCGCGACGTCGGCCAAGCTCCTTTCCGACGTCGAGCCCGACCTGATCGTGTTTCACTGCACCGACACCTCGATGACGCAAGGCCCGCAAGGAGAAGGGCGAATTCTCGATATCGTGCGGGAGGCGACCGGAATCGAAGCATTGGCAACCAGCCGCCTAGTGCTCGAAGCTTTACACGCACTCGGGCTTCAGAAGCTCGTTCTGCTCAGCCCGTACAAGAGCAACCGGAACGTGATCGACTACCTCGACGCCACCGGATTCGCAGTGGTGCACGACGTGGCGCTTGCGCTCGATGCGCTCGAATTCGCCAATGTCACGCCGCGGGAGTGGACCGAGCTCGCGCGCAAGCACGACCGGGCAGATGCGGATGGGATTTTCCTCAGCTGCACCAATACCACTCAGATGGAGGCGATCGCCGACATCGAGCGCGAGCTCGGCAAGCCGGTGGTCAACAGCAATCAGGCCGTTCTGTTCGGCTGCGTGAGGAGGCTCAGGTCGAGGCTCGGCCCGGTTGCGCCCTTGCCCGCTCTTGGCCAACTGATGCAACACCTGAACGCCTGAGCGCGCGGCCGCAAGCCTGGGCACCGGAAACCGCGAGACGATCGGACGAGGGAGAAAAAGGGCATGAAGATGCAATTCGCGCGCCTCGCATGCGCAGCCGTGTTTCTGGCACTGCTTTCTCCCGCGGTCCTTGCCCAGACCTATCCTTCCCGGCAGATCACGCTGATCGTTCCGTTCGCTCCCGGCGGGCCGGCGGACTTTCTCGGCCGGCTGATCGGACAGAAGATGAGCGAGGATTTGGGCCAGCAGATCGTCGTCGACAATCGGCCCGGCGCCAACACCATCATCGGAGCGCAGGCGGTAGCGAAAGCTGCTCCCGATGGGTACACGCTGCTGATGGCGATCGACGGCACGTTGGTCATGAACCCGTTTCTCTACAGCAAGCTCGCCTACGATCCGTTCAAGGACTTCGTGCCGATCTCACTCATTGCGCTGGTGCCCTCCGCGGTGGTCGGGAACATCAATATCCCGGTGAGCTCGATCAGGGAGCTGGTCGACCAGGAAAAAGCCAAGCCGGGCACGTTCCAGATCGGAATCAGCACGCCGACATCGCAGGTCAATGTCGGACTGCTGAACATGATGGCGGGGACCAATTTCACCATGGTTCCGTATCGCGGCGGCACCACGCAAATCACCGGGATTCTCGCCGGTGACGTTCCGCTCGGCATGGAAAGCATCAATGTGTCGCTGCCGCTCTGGCGCGACAAGAAGGTCAAGATCCTCGGTCTGGTCAGTGCGCAGCGGCTTTCGCTGGCACCGGAAATTCCCGCCATCGCGGAGACCTTTCCCGGCTACGATCTCGGCATCTGGCAGAGCATCGTCGCACCGGCGGGAACCACGCGCGATGTCGTGACCAAGCTGCATGGGTCGCTCCGCAAGGTGTTGGCAATGCCGGATGTGCGCGAAAAGCTGCTCAATGCCGGTATCGAGCCCGCGAGCAGCAACAGCCCGGACGAGTTTGCCGCCTTCATCCGATCGCAGGCGGATGCGCGCTCCAAGGTCATCAAGACGCTTGGAATGAAGCTGGATTGAGCACAGCGGAGCATGCCCCGCCGAGGTGGCACGCGCCCCGCAGGCTTTCCAACGGAGGGAGCACGCGATGCTGAAAATCCGACGCCGAACGGCCTTCGCATTTGGTCTGCTTGCAACCGTCATCCTTTCGGCAAACCCGATGCAGGCGCAGACTTCGCAGGCGCCGGCCTGGCCGCAACGACCGGTCAAGTTCATCCTTCCGCTCGGCCCGGGCAGCGGCGCCGATATCGGGGCGCGGCTGCTGGCCGACCGCCTGTCCATGCGCTGGGGCCAATCGGTGGTGGTCGAGAACCGCCCCGGCGCCGACGGCATCGTCGCCATCACGGCATTCATCAACGCCCGCGACGACCATACCTTGCTGTTCGGCCCTTCCTCGTCGTTCGTCGGACATCCCTATCTGCACGACAAGGTGCCCTACGATGTACGCGAACTTGCGCCGATCGCCCGGGTGAGCAGCACCCTGGTGACCGTTGGAGTGCCCCCCTCTCTGAACGTGACCTCGCTGGCGGATGTTTTTGCATTGGCGCGCGCCCAGCCCGGCAAGCTCAACTGGGCGACCATCACCGGAGTCACCGATATCATCGTCGCCGGCTTCCTCAAAAGCGCCGGCCTGGAGATGACCAAGGTTCCCTATCGCGACATGGTCCAGGCGCTCAACGATGTCACCGAGGGACGCATCCAGCTTTATGTGGCAGCGCTGGCAATCGTTCAGGCGCAGATGCAAGCCGGCAGAGTGAAGGTGCTCGCGGTGACCAACCGAACGCGCGCGCCGGCGGCGGCAAACATTCCGACCGTCACCGAGGCCGGGTTCCCGGCGCTGTCGTTCGACGGCCTGGTCGGACTGTTCGGGCCGCCGGATTTGCCGGACGACTTGCGCGCGCGCATCGCTGCCGATGTCCGCACCGTCCTTGCCGACCCGGCGATCGCAACGAGGCTCAATGCCACCGGGCAGGTGGTCGTTCCCGGCAACGCTGCCGAGTTCTCCGCCGCGATCGAGGAGCAGCGCGCTGCGCTCGCCGCGTCGGCGCAAGCGCTCGGGATCAAGCCGAAGCAGTAAGCCGTCAGGCTCTTTCACGCAATCCGGCGCGCGCGAGGCGTGGCAAGACCTCGTCGCAGAAGTAGGGCAATTCGTCCGAGTAATTGACCAGCGAGACCGCGATCCCGGTCAGCCCCGCTTTGCTGAGATCGACGAGCTGGCTCGCCACGTGGTCGGGATCGCCGACGATCGGGAGGCCGCCCATGCCCTCAGCGTAGCCGGTGCGAATCTGCTGAAACCTGTCGGGCGGCGTGTTCTGCGCGGTGATGTTCTTGAGCGCGAGGATGCAATCGACCGCCGACCAGTCCGCATGCTCGACGACCGAGTAGTGGTAGTAATCTTCCGCCGCCTTCCCGGTGGGCTTGCAGGTGACGACGCCCACCGTATAGACCCCGAGCTCCCTGCCCTGCTCGCTGGCCTGGCTCTTTGCATCGGCTACCTTTTGGGCGGTCTCGTCGAGCGATGTACGTGACGCCTGCAGGAAAAACGCATCGCAGTTGCGGATTGCAAACGCCTGGCCGACCGCCGAAGCGCCGGCGTTCATGATCAGCGGCCGCGTTCCGCCGTAAGGTTTCGGCTTGCCCCGGATGCCCTTCATGTCGAGGTACTTGCCGGTAAAATTGAAATCCTCCCGGTCGGACCAGATCATCTTGATGACGTCGATCCATTCCTGCGCGTATTCGTAGCGGGCCTCGTGATCGCGCTGCTTGACGCCGAACATTTCGAACTCGCCCTCGTTCCAGCCGACGACGATGTTCAAGCCGAAGCGGCCTTCACCGATATGATCGGCGGTCACCATCTCCTTGGCCGCGATCACCGGGTTGAACAGCGGCGCGTGGACGGTTCCGAACACGGTGATGCGGCTGGTCGAGGCGAGCAGGCCGGTGGCCCAGGTGATCGTCTCCAGAGTTTCCCCCTGGTAATCGGTATCGCCCCCATAGCCCTTCCAACGCCCGATCGGGAGCAGAAAATCCAGCCCGGCCCGGTCCGCCATCCGGCCGAGCCGAAGATTATCGGGCCAGCTTCCCGACCAGCGTTCGGGCACCATGGTTACGGCCCGCCCTGAAGAGCAATTCGAGCCGAATAAGCCGATCTTGAGCCTGTTGGCATTGTGCATCGACCTGCGGTCCTGGGCAGATGGGCTGCGAGCGAGCACGCTTCCTCCTGGTTCGCTGCGGAAGAATGGCAGATCCGAATGCCAGCTTAGCGCAACGCCGCACTGGTTTGCACGCTCTGCCATCGCATGTGTCCCGCATAACCGGTTGCCAGCACGCGGCACAACGGTGACAATCCCGGCAAGAACAGAATACTTTTCAGCGTGAGGGAACCATGGAAGGTGTCGTGCGATTGTGCGCGCTGACATTGCTCTGCTCGCTCGCCTTCGGACCGGCCGCGTCGCAGGAGAGATCGGACGCCACGAGCTATCCCAATCGGCCGATCCGCATCATCGTGCCGTTCCCAGCCGGCGGACCGAGCGACATCGTCGCGCGCGTGATTGGGCAGAAGATGAGCGAGGACTGGAGCCAGCCGGTCGTGATCGAGAACCGGCCCGGAGCCAACACCCTGATCGGAGCGCAGGCCGCTGCCAAAGCCTCGCCGGACGGTTACACGCTCTTCATGGCGATCGATTCCACCCTGGTGATGAACCAGTTCCTCTACAAATCCCTGCCCTATGATCCCTTCAACGACTTCACGCCTGTCACGCTGACGGCCAAAACGGTCTCGGTGCTGGCGGTGCTCGCCGCCAGCGGTCCAGCGAGCTTGAAAGAACTGATCGCGAAGGCGAAGGCGCAACCAGACAAGCTCAATTACGGCGCGGGCACGATCACGGCACAGCTCATGGGTCACCAGCTGCATAGGGCCGCCGGTGTCGAGATTGTCTATGTGCCGTTCAAGGGCACGCCCGAAACAGTCAACGGCTTGCTGACCGGCAGCGTCGACTTGATCTATGCAGCCAACCAGATCGTGACGCCATTGATTGGAAGCGGCCAGGTTCGCCCGCTCGCCAAGATGGATCGCAATTCCCCGCCGTCCATGGCCGAGATCCCGACCGCGGCCGCGGCAGCAGACTTGCCTCACCTCGACGACATGTCGGTGTGGCTCGGGCTGGTTGCTCCCAAAGCCACCCCGAAGCCGATCATCGACAAGATCCATGCCGAGGTCGTAAAAATCCTGGCCGATCCTGCAATCAAGGAAAGGTCGGAGCGGACCGGCAACTATCCAGTGACCTCGACGCCCGAAGATTTCGCGGTGTTCCTTCGCAAGGAGGCCGACCGCTGGTCGACGGTGGTCAAGGACAGCGGCATCAGGTTCGATTGAGGAATGACCCCATGAACCTTATCGCGCTTGCGCTGGCACTCGCTTCACTCTCTTCGCTGGCGATCGACTCCGCTGCCGCGCAGGTCTCGACAGATGCCGCGGCATTTCCCAATCGCTCGATCAAGATCGTCGTGCCGTTCCCGGCCGGGGGGCCGTCGGACGTGCTCGCCCGCATGATCGGGCAGAAGATGAGCGAAGACTGGGGTCAGCCGGTGGTGATCGAGAACCGGGTCGGCGCCAACACCGTGCTCGGCGCTCAGCAGGTCGCGAAGGCTGCACCCGACGGCTATACGCTGCTCATGGCGATCGATTCGACGCTTACGATGAATCAGTACCTCTACCGCAATCCGCCCTATGATCCTTTCACCGATTTCGTTCCGATCACGCTGACCGCGCAAAAGCATGGTGTTCATGTACGTCCATGCCTCGAGCGACTACAGAACCGTGAAGGATGTGATCGCCAGCGCAAAGGCGCAGCCGGGCAAGCTGAACTACGGCGCCGGTACCATCACCAGTCAATTGATGGGGCACTTGCTCGACAAGGCGGCAGGGATCAAGACCGTCCTGCTCAAATACAATGGCAGCGCCCAGGTGGCGCAGGGCCTCCTGACCAAGAGCGTGGATTTCACCCTGGACGGAACATCGGCCTCGATGCCGCTGGTGCAGGGCGGGCCAATTCCGCGCCTTGGCGAAGTTCGACAGCCGTCCATTTCCCGCTTTGCCGAACGTCCCGAACATCACTGCCGAGCTGCCCGATTACGAGGAGATCACGGTGTGGCTCGGGCTGGTTGCGCCCAAGGGGACGCCGGCGGCCATCGTGGACAAGCTTCACGCCGAGGTGGCGAAGATCCTCGCTGATCCTGCCATCAAGGCCAAGGCGGATGCCTCGGGGCTGTTCCCGGCCACCAGCACGCCGGCGGAATTTGCCGCATTCATCCGAAAGGAATCGCAACGATGGTCCGGCGTCGTGAGGGAAACCGGATTGCAGTACGATTGATCCACTGGAGCGCGTGCGATTAGGTTAAATCGGAACGCGCTCCAGCTTCTTTAGTTGGTCGCATTTTCTACGGAGAACCGGTCGCCACTTTTCCGGAAAATGCTCTAAGCGGCGCTGAGGGATCCGATGCTCGCATATCGCCTTTCCGGGTGCTTCGCCGCACTCGTCCTCGCCGGCGCGATCGTGCTCGCGCATGCGTCCGCCCAGACCGGCGATACGGCCGCGCAGAGCTATCCCAATCGTACCGTACGCATCGTGGTGCCGTTTCCGGCCGGCGGACCGACCGACATTCTCGCGCGGGTGGTCGCCCAGCGCTTGAGCGAGACGTGGGGCCAGCCGGTGGTGGTCGAGAACCAGCCGGGCGCCAATACCGCGATCGCAGCGGCGCGCGTGGCCAAGATGCCGGCGGACGGCTACACGCTGCTTGCGGCGATGGACGTGACCATGGTGCTCAACCCGGTCACCAACAAGAACCTGTCCTACGATCCGCTCAAGGATTTTGCGCCGATCACGCTCGGCTCCAAGAACACATCGCTGCTCACGGTGCGCGCCGCCGACGGCCCGAAGACGGTGAAGGAGCTGATCGCGCGCGCCAAGGCCAATCCCGGCAAGCTCAACTATGGCGCCGGCATCATCACCACCCGGCTCGCCGGCTACCTGTTCAATCGCGAAGCCGGAATCGATGTGCAATACATCCCGTTCAGCGGCAGCCCGCCGACCGTGCAGGGCCTGCTCAACGGCGCGGTCGACTACATCGTCGACGGCACCGCCACCAGCCTGCCGCTGATCCAGGGCGGAAAGTTGCGCGCCCTCGCCAAGCTCAACAGCCGTCCGCTCGCCAGCCTTGCCCGACGTGCAGCCGCTGGCGATGGCTGCCGGGCTTCCCGCGCTCGACGATATCTCGACCTGGATCGGCTTCGTCGCGCCCGGCGGGCACGCCGCGGCCGATCATCGACAAAGATCCAGCGCGAGATCGTGAGGATGTATGCCGACCCCGTCATCGCCGACAAGCTGGAAAAATCCGGCATCAGCGCCGCGACCAGCACGCCGGAGGAATTCGAGGCATTCGTGCGCAAGGAGACGGAGCGCTGGGGCAAGGTGTTCAAGGACAGCGGAATTCAGCTCAATTAATCGTACATTCTCGATCGAAAGCAACCCGTCGCCTCGGGCCAACCCACCCACGGAGCCTTCATGCCGAAGCCGCAAATCCTGATCTTTGCCCCGCGCGAAGAGCCGCCGGAGACCATCAACGCGCTCGAAGGCACCGGCTGCGAGATCATATTCGGCGATCGAGACTGGCAATTGCCGCGCACGACCCATGAGGATGCCGTGGCGGCGGCGGCACGCGATGCGGTCGCACTGATGGGCACGTCCATCCGCCATACTCCGATCAGCCGCCGCATCATGCAGGCATCGCAGCGGCTGCGGGTGGTCGCCAAATACACCGTCGGCGTCGACGACGTGGACATCGAGGCCGCGACCGATCTCGGCGTCATGGTCTGCCATGCGCCGACCGAATCCAACTGCTTCGGCGTCGCCGAAACCACCGATCACCTTCATGCTGTCGCTCCTGAAGAAGGTGGCCGAACGCGACGCCGATGTTCGTGCCGGGAAGTGGCGCACACCGGACAACTTCGCCTATTACGTCGGCAGCCGTTCCTCGGATGGCTTTCCCGGCCAGACCATCGGCCTGGTCGGCCTCGGGCGGATCGGCACGCGGGTCGCACAATTGCTGGCGCCCTGGCGGGCACGCATCATCGCCTATGATCCCTACGTGGCGCCGGCGCATTTCCTCATGCATGGCGTCACCCCGGTCGACTACGAGACGCTGCTGCGGGAGTCCGATGTCGTATCGTTCCACGTCGTGCTGACCAGGGAAACGCGCTACATGTTCGGCGCGGAGCAGATCGAGCTGATGAAGCCAAATGCGATCGTCCTCAACACCGCCCGCGGCAAGGTTCTGGACGAAAAGGCGCTCGCCGGCGCGATCGAATCCGGGCGCCTCCGCGGCG
Organism: uncultured Alphaproteobacteria bacterium; assembly: GCA_963831225.1. Classification (GTDB taxonomy): domain Bacteria; phylum Pseudomonadota; class Alphaproteobacteria; order Rhizobiales; family Xanthobacteraceae; genus VAZQ01. Next base: position 166,508 of record CAWHPT010000015.1, read on the forward strand.
CCGCCATCGATGCTTTCGAGGAAGAGCCGCTGCCGATGGATTCACCGCTGCGCAAGCTCGGCGACCGGGTCCTGCTGTCGCCTCATTCCGCCTCCTACACCGAAGGTGGCGAGCTGCGGCAGGGCGTCGCCTGGGCCGCCCGGTCTGTGGTGACCGCGCTCAAAGGTGGCATTCCCGACAATGTCTACAACCGAGACGTTATCCCGCGATGGAAGGAGCGTTTCGGCGGCGCCAGTGTCAGCGAGTAGGACTCCCGCTACCGCGGTTGCTGACCCGATAGATTCGCCGCAGCTCCCAATCCTTTATGAAGATTCAATGGCTTAAGGCATGCGTTTTCTGCATGACTGCGAAGCGGCATGATATCTGTTGCGACGCAGCATGGAGCCTTATTTTCCTGTAAGTTCCAATTCCGGCCTACGGCCGTAAAAAGAAAGGCAAACAAACAATGATGGTCGCCGTCATCAACTTCCTGCAGGCGTGGAAACGCTACAACGCCAATCTGCGCGAGCTCAATCAGCTCGGCGATCGTGAATTGGCCGATATCGGCCTCACCCGATCGGACATCCCGCGCGTAGCCTGGGAAAGCGCCGAGCACTGAACGCTCAATGGTTCGTGATGAAAGCGCCCGCCTCGTGCGGGCGCTTTCGCGTTTGCGATGGGGTCACATCATCTGCTTCCGCTTGCCGGTCTCTTGGGCTCGATCCCGAGTGCGTAGATGACAGAACGCTTCCGAGCTATAAATCTGACTTGTGATCGCGTCTCAGGACCTTCTCGAGACCTCGCGGTACGTAGATGAGCACAGAGAGGCCGATCCACGTCATCGGCGGCGGGCTTGCCGGCTCGGAAGCGGCTTGGCAGATCGCCCTGCGCGGCATTGCCGTCGTGCTGCACGAGATGCGCCCGGTGCGCGCCACGGCGGCCCACAAGACCGCAGCGCTTGCCGAGCTGGTCTGCTCGAACTCGTTCCGCTCCGACGACAGCGAGCACAATGCGGTCGGACTGCTGCACCAGGAATTGCGCCGGCTCGGCTCTTTGATCATGCGGGCAGCGGATGCCAATCAGGTCCCGGCCGGAGGAGCATTGGCTGTCGACCGCGATGCGTTTGCAGAAGCAGTTACCTCGGCGGTTGCCGGCCATCAGCTGATCGACGTCCGCCGCGAGGAGATCTCGGCATTGCCGGCGACCGATTGGGACAGCGTCATCATCGCGACCGGGCCGCTCACCTCGCCGGCGCTTGCCGACGTCATCACTGCGCTTACAGGGCGCGATTCGCTCGCGTTCTACGACGCCATCGCGCCGATCGTCCACCGCAATTCCATCGACATGTCGGTCGCCTGGATGCAATCGCGCTACGACAAGACCGGCCCCGCCGGAAGCGGCGCGGATTACATCAACTGCCCGCTCACGCGAGAGCAATATGTCGCCTTCGTGGATGCCCTTCTGGCCGCGGACAAGGTCGCTTTTCACGATTGGGAGTCCGCCACCCCATACTTCGACGGCTGCTTGCCGATCGAGGTGATGGCGCAGCGCGGACGCGAGACGCTGCGTCACGGCCCGATGAAGCCGTTCGGGCTCACCAACCCGCGCGCTCCCCATCCCAAGCCTTATGCCGTCGTGCAGCTGCGGCAGGACAACCGTCTCGGCACGCTGTTCAACATGGTGGGCTTCCAGACCAAGCTCAAGCACGGCGAGCAGACGCGCATCTTCCGCACCATTCCCGGCCTCGGCAACGCCGAGTTCGCCCGGCTCGGCGGCCTGCACCGCAACACCTTCCTGGATTCACCCAGGCTCCTCGACCATACCTTGCGGCTGCGCGCCGAGCCGCGCCTGCGCTTCGCCGGCCAGATCACCGGCTGCGAGGGCTATGTCGAATCCGCCGCGATCGGTCTGCTCGCCGGCCGTTTTGCGGCGGCAGAGCGATGCGGCGAGCCGGCGGTTGCGCCCCCGCCCACGACCGCGCACGGGGCTCTGCTTGCCCACATCACCGGCGGTCACATCGACACCGAGGCAACGGGCAAGGGTTCGCGCTCGTACCAGCCGATGAACGTCAATTTCGGACTGTTCCCGCCGCTTGCGCACGCGCTCGAGAGCGAGAACGCCGGGCGGCTGCGCGGCGTGCAAAAAACCATGGCGAAGAAGCATGCGCTTTCCCGGCGTGCCCTCGTCGATCTCGAGCGCTGGCTCGCTGGCGATGATCATGCCGCGGCCGCGGAATGACGCGATGGCCTTGGCAAGCGAGATCGAGAACCGCTGGACCGACGGTGTCGTTCTCAAGCGCGACCTGCTTTCGACCGTGGAACGCGGATGCTTCCTCACGCCGGCCGGCGAGGTGGCCGCCGTGCTGCGCCGGATCGACCAGGTGCCATGGTGGAGTTACCTCTTGGCGCGGCACTTGTTCGACCGTGAGCGCCGCGCCCTTGCACGCACCGGTCAACTCGGCGTGGCGCCGCCGCTGTTGTTCGTCGGCCGTCATGCATTGGTGCGCGGCTGGATCGAGGGCTTGCCCCTGCACATCGCCAAGCCGCATGGCGAATGCGACTATTTTCGGTCGGCCAAAGCCGCGTTGCGCAAGCTGCACCGTGCCGGCATTTGCCACAACGACCTCGCCAAGGAGCAGAACTGGTTGCGCGGACGCGATGGCCGCGCCTATCTGACCGATTTTCAGCTCGCCGCTCATTTCCCTCGCCGCAATTGGCTGTTCCGGATCGCGGCCTACGAGGATCTGCGGCACCTGCTCAAGCACAAGCGACGCTACGCGGCCGCCGCCCTCACCCCCTCCGAGCGCCGCGTTCTCGCCAAGAAGAGCGTGGTGACCCGCATCTGGATGGCCACGGGGAAGAAGGCCTATTACTGGATCACTCGCGACCTCCTGCGCTTTACCGACCGGGAAGGCGGCGGGTCCCGGCTGGTCCATGATGCGCCCCGCATCACGGCGCAGCTCAATGCGCATCCGCAGGTGCGCGACACCGTCGTGGTGGCCTATCCCGACCGCCGCGCTGGCACCGGGCTCTATGCCTTCGTCGAAGGGGCGGTTGGGCTTACCGAGCGGAGCCTGCGCGACTTCATCGCCGTGGACGGCAGCGCCAAACCGCCGGAGCACATTCAGGTGACCGAACGATTGCCGCGGCGATCGTCCGGCGAAGTGCGCAGCGAAATTCTTCAGCTGGTTGCGATGAACCAGATCGACTTGATCGAGGTGCTGATCTCCGATGAGCAGGAGCGCACCCTGGTCGACCGCATCATCACGGAGCGGCGCAACTTGCGCGACCGGTTCGCGTTCTGAGCAAGAGCCGAGTCGACCGGAGCAGGGAGTGACGGATTGCCGAAAGCCCGTCATCGGTAGCGGCTCGCGCCGGTCCGTTGACTGATTCGCCCTGCATGCTGATCGGAGAGCCGCTCAGGCTCATTGCCGAAACTCGTCACCACTCTATCCGATCGCGGCGAACATTCGCGAGGGGTGCCTGGCCGCACGCCAGATAAGCCATTGCCGCCGCCACTGCATAATCTCGATCGGGACGAACGGGTCATAGTCGGACCGGTCCATGCGCGCCAAGGTCGGGCCTACTGGTGCAACCGGCAGCAGCGCCGGCATCACCTCCGATGACACTTCCGCGATCAAGTTGCGCGCCTGCGCAAGCGCATGCCAGGCGACGATGCGCAACTCGGCGAGTGCCGCGCGCAGTTGCGGCGTTGCCCGTCCGTTTGTCACGTCGACGCGGTCCGCTCCATGCCGCTGCAGGATGTCGAGCGGCACGTACAGCTGCCCGCGCGCGGCATGAACCGGAAACGCCTTGAGCAGGCCCGCAACGGCATGGGCAAGTCCGACGTGACCGGCAATAACGGACACGTCCCGCTCGCGACCGGCACAAAGAATATGCACGGCCAGCCCAACCAGGTTCGAGGTTGTGCCCGCGACATACTGCTCGAGCTCCGCGAGCGATCTCACCGGATCGTCGTAAAGATCGAATCGGCGGGTCTCGACCAGGCGCTCGAGCCGCTCTGGCGGAAGCCTGTAACGCGCGCGAGTCGCGAGCAATGCCGCGGCCACCGGATGGCTCTCGACCTCATCCTTGCCGCTGCCGGCGACCACATCGCTCCACCACTGCAGCCGGATTTCGCCCGGCAACGGCGAGCGAGCGACCTCGCGTATACGCGCGATCTCCGCATTGAAGGCATAGAGTGCAAACAGCGCGCTGCGATGCTCCGCAGGCGCGAACAAGTGTCGCGAGAAAGCGGTCCTTGTCGGCGGCACGCACCAGCGCCTCGCAATGGGCGAACGCGTCCTGCATGAGCCGTCAACATGCCGATTTCGCTCTAGGCACGCACCGTGCGCTTGTCCGCCGGTTCCTCGGCTTCCATCCGTCCCGTCCCGACGCCGAGATAGATCAGGATTGGAGCAGCAATGAACACCGAGGTGTAGGTACCGACGAGCACGACGCCGAAGATCATGGTCGCGATGAAGCTGTGAATGGCATGGCCGCCGAAGAACAGCAGCGCGAGCAAGGCGAATGTCACCGTGACGTGGGTGATGATCGAGCGCGACAGCGTCGAGTTGACCGAAGTGTTGAGCAAGTCCGGCATCGGCATCCGCTTGTATCGGCGCAACATCTCCCGGATACGGTCATAGATGACCACGGTATCGTTGAGCGAATAGCCGAGGATGGTGAGCAGCGCCGCGATGCTCGAGAGATCGAAGTCGATCTGCATCAGCGACATATAGCCGATCGTCAGCACGAGATCGTGCACGTTGGCTATCATGGCGCCGAGCGCGAACTGCCATTCGAAGCGGAACCAGAGATAGATCAGGATCGCGAAGATCGCGAGCCCCAGTCCGATCGTGCTCTTGGCCAGAAGCTCGGTCGACACCCGCGGACCGACCACCTCGATCCGACGATACTCGACATCGCCGCCCAAGGCCTCCCGTACCTTGTTGATGGCCACCTGCTGGGCCTGCTCACCGCCGGGCTGCTGAGCGACGCGGATCAGGACGTCGGACGGGGAGCCGAACTCCTGCAACTGCACCTCCCCGAGACCAAGCCCGCCCAGGGTCGTGCGCATCTTTGCAAGATCTGCGGCCCCGGTTTTCGATTGGACCTCGATCAGCGTACCACCGATGAAATCGATGCCGAAATGGAGGCCGTTGAAGAAGAACAGCAAGATCGCGATGATCGACAACACCGCCGAGATAGGAAAGCTGATGCGCCGAAAGCGCATGAAATCGAACTTGGTGTCGTCCGGAACGATCCGGAGCAGCGGGATGGAGGAATGCAGCCGCACGTTGAGCCTCGCCTATGAAATCGCGAGTTGGCGCGGACGCGACCACCTCACCCACCATGCCACGATCAGCCGCGTGAGCGTGAACGCCGTAAACACCGTGGTGATGATGCCGATGCCGAGGGTGACGGCAAATCCGCGCACCGGCCCGCTGCCGAAGAAAAACAGCACCGCGGCCGCGATGAAAGTGGTGATGTTGGAGTCGAGGATGGTCGCGAGTGCGCGCGTGAAGCCGGCGTCGATCGCGGTGATCGGGGTCCGGCCAGTGCGCACTTCCTCACGGATACGCTCATAGATCAGCACATTGCTGTCGACCGCTATTCCGATCGTGAGGACGATTCCGATGATGCCCGGTAGCGTGAGCGTTGCGTTGAGCAGGGACAAGACGCCGAAAATCATGCCCACGTTGATCGCAACCGCAATACTGGCGAATACACCGAACGTCCCGTAGGTGACGATCATGAACAGAACGACAAGCGCGGCGCCGAAATAGGAGGCGAGCTTGCCCTTCTCGATCGAATCCTGCCCCAGTCCGGCACCGACTACGCGCTGCTCGATCACCGTGAGCTTGGCCGGCAGTGCACCGGCACGCAGCAGGATCGCGAGATTGTTGGCCGACTCGACCGTGAAATTGCCCGAGATCTGTCCGCTACCGCCCAGGATAGGCTCGCGAATGACCGGAGCGGAGATCACCTCCTCATCGAGCACGATAGCGAACGGACGTCCGACATTCTCCTGCGTGACTTGCGCGAATTTGCGCGCACCGGAGGAATTGAACTTGAACGAGACGATTGGCTCGCTGGTGCGCTGATCGAAGCCGGGCTGCGCGTCGGTGAGCTCTTCACCTGACACTATGATCCGCTTCTCCAGAAGATACGGCTCACGATTCTCCGCTCGCGAGCCGTAAACGACCTCGGATTCCGGCGGCGGCCGGCCTTGCAGCGCCTGCTCGACCGGCATCGAGGAGTCGACCAGCCGGAACGTCAGCTTGGCGGTCTTGCCGAGGATATCGAGGAGTTGCTGCGGGTCCCCCAGTCCCGGCACTTGAACCAGGATGCGGTCGTTGCCTTGGCGCTGGATGGACGGTTCGACCAGCCCCAGCTGGTTGACCCGCTTGCCGATGATCTCGACCGATTGCTCGACCACCTGCCGAACCCGCTCGATAATCGCAGGCTCCGTCACAGTGAGCCGAACGAGCCCGCCTCCCACGTTCTCGGTGTCGAGCGAGCGCGCGCCGGTGCTGCCGAGGAAGCCGCCGAGTGGCTGCGACAGTTCTCTCAACTTTGCCAGCCCCTGTTGCAGGTCGCTTTCACGAATGCGCACTTCGACCGAGTTGCCGCGGATGACAGGAGCGCCGGCAAGCCCAACCCTCGCCTCCCGCAAGGTTTTGCGGACGTCGTCCTGCACTGCCAGGAGTTTCTGCCTGCGCACGTCGTTGGAGTCGACTTCGAGCAATATGTGTGAGCCGCCCTGGAGGTCGAGCCCGAGCACGATATGGCGCTGCGCCCAGACAGGCCAGCGCTTGACGGTGCTTTCGGCGAAGAAATTGGGCACGGCAAACAGGCAGACAAAGAATGCCGTGAGCAGGATCGCCGTAGCCTTCCACTTCGAGATATAGAGCATGTATCGTTCCGGTTTGCGCTGCGACGGTCACGAGCCCGCGATCAGCTCTCGTCCTTGACCGGCTCGCCCTTGGCGCGGACACCTGAAACCATCGAGCGCACTTGGCGCACGCGTACACCGTCCGCGATTTCCACCTCGATCTGCTCGTCGTCGACGACCTTGGTCACCTTGCCCATGAGCCCGCCGGAGGTAATGACCGTATCGCCGCGACGCAAGTTCTTGACCAGTTCCTGGTGTTCCTTTGCTCGCTTCTGCTGCGGTCGCAGGATGAGAAAATACATGATCACGAAAATCAGGACGAAGGGCAGCAACTGCACCAGGATGCTGTCTCCCCCGAATGGGCTCGCCTGGGCAAAAGCGGGCGTCACGAACATGTCTCTTTGTCCCTTGGGTCCGGAAGGCGGCGCTTGGCGCCTCCATGCGGTCCGGTCACCGGAAATCGGCGCGGACTATAACCGCCGGCGGCCCAATTGCAACGTGGCTGTGGCGTTGGAATCTGGGTGAAAATGGGCAATTAAAGCGTTGCCCGGGAAAAGATTTCTGTCCGCCGTGCCACGCGACCACACTATCACGGCGGTGAAACGACAACCGCCGCGGACACCGCCTGGGGAGTTCTGGGGCAACTGGAAACAAGGAACCACCGGCGTTCGAGACGGGCGCTTGCGACGTAGGCCCGACACCGATAAGGGTGCTGCGCAAACGAACCCACTCAATGGCCAAACGCGACAAAAAGCCCGTACCGAAGCCGCCAGCGCGGCGGCCAATCGCGACCCGATCCGACGCACTGACGGCAGCATTCGAGCGCATTGCAGCCGCGCTCGATCGCCTGGCACCCGGCATTGCCGCCGCACCCGACCTCGCCTCGGCGGAAGCCTTCTCTTGGCATCCGGACGGACGGCGGCTCGTCCCGGTCCCGAAGGTCAATCGCGTGGAGATGTCGCTGCTCAAAGGCATCGATCGGATGCGCGACGTGCTGGTCGAGAATACGGAGCGCTTCGCGCGCGGGCTGCCGGCCAACAATGCGCTCCTCTGGGGCGCGCGCGGCATGGGCAAATCATCGCTGGTCAAAGCCGTGCACGCGTCGGTGAACGCTCGCGCGCGAAGTGAAGAACGGGTACTCAAGCTGGTCGAGATCCACCGCGAAGATATCGAGAGCCTGCCCGACTTGATGGCGCTGATGCGAGGCTCGCGTTATCGTTTCATCGTGTTCTGCGACGACCTCTCTTTCGAGGCGGAGGACACCAGCTACAAGTCGCTAAAGGCCATGCTCGAGGGCGGCATCGAAGGTCGCCCCGACAATGTCGTGTTCTATGCAACCTCGAACCGACGCCATCTGATGGCTCGCGACATGATGGAGAACGAGCGCTCGACCGCAATCAATCCTGGTGAGGTGGTAGAAGAAAAAGTGTCCCTTTCGGACCGGTTCGGACTGTGGCTCGGGTTTCACCGCTGCAGCCAGGACGAGTTCCTCGCCATGGTCGAGGGCTACGTCGCCCACTACGGCATTGCCCTACCGCGCGAGCACATTCATCGCGAGGCTCTGGAATGGGCGACCACCCGCGGCGCGCGCTCCGGTCGCGTCGCCTGGCAGTACGTTCAGGACTTGGCGGGAAAGCTCGGTATACGGCTGACACAGCTCGGAAGTCAGTAATCCGAAGCGAATCCGAAGCTCGAGAGAGGCCAGGACGGGATTTGGCTCAACTGGCATTATGCGCCGTTCAAGAATTTGATCGGGTCGAGCGGCGAAGCACCCTTGCGGACCTCGAAGTGGAGTTGCGGCGCGTTGACATTGCCGGACTGGCCGGAACGCGCGATTACCTGCCCGCGCTTGACTTGGTCGCCGCGCTTGACCAGGAGTTCCTTGGCATGAGCGTAGGCGGTGACATAGCCGTTCGGATGGCGAACCAACACGAGATTGCCGTAACCTTTGAGCTCGCTTCCGGCATATGCCACCACGCCTTCCTCAGCCGCTTTGACCGGCGTGTTCTCCGGCAGCGCGATATTGATGCCGTCATTCTGCTGGCCTTGGGTCGTCGGACCAAAGGCGGCAATGACTCGGCCGTTCGCGGGCCAGCGGAATTTTGGTAGCGCAGCGGCTGCCTCCGCCGACTTCGAGTTCTTGGCAGGTGGCGATTCGGCGACCGGGGCATAGACGCTGGCGCTCGGCACCGGTTCGGCCCCTTTTGATGTCGTGGAAGGCGCCGGCTTCGCCTCCGAGACCATCGGACTGATCTTGGGATTGGCGGATGACGTGCGCACGCCCGGAATCACGAGACGGTCACCGATGCTGAGCCTGGCGCTGACCTGGATGCTGTTGGCTTTGGCGATCTCACTCATGGGCTTCTTATAGAGGCGCGCAATCCTGCTGAGCGTCTCGCCCTGGGCGACCACGTGCACCCCAGGACTTCCGGCCGGGCTCATCGCGGCGTTCGTCCTGGGCATAGCGGAGAGCGGGCGAGCAACGGGCGGCAAAGCAGTTGCGACCGGCGAGGGGTTATAGCGTGGAATCACCAATTGCTGGCCAGGATGGATCATCCCTGGCGCAGCGAGATCGTTGGCCTGGATGATGGCGCTTGTCGGAACGCCATGGCGGCGCGCGAGCGTATCCAGATTTTCCCCGGGGGCGACGGTAACGTTAGTGCCGCCATGCAAGCTCCAGTGCGAGCTTTGAACCGGCCGGACCGCCCGTCCCACCGAGCCGGTCGTTTCGGGACCCGTGGGCACGTTCGAACGCGCCGGGCTGGGGTTGAAAGAGGTTATCCCCCTGCCCCCGCCCGCGACGCCGGCACCAATCCCTGCCGATGCGCTCCCGGAATAGGGGGGCGCAGCATAGGATGATTGGGGCGGAAGCGGTTGGCTGTCCACTCGGCTGACTGGCGCGACCTGCGTTCCCAAGCTCGATCCGGTCGGTCTCGTAGCCGCCGCGGGAGTATTGGCCATCGTTGAATCGAGTGGACTCGCCGCTGCAAGCGGCAACGCCGATGGTCATCAACAACAACGCAGCCGCGCGCGGCAATGACCGCGAGCGCAACAACTCGACAACGCAGGACATCGGTACCACACTCATGCACAACACAGGCGTCGAGTTAACACCCGCCGGGTAAATAAGACTTTAAGCGATTACGAGCTTTTCAGACCTTCCGCCCGCAAACCGGGACGTCACAGCTCGCGAGCTTGTCCCGGCAACAGCGGCACAAAACGTACCCCGATCAGTTCCTCCTGCTCGATCCGCTCTGCCCCTTTGGTGAGCCTGAACAGGTGTTGCGGTCCGGCGTGAGGACCGAGCGGCAGCACCATCACACCGCCGGCTGCAAGCTGGACGATCAATGTTTCGGGTACGCTTTCGGCCGCCGCAGTGATGATGATCCGCTCGAATGGCGCCCGCTCCGGGACACCGGCCAAACCGTCGCCAACTCGGACCTCGACATTATCGTAGCCTAGCCTTGCCAGGCGGTTGCGCGCGGCTGTCCGCCAGCGTACGGTAGCGCTCGACGCTGACCACCTCGCGCGCCAGCCGTGAAAGAATGGCGGCTTGATAACCCGAGCCGGTTCCTACCTCGAGCACACGATGGTCCGGATGAACGCCGAGTTGCTCTGTCATGTAGGCGACCACATAGGGCTGGCTGATGGTCTGGCCGCAGGCGATCGGCAGCGCCTGATCGGCATACGCCTCATCGACGAAAGGAACTTCGACGAAATGCTCGCGCGGCACCTCGTCCATGGCTCGGAGCACGGCTGGATCGCTGATCCCGCGTTTGCGCAGGGCCAGCAGGAACTGCATGCGGCCGACATTGTCGTCGCCGGGCGGTTGCTTGGGCACGTCGAGCCTCCTGATGAACACTATAGCGTTTTCCGCCGAAATGGATCGCATGTGTCAGCCCGGAGGCGCGGTTGCATGGCGGGAGCCCGAACCCATGAATGGGAACAGAATCGGAGCCTCTGCACCGTTGAGGAGCGCCGGGGGTGCAGGAATTGCTTGAATATACCGCAAGAGCGCCGTCACGTGGCAATCCAGCTGGTCGGCTGAAGGCTGAGGATGATTTCTCCAATGCAAGCTCCGCCCGGCCTGCAGGCCAAGCGCATTCTGGTCGTGGAAGATGAGCTGATGATCCGCATGCTGCTCGAGGACATGCTAGGCGAGCTCGGCTACACGATTGCGGCCGAAGCCGCGCGCGTCGAGGAAGCCTTGGAAGCGGCAAAGAACGCCGACTTCGATCTTGCCATTCTCGATGTCAATCTGAACGGCAGCCCGATTTCTCCGGTGGCTGACGCGCTCGTTGCCCGCGGCATGCCATTCGTCTTTGCCACCGGCTACGGTGAACGCGGCCTGCCTGAGCCGTACCGCGACAGACCGGCGTTGAAAAAGCCATTCCAGATAGATGGGCTCAAGCGCATGCTGCAGAACGTCCTTGAACAAGCTGGAAGCGGAAACCAGGCCCTAAAGTCGGGCGGAAGCAGGGACCAGGAACCAGAGACCAGCACCCTGCCCGATGCCTGACCGCTGCCCTTCCCGGTCGGAGTCGGCGTTGTGCCTGACTCCCGACTTCCCGCCTCAATCGAACAGCTGCGCGAGCTTGGTCATGAACGGCTCGTCAGTCATGTCGAGTCGCAGCGGCGTTACCGCGATACGGTTGTCGGCGAGCGCGGAGATGTCGCTGCCGTCGGCCGGCGGCATGCCGCGAACGCGCACATAGGCGATCCAGTAATAGGCGTTGCCGCGGCCATCCTGGCGCGGATCGATCTGCAGCCGGTCTTGCCGGTTGCGGCCTTGTGTCGTTACAGCAATGCCTCGCACTTCGCCCGGCGCACAATCCGGAAAGTTGACGTTGATGAGCACGTCGCGCGGGATGCCGGCAGCGAGCACCTTGCGGATGATGTCGGGAGCGAAGCGCACTGCCGTGTCCCAATGCGGCTGACCGCCGCGCGAGCGGTAGGCCTGCGACAGCGCAAAGGACGGAATGCCGAGGATGGTTCCTTCCACTGCGCCGGCCACCGTGCCGGAATAGATCACGTCCTCTCCCGCATTGCGGCCACGATTGACGCCGGAGAGCACGAGGTTTGGAGCGCGGTCCTTGATGACATGCCGCGAGCCCATGATGACGCAGTCGGTGGGTGTGCCCTTGACAGCAAAGCGACGCTCGCCGATTTCGCGCAGGCGCAACGGATCATTGAGCGAAAGCGAATGCGAGACACCTGACTGGTCGAATTCCGGCGCCACCACCCAGACGTCCTGCGACAACGCGCGCTCCGATCTCGGCGCAGACGTCGAGCCCTTCCGAGTGGATACCGTCGTCGTTGGTTACCAGAATGCGCATGCTGTCAGACGACGGACGAAGGAGGCCGATGGATGGGACCGTGCCGGTGCCCCGATCGTGGTTCCTCCTTTGTCATTTGTTCTCCGTCATCTTCGGTTTTGACTTTGCTGTCCGTGCAGCAATCGATTTCAGGCCGCCCATGTAGCGCTGCGAGCGCGTCTGGGATCGCGATCGAGCCGCCGTGCTGCTGATAGGTTTCCATCACCGCAATGAGCGCGCGGCCGACGGCGACGCCGGAGCCATTCAGCGTGTGGACATGACGCAGTTGACGGCCTTCCTTGCTGCGAAGCCGTGCATTCATGCGCCTCGCCTGGAACTCGCCGCAGACCGAGCAGGATGAAATTTCGCGATACATGTTTTGTCCCGGGAGCCAAACCTCGATGTCATAGGTCTTTTGCGAGGCGAATCCCATGTCTCCGGTCGAGAGCGTCACGACCCGGTAGTGCAGATCCAGCCGGCGCAGCACCTCTTCGGCACAGGACAGCATGCGCTCATGCTCGCTCGTGCTCTGTTCCGGAGCCGTGATCGAGACAAGCTCGACCTTGGTGAACTGGTGCTGGCGGATCATCCCGCGAGTGTCTTTCCCGGCGGCGCCGGCCTCGGCGCGAAAGCACGGCGTCAAGGCGGTAAGTCGCATCGGCAGGGCCTCTTCCTCGACGATCGATTCACGTACGAGGTTGGTCAGCGGAACTTCGGCAGTGGGGATAGCCCAGAGGAAATCTCGTCGATATGGGAATTCCAGAGGGGTCAAGCTCGTTTTCAAGTTCAGATGAGCCAGGTTCTGACATTTGCCGCTTTGTATTCTTCTTCCAACTGATCAAGTTGGTCTTCCTCGTCGAACGAGACGAGTAACCACAAATTGGTCCTCAGAAAATTTTGGAAGTTGCGCGGTACCGAACATCGCATCATCGCGCACCAACAACGGCGGGTTGACTTCGGTGTAACCGTGTTCGGTCGTGTGCAAGTCGAGCATGAACTGGCCGAGCGCCCGCTCCAGCCGCGCCAGAGCGCCTTTCAAGACGACGAAGCGCGCGCCTGAAAGCTTGGCTGCGGTCTCGAAATCCATCTGCCCCAGCGCTTCGCCCAATTCGAAATGCTGTTTGGGCAGAAATCCATATTGACACTTGGCTCCAAAATGATGACGCTCGACATTGTCGTTGGCGTCCTTGCCGTCCGGCACGTCCTCGAGCGGCAGATTGGGAATTTGCGCGAGCGTGTCGTCGAGCCGGATGGAAAGCGCGTTTTTCTCCGCCTCGAGGGCCGGTATCTCACCTTTCAGGCGCGCAACTTCGGCCAGCAGCGCCTGAGCGGTTGCTTCCTCGTTGCTCTTCTTCGCCGCCCCGATCTCCCTCGAGAGCAGTGTTGCGGCGCGCCAGAGCTGTTTCGAGCTTCTGTATGGCGCTGCGCCGGCGCTCGTCGAGATCGAGAAGCTCCTCCGCCTGCGGCGGCAATCCGCGCCGCTCGAGAGCGTGGTCGAACTCCTCCTTATGCTCGCGAATCCACTTTATGTCGTGCATGGTGGGGAAGTCTTTCGGTCGTCGCCGCCCGGAAGGATGGGAAGCGCAAGCGAATGACGCCTATTCGTGAAAATTGGTACGCGATTTCAACCCAGGTAAATACCACGCCGCCCGGATTTGCGGGCAAGAGCATGCTTCGGGTAGCCTGATGTTGTGCATCATTCGGCCGGCTTGGCGGCAGCATCGGCCGCGTGCTTGGCCTTGTCCGCCGCAGCCTTCTTTTCCACGAACTGCACCGACCAGATCGACAGCTCGTAGAGCAGCATCAGCGGCAATGCGAGCGAAAGCTGGCTCAGCACGTCTGGAGGAGTGAGGATTGCAGCGATCACGAAAGCGCCGACGATGAAATAACGCCGCTTCTCCTTGAGCTGCTGCGAATTGAGGATGCCGACGCGCCCCAGCAGCGTCAGGATCACGGGAAGCTGGAACGCGATTCCAAACGCGAAGATGAGACTCATCATCAGCGACAGGTACTCGCCGACCTTGGGCAACAGCGCGATCTCCGCACTGCCCTCGCCGGGATTCTGTTGCATGCCGAGCGAGAAACGCACCAGCATAGGCATGACCAGAAAGTAGACCACGGCGGAGCCGAGCGCGAAAAATACCGGAGTTGCGATGAGATAGGGCAGAAAGGCTTGACGTTCGTTGCGATACAGGCCGGGCGCAACGAACATATAGATCTGCGTGGCCACTACGGGAAATGACAGGAACGCCGCTCCGAACATCGCCAGCTTGAGCTGAGTGATGAAATATTCGAGCAGCGCTGTGTAGATGAATTTGGAATTCTCCGGACCAGCCACCCAAATGAATGGCCACACCAGCACATTGTAAATGTCCTTGGCAAAGAAGAAGCAGCCGACGAACATGACTGCAAATGCCAGGACCGCCTTGATCAATCGGGAGCGCAGCTCGATCAGGTGCTCCATCAGCGGCGCTTTGGTGGCCTCGATATCCTCGTGCGTCATCCGGGCTTGCCTCCCGCCTCCTGCTTGGCGGCGTCGAGGCCGGCTGTGGCGGATTCAGCGGAGAGGGTTGCGGCGTGCTCAGCCGTGCTGCCGATTACCGGCTGTGCGTCGGCCGCAGCCGAACCGGCCGCGGCGGGAACCGGCACCGCAGGCGCTTCCGACGTCGGCGCAGACGGCTTGTCCACGATCGAATTCTCAATCTGCTGCTGCGTGGTTTCGACCTCCCGGCGCACGTCGCCGATCGGATCGAAATTTGCATAGCTCTGCGTCTGCGCGGTCATCTCATCGACCTGCTTCTTGAGATCCGCCACTTCAGCTTCGCGCATCGCCTCCTGGAACTGGCCCTGGAACTCCGACGCCATGCGGCGCAGCTTGCCCATCCATTGACCCAAGGTGCGCAACGCCCCGGGCAACTCCTTCGGGCCGATCACAATGAGCGCAACAATCCCGATCAGGACTAGTTCGCTCCAGCCGATATCGAACATTGCGCTATCAACTCCAAGGGGCGCAGACCTAAGGCCGGCGCCCCTTATCGATGTCGCCGGTTGCGACCTGCGCCGCGCGCGCGTCAGCCGACCTTGCGGGTCTCCGGAGTGCCCACCGTGGCCGGAGCTTCACTGGCCGCCGGAGCGCTCGTGGTCGGCTGGGACGGCTGATGGTCGATGGTCTTGACCGGATCGGTCTTGGGGGGTTCCTCGGCCTTTTCATCTTCCGAAAGGCCTTTCTTGAACGACTTGATGCCTTTGGCGAAGTCGCCCATCAATTCGGAAATCTTGCCGCGCCCGCCAAACAGCAGAAGGCCGACGGCCAGGACGATGATCCAGTGCCAAATGCTCATTGAACCCATGCGCAAATCCTCGTGACGGGGGCCGCACGCACTCTCCAGGGGCCGCTGTGCGCTGGCATTGCCAGAAAACTAGGCGTCGCACGCGGCAAAAACAAGGACTTCGCATCGGTTCTGCGCTCGCAAGATTTGCTGCGCTGCTCTCGTGCGAAGGATATTGGAATGCTGTCGTGGACCAGTCTGCGCAAGACAGCGTCCCCCGGCGCAAAAGGCGCGTGCCCCGCGCTTCCGGGCAGCCGCCGGACTACGGCTATTGACCGGCCGACCGTTCCGGCGGAGGGGCCAGACCAAGATCGAGATCGCCCGGTTCCAACGGGTCCTCGTCGTCGCGCAGCGCTGGATCGTCGCGACGGCATGGGCACGGAGAAACCGGGCGGCAGCCGTCCGTCGAGCAGGCCCGACCCCTTGAGCTCTTCGAGCCCGGGCAGATCGCTCAACGCGTCCAGCCCGAAATGCGAAAGAAATGCTTCGCTGGTGCCATAGGTCACCGGCCGCCCTGGAGCTTTGCGCCGCCCGCGCGGGCGGATCCATCCGGCTTCGAGCAGCACGTCGACCGATCCTTTGGAAGTGGTCACGCCGCGGATATCTTCGATCTCGGCGCGCGTCACCGGCTGGTGATAGGCAACGATGGCGAGCGTCTCGATCGCCGCGCGCGAAAGCTTGCGCGCCTCAGTCGTCTCCTTGCTCAGAAGCCAGGAGAGGTCGCTGGCTGTGCGGAAAGTCCACTTGCCGCTGATGCGCACGAGATTGACCCCACGCGGCGCGTATTCCTGCTGCAGGCGCAGCAGCGCCGAGCTCACATCCACCCCATGCGGCAGCCGCGTCGCCAGCGCCTTCTCGTCGATAGGCTCCGCCGAAGCGAACAGCATTGCCTCCAGCAGCCGAAGCTCTTCCGCCCGCAACTGTGGTACGGAGTCCGGTTCCTCTGCCGGCATCACGATTTTCAGGCTTGGCATTCCTCGGCCTCCTCTATCCCTGGCTTTCGCCGGGCGCCGCCACGCCCGGCGAGTCAGCCACCCCGGTTCCTGGTTCTGGACGCCTGCGCACATAAAGCGGCGCAAAGGCCGCCTGCTGGTGCACGTCCAGCACTCCCTCACGGACAAGCTCGAGCGCGGATGCAAAGCTCGATGCCAATACCGTCGGAACCAGCGAAGGCTCGACGACGAAGGCGATCAGATATTCGTCGAGCCGCGCCCACTCGGGCGTCTGTCCGATCAGCCGCTCGATTGCTTCGCGCGCATCCCCGAGCGACCAGACCGTGCGCTTGACGAGCCGCACATGGGCCAGCGCGCTGCGCTGGCGCTGCTGCGCATAGGCGGACAGCAAATCGTAGAGCGTCGCAGTCCATTGCGGATGCTTGATATGGGCGATCGGCTCGGGTTGGCCGCGACAGAACACGTCGCGATCAAGCTGCGCGCGGCCAAACAGCCGCTCCGCCACGCCGCGAATGGCCTCGAGGCGCTTGAGCCGCAGCGCAAGCGCGATCGCCATGTCCTCCGCGCTCTGGCCTTCAGGCGGGTGCGCGTCAGGCAGCAATAGCCGCGATTTAAGGTAAGCGAGCCATGCCGCCATCACGAGATAGTCGGCCGCCAGCTCGAGCCGAAGCTTGCGCGCCTCCTCGATGAACGTGAGATACTGATTTGCCAGAGCCAGAATCGAAATTTTGGCGAGATCTACCTTCTGCTGCCGCGCGAGCGCGAGCAGGAGATCGAGCGGACCCTCGAAGCCTTCGACATCGACAACCAGAGCGGGTTCGTCGCTCGCTCGCTCGGGGGGGTCGGCTTCGAAATTGATGTCGTCGCCGCTCATGGAGTTGTCCTCCAGCGCTGCGACCGGGCTCTCCATGAGAGCCGCCCACTCGGCACGCAGGGGCAAGAGATCGTTCACCTCCCGCGCTCCGCGCTGGATCAGCGCGGCATCTGCCCGAAGCGCGGATTGGCTGCCGAGCGCCGTCACCGCAGCCGCCACCTCTTCCATTTCATCGAGTCTGCCGTTGCAGTGAAGAACGACATCGCATCCGGCCGCGATCGTCGCGCGCGCGCGCTCGCCGATCGAGCCGGACAAGGCTCCCATGGATATGTCGTCGCTCATCAGCAGTCCGCGAAATCCGATCAGGCCACGAATCACATCTCGGACCAGAGTGACCGAAGTAGTGGCGGGAGCAATAGGGTCGATCGCCGTGTACACGACATGAGCAGTCATTCCGAGCGGCAGGTCGGCGAGCGGCCGGAACGCTGCAAAGTCGGTGGCCGCCAGCGTCGCCCGGTCGGTCTCGATGAACGGCAACTCGCCGTGGCTGTCGGCCATGGCGCGGCCGTGGCCGGGCAAGTGCTTGAGCACGGGCAGCACGCCGCCGGCGAGCAGGCCTTCGGCCGAGGATCGCGCGAGCATGGCAACCTTCTCGGCGTTATCTCCGTACGAGCGGTCGCCGATCACGGGGTCGGCACCGGGCACCATGAGGTCGGCCAGCGGCAGGCAATCCACGTCGATGCCAACAGCAGTGAGGTCGGCCGCGATCAGGCGAGCACCGAGATGGGCCGCTTTCATGCCGAGCGCGGCGTCCTGCTCATAGATGCGCCCAAAAGCGGCGCCGGCCGGATAGGCCGGCCAGTGCGGCAAACCAAGGCGCTGGACGCGACCGCCTTCCTGGTCGACCAGCACGGGCGCATTGCGGCCCACAGCTTCACGAAACGAGGACGTCAGCCGGCTCACCTGCGCCGGTGCCTCGATATTGCGCTTGAAGAGGATGCATCCCCACGGATCGGCTTCGCGCATGAACGAGCGTTCCGCCGGCGACAACGTCGTCCCCGCAATTCCGGTGATGAAAGCGCGCGCTGGCATTGGCGCGGATTAGCCCGCGCGAGCCGCGGGGTCAAGCGCCGCTCAGTTGCCAGGAACTACGCACTGTCCGCCAGCGGACTTGTAGCTGGTGCAGAACTTGTTCGCTTCCTGCGCCGACGAAAACGGTCCCACCATGGTCCGATAGAAGGTTCCTTTAGATCCGAGATCCGCGCGCCGAATGATCGGCTGGCGGTCCGCCAGCTCGTTCGGGAACTTGGCTTGCAGGCTGCGGAACGAGGATCGCGCGTCGGCCTCGGACTTTTGCGAGGAGAGCTGCACCACGAATCCGCCGGAAGAACCCGCCTCCGGCGCATCCCGGGTCGGCGGTGGAGGGGCCAAGGCGGTGCGTGAGCGCGGCGCCTGGGCCGCGCCCGATTCGCTCGGCGATGCCTGCGGCTCGAGCGAAATTGGTCCAGTGCCATTGCGCGCCGGTGCCGTTGCTCTGGGAGCAGGTGGCGTAATCTGGCGCGCATTGGCGGCAGCGGGCGGTTGTGAGCTCAGCGGTGGGGGGGCGGCCACAGGGCGGCCGCTCGCGTCGCTGCCATCGGGGCGAATGGTCAACGTCCGGACCTTCTTGGGCTCATTGGCGCCCGCACCAGGAGCGTTCGTGCTCGCGGTCGGCTGCGGTGGCGTGGACCCCGTTTGCGATGGTGCCGCTTGCACTGGCGCGACTGGCGCTGGAAGCACCACCCGCGGAGCGGCGTGGGTTCCCAGCTCCTTGAGCGCGACCGGCTCCTCCTGCTTCGAGACCAGCTGTTCTCTGGTCGCCGTCGCCAGCCTATCCTGAATGACCTTGTTCGATTGCCGATCAACCGCAACGGTGGGAACGATCTTGTTCGGTGTCGAATTGTCAGCGGTGATGACCGGCGGCGTCTGCGCGGGATCGGGATGGCCGTAGTAGCTGCGATAGCCATAGGCGGCCGCCGTGCCCAGCATGGCACAACCAATCAAGGCAAGTGCGGTTGCTAGGCCGCCATGACGACGCCTGCGCGGCGCATCGTCGTACATCGCGTCCTCATGCGGTGCCAGGGGAACATCGTCCTCGTAATAGGCTTCGGATTGGTGACCATGGCCGTGCTCGCCGGCCTGCATGCGCTCGTCGACATATTGCGGCTCGTGCTGGCTCCCGCCCAGCCGCATCTCGTTGTCATAGATGTCGCTTTCGGCGCGGCCGCTCGACGCCTGCTGTTCATGTGTCGGTGAAAAACCAAGGTGTGGCGCATATTCCTCCCGGCGCGGGCCGCTGTCGGAGTTATGGCGCTGGTCACGAGCCTGCGCATATTGCCACTCGTCCTGGGAGGTTGCCGGCGCAGCCTGCGTCTCGTGCTGCGTCTGACGGGAATTGCTGCGCCCGAACTCCGCAAACGGGTCACTCTGGCCGATCAGCCGCGCGAGCTCTGCCAGCGGATCGCTGGCCCTCGCTTGCTCGGCTCCCCGCGGCGGCTCGGAGCCGGGCCGATACGGGACCGTCGGAGCGATAGGATCCTTTGTGGTCGTCCGCCATACTCATTCCGTTTCCGGTACTGACACTGCGCTCCGTCGGTTTATTTGACGGATCCAACGGGGTCCATCTGCTCTTATGGCACCGAGCGAGATCAACGCATCTCCTCAGGCGCTTCGACGCCGAGCAATCCCAGCCCCGACGCGATAACGGTGGTGACGCCGTGCACCAGTGCAAGGCGAGCCATGGTCATTTGTGGATCATTCTGGATAATGAAGCGTAAATGTGGCGCATCCTTACCGCGGTTCCACTGTGTGTGGAAATCGCTAGCAAGCTCATAGAGATAAAACGCGATTCGGTGCGGCTCGTGGGCGATTGCCGCAGCTTCCACGAGACGTGGATAGAGTGCAAGCCGCCGCATCAAGGCGAGCTCGCCGGCGTCCTCGAGCCGAGCGAGGGGCGATTCGAGTAAGGTCGCGGCCCGCGTGGCCGCGTCAATCGGGAGATCCGGGAACGCCTCGCGGGCGTTGCGGAACACCGACTGGCAACGAGCATGGCCATACTGGACATAGAACACCGGGTTGTCGCGCGATTGCTCGATCACCTTGGCAAGGTCGAACTCCAGCGCAGCGTCGTTCTTGCGGTACAGCATCATGAAGCGCACGGCATCGCGGCCCACTTCATCCACCACTTCCCGCAGGGTGACGAACTCCCCGGCCCTCTTGGACATTTTCACGGGCTGGCCGCCGCGCAAGAGCTTGACGAGTTGAACGATCTTGACGTCGAGGTCGGCGGTTCCGCCGCTCACGGCCCTCACGGCGGCCTGCATGCGTTTGACATAGCCACCGTGGTCGGCCCCCCAGACATCGATCATGCGCTTGAAGCTGCGATCGAACTTGTTCTTGTGATAGGCGATGTCGGAGGCGAAATAGGTGTAGCTGCCATCCGATTTCATCAGCGGCCGGTCGACATCGTCGCCGAACTCGGTCGCACGGAACAAGGTCTGCTCCCGATCCTCCCAATCTTCAATCGGAGCACCCTTGGGCGGCGGCAATCGGCCCTCATAGACATGCCCTTGTGCGCGCAATTCCGCAATCGTTTGCGCAACCAAGTCGATTTCGCCATCGATGAGCGAGCGCTCGGAAAAGAACACGTCTTGCCTGACATTGAGAGCGGCGAGATCGTCGCGGATCGACGCCAGCATCATGTCGATGGCGGTCTGGCGCACCAATGGAAGCCGGGTTGGCTCCGGCAAGCTCAATAAATCGCGGCCATAGCGGGCCGCCAATGCCGCGCCCACCGGCTCGAGATAGTCGCCGGGATAGAGACCTTCCGGGATTGCCCCGATGTTTTCGCCGAGCGCCTCGCGGTATCGCAAATAGGCCGAGCGCGCGAGCACGTCGATCTGGGCGCCGGCATCGTTGATGTAGTATTCGCGGGTGACAGCAAAGCCGGTCGCCGCAAGGAGATTGGCGAGAGCATCACCGAACACTGCGCCCCGGCAATGCCCGACATGCATCGGCCCGGTCGGATTGGCCGATACATATTCGACGTTGACGCAAGCGCCCTGCCCGAAAGTGCTGCGTCCATAATCCGGTCCGCCTTGCAAGACGGCGCGCAGTGCGCCCGTCCAGGCTGTCGGCTCAAGGGTAAGATTGATGAAGCCGGGACCAGCGACCTCCACCCGTGCCACGAGCTCGTCGGAAACAAGCCGACGCGCTATTGCTTCAGCCAGCTCGCGCGGCTTCCTGCCGGCCTCCCTTGCCAGCACCATCGCTGCGTTTGTGGCCATGTCGCCGTGCGCGGCCTCGCGTGTCGGTTCCACCACGATCCGCGACTGATCGATTCCGTGTGGCAGCACGCCGTCGGCAATCAGTGCGCGATTGGCGGCACACACCTTGTCCAGAACGATGGCAAAGATGTTCTTTTCGCTCATGACCTGCCGGCGGCCGTCAAGTCGCACCGCCTACCGCATGATCCCGAAAAATGGTCGACCTCTCGAACAAGATCATGCGCCCGAACAATAACTTAGAGCGAATTCGCGATCCATCATGAAGCGTTTCGCTCTAACGCAATTCCGGCGTCGAGTCAAAAAGCCGAGCGTGCTCGACCAGGGCATAGCGGTCGGTCATTCCGGCGATGAAGTCGCCGATGCGGCGCAGGCGCACGGTCTCGTCGCCGGCCTCGCATTGCGCCCATTCGGCCGGCATCTGCTCGGGCCGCTCCGCGTAGCGCGTGAACAGATTGCAAATCACGGCCTCGGCATCGGCCATGATCCGCATGATTCGCGCGTGCCGGTACATGCGCGGATAGAGAAAGCCTTTGATGGCGCGGTCGGCCTCCGCCATTGCCGGCGAGAACGCCGCCACCGGTCGGACCGCATTGCGCACGTCCTCGGCTGAGCACGGCGCCAACTCGAGCAGCCGATGCGCGGTTTGCGCGATGACGTCCTCGATCAATTGCGTGATGAGTCGACGCATCAGTTCATGCACCTCCCGGCCTGGCTCGGGCACGAGATTTTCGATATCGCGCAGCACATCGCCTAGCAACGGAAGCGCCGCAAGGTCTTCCAGCGCAAACAGTCCGGCACGCAATCCATCGTCAATGTCATGGGCGTCATAGGCAATATCGTCAGCTATTGCAGCGACCTGGGCTTCGGCGCTGGCAAAGCTCCACAGCTCGAGATCCTGGCTCATGCCGTACAGCCGGATCGCATGGGGCACTCCGCGCTCGCGATAGCGCGCGAGTGGACTGCCGTCGCGCGACGTCAGCGGGCCATTGTGCTTGACCAGGCCCTCGAGCGTCTCCCAGGACAGGTTCAAGCCGTCGAAACCGGCGTATCGCCGTTCGAGCACAGTCACGACCCGCAGCGTCTGCGCGTTGTGATCGAAGCCGCCGCAGCTGGCCAGGCAGCGGTCGAGCGCACGCTCGCCGGCATGGCCGAATGGAGGATGGCCGAGATCGTGGGCAAGCGCGAGAGCCTCGGCAAGATCCTCGTCGAGCCCAAGCGCGCGCGCCAACGAGCGGGCGATCTGGGCCACTTCCAGCGTGTGGGTAAGCCGCGTGCGATAGTGATCACCCTCATGGAAGACGAAGACCTGCGTCTTGTGCGCGAGCCGGCGGAAAGCAGAGGAATGGATGATGCGGTCACAGTCCCGGCGGAAGATGCTACGCGTGGGACTTGCCGGCTCCAAGTGGAGCCTGCCGCGGCTCCTCGCTGGATCTGCCGCAAAGCAAGCGCGCGCCACTGCCGCCTCAACCGCCATGCCGGGTCCGACCGATTGACCAAGGGCTGATTGACCGAAGCACCGTCCGCACTTAACTATCGGTCATTAGCGCGTGGCAAGCACGCGCAGGATTGATGGAATGGACAGCATTACGGTCACCGAACGGGCGGCGCGGCAAATCGGCGAGATTCTGCGCCGCGAGCCGCCCGGTGCCATGCTGCGCGTGAGCGTGGAAGGCGGCGGCTGCTCCGGGTTCCAGTATCGGTTCGACATCGACCGCGCCAAGGCAACCGACGACGTGGCGATCACGCGCGACGGCGCCACGGTCCTGATCGATCAGGTCTCGATCGGCTATCTTGGCGGGTCCGAAATCGATTTTGTCGATGACCTGATCGGCGCGTCGTTCCGGATCAACAATCCGCAGGCCACCGCCTCCTGCGGCTGTGGAACGAGCTTTTCGCTGTAGTCAGACGGCAGAGAACAGGCGACGGAGGACGGACGCACCGTCTGCCCGCCCTCTTCCGTCCTCGGTCATCCATTTTCTGGTTACTCCGCCGCCACGGCGGTGGGCCGCTCGAGCTGCTCCGGCACTTCTCGCAGCTGCGGCTCGAGCCGGTATTTGAGCATGCGGTCGATACGGTCGAGATAGATGTACACGATCGGCGTGATGTAGAGCGTCAAAAGCTGCGAGAGAACGAGTCCGCCGACCACGGCGACGCCGAGCGGCTGACGAAGCTCGGCGCCGGCACCGCTGCCGAGCGCGATCGGCAGCGTCCCGAAGATCGCGGCAAACGTGGTCATCATGATCGGCCGGAAGCGCAACAAGGCAGCGTCGCGGATCGCGGCTTCGGCCGAAAGTCCGATGCGCCGGCGCTCGATCGCGAAGTCGATCATCATGATCGCGTTCTTCTTCACGATCCCGACCAGCATCACGATGCCGATCATCGCGATGACCGTAAGCTCCATCTTGAAGGCCATCAGGATGAGCAACGCTCCCACCCCCGCCGACGGCAAGCCCGAGATGATCGTGATCGGGTGGATGAAGCTCTCATACAGAATGCCGAGCACCACATAGGCTGCGAAGATTGCCGCCAACACCAGGATGCCTTGGCCCTTGAGCGAATCCTGGAACACCTGCGCGGTGCCTTGGAAACCGCTCACGACGGTTGCCGGCAGCCGCGCATCGCGCTCGACCTGCTGGATGGCATCCACCGCCTGCCCCAGGGAGTAGCCGGGTGCCAGGTTGAACGAAATTGTTGCCGAGGGCTGTTGGCCCTGGTGGTTCACCTGCAGCGGACCGACGCTGGGCACCAGGCGCGCCACCGCCTCGAGCGGGATGGTCTGGCCGCCGGAAATCTTGAGCCGCAGGCGCGACAGTTCCGAGGTATTTGCTTGGAACTGCGGGAGCGCCTCGAGAATCACCTGGTAATCGTTCGACGGCGTGTAGATGGTCGCGACCTCGCGCGATCCATAGGCGTTGAACAGTTCCTGGCGGATCTGATCGGAAGTGACCCCGTAGACCGCCGCCTTCTCGCGGTCGATGTCCACCGTCATCTGCGGATTTTGAATGTAGAGATCGGTGGTGACATCCCGCAAGCCATCGAGCTTGGCCAGCTTATCGCGCATCTCGGGCGCAATGCGATAGAGCGCCTCGGTATCGCCGCTTTGCAGCGTGTATTGGTACTCGCTCTTGGTGATGCGTCCGCCGATGTTGATGTTCTGGATGCTCTGGAAGAACACCTGCATTCCTGGAACGGTGCTCGCCTTCTGGCGCAGACGCTGCGTCACGACGTTCGCCGGATCGCGCTGCGTCTTGGGCTTGAGAACGACGAACATACGTCCGTAATTGGTGGTCGCATTCGGACCGCCGGCGCCGACCGTGGAATTGACATAGTCGACCGCGGGATCCTCGCGCACGATGGCCGCGACCCGGCGCTGGCGCTCGCTCATCGCCTGGAATGACGTGTCAGTTGCCGCCTCGGTGATGCCGATCAGAAGCCCGGTATCCTCGCGCGGGAAAGAAGCCCTTGGGGATCACGATATAGAGCCAAACAGTAGCAATGATGGTGCCGAACGTGATCGCCAGCATCAGCGCCTTGTGGGCAATCACTCTGTCGAGCGACCATTCGTAGGCCTTCAGCCAGCCTTGGAACATGGCTTCGAACATCCGCAGCACGATGTTCTGTCGCTCACCCTCCCGATGCCCGCGCAACATGCGCGCGCACAACATCGGAGTGAGCGTGAGCGAGACGAACCCCGACACGATGATTGCGACCGAGATCGTCACCGCGAATTCGCGGAACACCCGGCCGACCACGCCGCCCATCAGCAGGACCGGGATGAACACTGCAATCAGTGAGAATGTGATCGAGATGATGGTGAAGCTGATCTCGCGTGCGCCCTTGAGCGCCGCCTCGAACGGCCGCATGCCGCCTTCGATATGCCGAACGATATTCTCCAGCATGACGATGGCGTCGTCGACGACGAAACCGACCGACAGCGTGAGCGCCAGCAGCGTCATGTTGTTGATCGAGAAGCCGAAGGCATACATCGCGGCGCAGGTGCCGACGAGCGAGATCGGGACGGCCAGCGCCGGTATGGCGGTCGCCGAGGCCGAGCGCAGGAACAGGAAGATCACCATGACGACGAGCGCAATCGCGATCAGCAACGTCTCCTGGACGTCGAACACCGCCTGCCGCACCGAGATCGAGCGGTCCATGAGGGTTTCGAGCCGGATCGAAGGCGGCACCTGCGCGCGCAGCGACGGCAGCTTGGCGCGGATCGAATCGACGACCTGAACCGTATTGGCATCGGGCTGGCGCTGGATAGCGAGCACGATCGAACGCTCGCCATTGAACCAGCTCGCGACCTTGTCGTTCTCGACGCTGTCGATTACCCGCGCAATCTCGTCGAGCTTGACCGGGGAGCCATTGCGCCAGGCAACCACCACGCTGCGGTAATCGGCCGCCTTCTCCAGTTGACCGGATGCTTTCAGGGTGACGTTTTGCTGCGGGCCCGTGAGCGTGCCCACCGGCACGCTGGAATTGGCCCGGGCGACCGCGCTGCGCACGTCGTCGAGCGACAGCCCACGCGCAGCGGCGGCCTCCGGATCGACCTGGACGCGAACGGCAAACTTCTGTGCGCCGTAGACGAGGACCTGCGCGACGCCGGGAAGCTGCGAGATCTGCTGGCCCAATACGGTATCTGCATATTCGTGCACGGTCGACAGCGGCAGGGTCGAAGAAACGTTGGCGATGAACAGGATTGGAAAGTCGCCAGGATTAACTTTGCGGAAGCTCGGCGGCGTCGTCATCTCGCTCGGCAGGCGACGCTGGGCGATCGTCAGCGCGGTCTGCACATCGAGCGCCGCCGCATCGATATCGCGGTTGAGATCGAACTGGATGGTGATGCGCGTGCTGCCCAGCGACGACGACGACGTCATCGCGCTGATCCCGGCGATGGTCGACAACTGGCGCTCGATCGGCGAAGCAATCGATGCCGCCATGGTTTCCGGGCTGGCACCCCGCAGCGTCGCCGTAATTTCGACGGTGGGAAAGTCGACCCGCGGCAATGCCGAGACCGGCAGCAACCGATAGGCGAATGCCCCGAATACTATGAAAGACGCCGTGATCAGCGTGGTCAGAACCGGCCGCCGGATGCAGAGCTCGGACAATGTCATGGTCAGGACCCGACCTTCGGTTCGCGCGGTGCTACCCGGGAGCCTTCGCTGAGCAGTAGCTGGCCGTCGGTGACAACGGTCTCGCCTCCCGCCAGTCCTTCTCCGATAACCGTTTCATGGTCGAGGACGCGCAACACTTTGACCCGGCGGACATTGGCGAGACCCTTGTCCACGACGAAAACATAGTTGCCGGTCTGGCTGACCTGAATTGCCGTTGAAGGGACCGTGACCGCTTGATCGGTGCGCAAGGTCAGTCGCGCCGTCACCAAGGTACCGGGCCACAGCAGGTCATCCGCATTCGGCATGGTGGCGCGGATCGCAACCATGCCGGTCGTAGAATCCACCATGTTGTCGATCATCGTAACCTGGCCGGCGGCATGCCGCTGCTCGCCGGGGACGATAGCCTCGATCGTGGCACTCTCGGCGGCAAAGGCGTGACGCACATCCGGGAGCGTGCGTTGCGGCACCATGAAGGTCACGTAGACCGGCGCCATCTGGATGATGGTGGCGAGCGGTCCGGTATCGCCCGGCCGAACGAAATTGCCTACCTTGACATGGGCGGCGCTGATGCGACCGGAGATCGGTGCCCGAATCCTGGTAAATTCGAGCTGAACCTTGAGATTTTCGAGCATTGCCCTGTTCGACTCTGCGGTCGCGCGCGAGATGTTGACCTGGGTCTGAGCGTTATTGAGGGTCACGACGGTGGTCGCGTTCTTCGCGACGAGCTCGTTGTAGCGCTGCACGTCACGCTCGGCCTGCTGCAACTGGGCCGCCGCGCCAGCGATGATCGCTTCCACGCGTTTGATCTCGGCTTCGATCTGCCGGCCATCGAGCGTAAACAGCAAATCGCCCTGCCTGACCAGGGCGCCGTCCTCGAAGTGCACTTGCGTGATCACAGTGTCGAGACGCGCCTTGATGGCCACGCTGGCAATCGGGGTCACGGTTCCAAGCGCCTCCAGGCGCAATGGCACCGCCTTCTTCTCCGCTACCGCAACCTCGACGGGAACTGCGCGCGGCCCACCTTGCGGCGCCTGCGCGACAGCCCCCTGCGGCGACCACAGCCCATCACGAGTGGCTGCGAACACGCCGGCTGCGGCGAGCACCAGGGCCGCCCCAAGCACCATCATCCGCTTCTTCATTACCGTGCCGGCCTGGACCTTCGTCGGCCCCGTGCGGGCTCCCTCTCTTGCTGGTTCTCCCGCAGATTTTACCCTTTGATTGTTTTCTTTGGTTTGCGAGCAGGCTCTTCTAACATATCGCTATGACTGGCGCATCCTTGGGGGCGCCGTAGAATCGTAAATTCGCCGTAACCTTGCTAACGTCGGCCTCATCATCCCGCAATCGCACTGCTCACCAAGAACACAACAGCCCGAGCCTCGCTTCGTTCGCATGCGCATCGCCACTTGGAATGTCAATTCCATCAAGCAGCGACTGGATAATCTCGTTGCCTGGCTCGCCGAGCGGGCGCCCGACATCGTCTGCCTGCAGGAGACCAAATGCACCGACGACGCGTTTCCGCGCGAACCAATCGAGGCGCTTGGCTACAACCTTGCGGTGCACGGGCAGAAGGCTTTCAACGGGGTGGCCGTGCTGTCGAAATATCCATTGGATGACGTTACACCGCGTTTGCCCGGCGACGATGAGGATGTTCATGCCCGTTTCCTGGAGACGGTGGTGTCGACCAAGGCTGGCGCGCTGCGCGTCGCGTGCCTGTATCTGCCCAACGGAAATCCGCCAAACACTGACAAATACTCGTATAAGATCAAATGGATGGATAGACTTTATCACTACGCGTCTAAACGTCTGACACTGGAGGAGCCGCTGCTCCTGGCGGGGGACTTCAACGTTATTCCGGATGGGCTCGATGCCCGCCATCCTGAGCGTTGGGTTGGCGACGCACTGTTCCTCCCGCGTACCCGGCAAAAATTCCGCTCGCTGTGCAATCTAGGACTTACGGATGCAATCCGGGCTGGAAGCGATGCCCCGGATCTCTATACTTTCTGGGACTATCAGGCCGGCGCCTGGCAGAAGAACGATGGGATCCGTATCGACCACATGTTGCTGTCACCTCAGGCGGCCGATCGGTTGATCGGAGCCGGGCTCGACAAGCATGTGCGCGCCTGGGAAAAGCCGTCGGATCACATTCCGGTCTGGGTGGATCTGGACGACCGGTGCTTGATCTGACGAGGGCCCATGGTCGAGGACCACACGCCCGTCACGTGTCCCGCGCGCCGTGCCGCACGATCCCTTGCCGCGGCAAAGGTCGTTTGTGCCGCGATCCAGACCCTGCGCAACCCGGTCCGGCGTTGCAACGGCAGGGTTCAGCGCTTGAAAAAGCTGTCCAGCACGCTCCAAGGCAGCTTGTAGTTCACGCCCACGCGAACAATGTGATCGTCGACGTGCAACCGCTGATTGTTGGGAAAGGCCAGGCTCGGTGCCGGGTTGAAATACGATTTGTCCTGCAGTCCTACGTAGAGATATTCGACTTTAGCGGACCAGTCCTGGCTGAGCTTGACCTCGACGCCCGCTCCTGCGGTCCACCCCCAGTGCCAGTGCCGTTCCGAAATGATCCCAGGCGGGCCAACGATGCTGTTTTGCACATTGGCGAGCGCGCCACCCGCGGTGGCATAGAGGAGCCAATTATCCTGCGCGTAGCCGATCCGGCCGCGGAGGGTGGAAAGCGAGCGCTCCTTCACCTCGGTGTTGAAAGCAGCATTGGGTGGAAACTCGGGAGCCGCACCCTTCTTGCTCGTCGCTGAGGTATCGCTCTCGATTCCGAGCACCACACTGCCGCTCTGGACATTGAATCCCGAGGTGACCCCGATGATGCCGCCGCTGAGGTCGAAACGTGGGGTCTGGTCCGTGCGCGTAAAGTTGTTGCTCACCACGGCGTCGCCCCATGCGCCGCCGCCAGCAATTCCGATATAGGAGCCGGTCCAAGTCGTAATTGGAGGTGGTGGAGCCCTGTAGATCGGAGCAATGCTCAGGTCGGCCGCGACCGCGGGCGCCAGCATTGCCGATCCCAGCCCCAGTACCAGGACAGCCGTGCTCGCGCACAGCGGGTGCTTCATCGAGGACCTCAAGTCGGCGCTTTTGCGCATTGGGAGGAAAATACGCCCGTCCCCGATCAGGGTCCACCATCCACAAAGAGTGAATCCTCGAATTCCCGCGACTGTGGCGCTGGGGCCACAGAGCATTATTCCCGACGATTTTTGAGCCAGTCTTCCAGGTACTTGCGAGCCAATGCCCGCTCGCTGTCACTGGCTTGGGCGAGTGCGCTCGAGTACATTTCGGCGATCCAGCCTTCTTCCGGGTCGGCGCCATCCTTGGCAACGATGAGCCAGAACAGCCCGAGTGCGGCTTGCCGGGAAACCTCCTCGCCCTTGAACAGCAGTTCGCCCAATAGCGCCTGCGCCCGGTGATCGCCCTTGTTGGCGGACAATCGCAACCAGCGCGCGGCCTGGATGGCATCCTTGGGGGTGCCCTTTCCTGTTAGGTAAAGTCGGCCGAGATGATACTGCGCGTCCGGGTCGGCAAAATAGGAGGCCGCGTAGCGAAACATTTCGCGGGCGATCGCAGGATTGGCCTTCAGGGTTCCGGGGATACCTTCGAGATAATAGTGGCCGAGCGACACAAAGGCTTTGGCCACGAAGCGTGCATTGGGCGAGCGCGAATGGTCGTCGGCAGCAGGCTGACTGGTCAGGCGGCGGAAAAGCTCGAAGGCGCGAGCCTTGTCGATCTTGACGCCATCGCCATCAGCGTACATCCGGCCGAGCTTCCAGAGCGCACCGGGAACGCCCTGCTCGGCCGCATATTCAAGGTCCGTCACCGCCTCGTCGGTCCGCCCCTGGCGAAGTGCCTGCGTGCCGGAGCGGAAGGCCTCCTGCGGACTGGACGGCATGGATGACCGCGGCGGCACATTGAGCGGCGCCGCCGGCACCGTGGCGAGCGGCGTCGCACTGCCAAGCGGAGTGCTTGCCGGCGCAAGACTCGATGCTGCACTGGGCAGCGGTACGACCGCTGCGGCCCCGTCCTGCTGGCGTGAGCCATCGAAGCTCACCGCCGGCGACAGGCCGACTGCAAGAGCAAGCAGGCTGATGCTCACAATGAGATCAGATGTCCGCATAGCACGCCTTCTCGGCTGCCCCGCCGGGATGGGTAACGGCGCCGTTGCGCGCCGGCCCCACCTGCTGGGCGTATTTCCATAGATAACCGGATGTGAAGTCTGGCTCGGGCGGCTTCCAGGCCTTGGCGCGCGCTGCGATCTCCGCCTTGGTGAGGGCGACATCGAGCGTGCCGCTCTACGGCGTCGATAATGATGATGTCGCCGTCGCGGACATGCGCGATCGGACCGCCGACGGCGGCTTCGGGACCAACATGACCGATGCAAAATCCGCGGGTCGCTCCGGAGAAGCGCCCGTCGGTGATGAGCGCAACCTTCCCGCCCATGCCCTGACCGTAGAGGGCCGCGGTGGTCGCCAGCATCTCTCGCATCCCGGGGCCGCCTTTGGGCCCTTCGTACCGGATCACGAGCACGTCGCCTTCCCTGTACTTCTTATTCTTGACGGCCTCGAAGCACGCTTCCTCCCCGTCAAAGCAGCGCGCCGGGCCGGTAAATTTCAAGTCCGCCATCCCGGCAACCTTAACGATGGCACCTTGCGGTGCGAGGTTGCCTTTGAGCCCGACGACGCCGCCGGTGGCGGAGAGCGGCTTGTCGGCGGGACGGACCACGTCCTGGTCCTTATTCCACTTAACCCGCTTGAGGTTCTCAGCGATCGTACGCCCAGTAACGGTCAAACACTCGCCATGCAGATATCCATGGTCGAGGAGCGTCCTCATCAGGAGCGGAACGCCGCCAGCTTCGAACATATCTTTGGCGACATAACGGCCGCCCGGCTTCAAATCCGCGACATATGGAGTTTTTTTGAAAATTTTTGCGACGTCGAACAGATCGAACGCCAAGCCACACTCGTGCGCGATCGCCGGCAGATGCAGCGCGGCATTGGTGGAGCCGCCGGAGGCCGAAACCACGGCGGCAGCGTTCTCCAGCGCCTTGATGGTCACGATGTCGCGCGGCCGCAGGCCGGCTTTTATCAAGTCGAGAACCTTTTCACCGGCCGTCATGCAGAAGGCGTCGCGGATCTCGTAGGGCGCCGGCGCGCCGGCCGAATAGGGCAATGCCAGTCCGATTGCTTCCGATACCGTGGCCATGGTGTTGGCGGTGAATTGGGCGCCGCAGGCGCCGGCCGAGGGACAGGCTTGTTGCTCGAGGGTATCGAGATCGACGTCCGACATGTCGCCGACCGAATGCTTGCCGACTGCCTCGAACACATCCTGGACGGTAACCGGCTTGCCCTTGAAGGTGCCGGGAAGGATCGAGCCGCCGTAGATGAAGATCGACGGCACGTTCAATCGGCACATCGCCATCATCATTCCGGGCAGCGACTTGTCGCAGCCGGCGATCCCGATCAGGGCGTCGTAGGCATGACCACGAATGGTCAGCTCTACGGAGTTGGCGATCACCTCGCGGGACGGCAGGGAGGACTTCATCCCCTCATGTCCCATAGCGATGCCGTCGGTGACGGTGATGGTGCAGAACTCGCGCGGCGTGCCACCCGCAGCCGCTACCCCCTTCTTCACTGCCTGGGCTTGGCGCATGAGGGCGATGTTGCACGGGGCGGCTTCGTTCCAGCAGCTCGCGACGCCGACGAACGGCTGATGGATTTGGCCGCGGGTGAGACCCATGGCGTAATAGTAGGAGCGATGAGGGGCGCGCTCGGGTCCCTCGGTCACGTGGCGGCTGGGGAGCTTGGCCTTGAGATCGGTCTTCGCGTCCATTGAGTTGCCTTCGTCCTCTCCCACACCACCGCAGACGGCCCAGATTGTGCCGCTCAACGTGTTGGCCCGCCCGATCTCGCCGCGCGGTATGGCCAAATAACGGCGCGGCGGTTTCGGATTACTGCCATAATGTCAATGTTTTAGTCGTGTTGCAGATAAGCAACTGAGTTAACGGCTCGTTAACACAAAATGTCACACCATGGCCACAGAGACGACGTGCTTTCGCAAAAGAGGTACGTGACGCTGCGCTCATTGCAGCAGCCGAAACTGCGGATCGAACCCGATCGCCGTGCGTGCCTTGGCGATGGACACGACACCGTCCTCCTCCGCGATATTGTAGATGCCGGGTGCGCCGTGCGCGATCGCCAGCAGCGCCGCATGTGCTGCCGCATCGACATGCAGGGCGGGTTTTCGTGCGGCGGCATTGAACCAAGTGTTCGGGCCGTAAAGCAGGCCGTAGCGCAGCACGATACCTTCCAGGTCGGTTGCGGTGAGGACCTGTTGCTCCATGTCGGCGGCGCCTTTCACGGTGACGGCGCGGGCCGGATCCGCGATATTGAGGGGAGCGCTTTCCGGATGCGGCTCGCCGCCGGGCGCATAGGCGAAGGCAATGCTCTGAACGATCAGACGCCGCGCACCAACGGCTTGCGCCCCCGCAATCAGGTTGCGCGTTCCTTCGGTGCGGATGCGGGCATTCCCGGCATAGGCGGCGGCCAGACGTGCCTCATCGAGCTCACGCGGCAAATCGGTAAGCTGGTGAATGACGATCTCAGGCTTGGCGGCACGAACCACCTTTCGCACTTCCGCCGGGTCGAAAAAGTCGAGGACGGCCGGTCGAACCCCTGCGCGCTCGAGTTCCTGGGCGCGGGTGGGCGACCGCGTGGTGCCGGTGACCTCGTGTCCGGCGCCCAGCAGTAGCGGAACCAGCCGCTGGCCGATGGCACCGGTAGCACCCGCAAGCAGAACACGCATGTCAGCGGACAGTCGTTGGACGCCGGTATCCGGTCGTCAGCGGGCGCCGTGATAGCGCGCAGCCACTGCGGCCGATTACTGATCTTGCCCACTGTTAGGGGTTGTTGATGGCTGTGTCACCGCACGTCGCGATCAAGGTTGCGTGAGTCGATGACAAGGCACTCGGACCTGCCTGGAAAATGCCGACGGGACGTGGCTGCACCTGCTACCTCCTTTGCAATGCCAACTCGATTGCCGATCCGCCGCAGCTTCTTTTCCCGCAGCGTGCACGCGGTCGCCCCCGACTTGATCGGTGCGACGCTGCTGGTCGATGGCGTCGGCGGCATGATCGTCGAAGTCGAGGCCTACCACCACACCGATCCGGCCGCGCACAGCTTTCGGGGGGCGGTCGCCGCGCAATGCCGTCATGTTCGGCCCGCCCGGCTATGCCTACGTCTATCGTTCCTACGGCATCCATTGGTGCCTCAACTTCGTCTGTGAGGAGGCCGGAAGCGCCAGCGCGGTGCTGATCCGTGCGCTCGCGCCGACCCAAAGCCTCGCCATGATGCGCCGCCGGCGCGCCATCTCCGACGAGAGGCTGCTGTGCTCGGGACCCGGTCGGCTGTGCCAGGCGCTCGGAATCACGCTCGCGCACAACGGATTGGCGCTCGACCAGCCGCCGTTCGAGTTGAGGGCGCGCAGAGAGGAGAAGATCGAGATCGCCACCGGACCCCGAATCGGGATCAGCAAGGCCGCGGACCTGCCCTGGCGATACGGGCTCGAAGGGCTCGCGATTCCTCAGCAAACCGTTCAGTACGTCCGCCGAGCTGCGCGACCGTCCTTGATGACCAGACCGATCTTGTCCGCATTTGCAGCACGCGAATGTCGGCAAGCGGATCGCGGGCGCCCTGCCGATGATCCGTGCCAAATTTACTTGTCAAACAGCCAACGCTGCGCCGCCCGGGGACGCGTGATTTCGGGCGCCGGGCCGCCCTTGACCCTTTTTCCTGCTCCCTCGCAAGCGAGGGAGATGGAGCGCCGGGAGGCGCCGGGCGCGTCGGCTTAACGCGCCCTGGCGGACCCTGCCGAGGGTCCGCCCAGCGCCGCTGCGGCGGCGCCTTGGCCCCCAGTGACGCAGGGGGGCAGGCGCCTCCCGGCGCTCCACCGCGACGCTTCAGGCGGGACCACGTTCTTCCCGTGCCTGGCAGCGTCGCTGCCAATTCGCGCGGATCAAACCGCGATCCTCCGTGAGCCGGCATGCTTGTTCATGATATGTTCTCCACCAGGATGTGTCAATCAAAAACTTCGAGGTCAAAAACTTCGAGGTAACGAAAAAACCACCCCTACCTGCTCAGAGCCAGAATGAGACGCGGCACCTGATGCGTTGCTTGCGATGCACTCAAAACTCAGCGAGAGGTGGTCAAAGCTTTGCAATGACCAGCTTGGCCCGAGGACACAATGCCGACGCACGATTTGGTACTGCACGGCGGGAAAGTCATTACGCTCGACGGTTCATCCCGGATAAGCACTGCCATCGGCATGCGGGACGGCCGCATTTCAGCGGTCGGCGATGCGCCGGACGTGCTGCGCGGCAAAGGACATGGCACGCGGGTCGTCGATGTTTCCGGAAAAACGATCATCCCGGGATTGTTCGATGCGCATCCTCACATGGACCGGCATGGGCTGAAGAATCGCGGGGGAATTCCTCTCGACGGATGCAAGTCGATTGCCGAAATCAAGGACGTGGTGCGCGAGGCGGCGAGCCGAACTCCCGAAGGGCGATGGATCGTGCTCATGCCAATGGGGACGCCACCCCTGTCATACATCTCTCGACCCGAGCAACTCGCCGAGGGCCACTTTCCGAACCGGCACGATCTCGATGCTGTTGCTCCCAAGCATCCGGTCTACATCCGGGCGCCGTGGGGTTGGTGGAGCCACCGGCCGTTCCCGTCGGTTGCCAACACCATGGCGCTCCAGCTCGCTCAGGTCACGCGCGATACCGAGGCGTCGTACAATACGGAGATTTTGGCGGATGACCGGGGCGATCCGAGCGGGGTCTTTCTGGATCGCAACTACGCGCCGATCCTGGAATATACGCTGTTCAAGTGCGTGCCGCGATTCACCTATGAAGATCGCGTTGCGGGAGTTCGCCTCGGCTGCCTTGCGTACAGCGCTGTGGGCACCACTGCGGCCTATGAGGGCCATGGGATCACTCCACCGCTGATCGATGCTTATCGCGAAGTGCATGCGTCCGGCGAGCTCACGGTGCGCATGCAGATTCCGCTCAGCGTGCCGACCGCCGCGTTCGACAACGCGAAGATTTCGGAGATTCTCTATCATTGGGCCGACAGGTTGCGCGGGCGTGGCAGTGGCGACGATATCCTCAGGTTCGAAGGCATTTGTGTCGACGTCGGCGATCCGCAGGTCGCCGAGATCGTCGGCCAAAACTATCCGTACGAGCAGTGGGCCGGCCATTTCTATCAATCTTTGTCGCATGACCGGTTCGTAGAGCTCGGCGTGCTCGCCGCAACGCTCGGCCTGCGGCTCAATTGCCTCGTCTGCTACGATCTCGAGCGGGTGTTACGTGCCTACGCAGCGATCGACAAGCAGTGCTCCATTCGCGATCGCCGCTGGGTCATCATCCACGTCATCGAAGCGACAGTCGATCAAATCCGGCGCATCAAGGAGCTCGGGCTGGTCGCGACGGTCACTCCGGGGTTCATGTACATGGCGAGCGATCGGTTCAACCTGCATAGCCTGAAAGAGCGCGGCATACCGATTCGCGAGTTGCTCGACGCGGGCGTCCCGGTGGCTCTATCGACGGACAATGTCCCTCATTCCATGCTGTTCGCGATGTGGCAGGCGCTTTCGCGCTGGGACAACGATTCCGGTTCGAAAATGGGGGAAAGCAGGTTGACGCGAGAGGAAGCGCTGCGGATTTCGACCACGACCGGGCATCTCCTCACGTGGGAGGAGGATAATCGGGGCTCACTGGAGGTGGGGAAGGCGGCCGATTTCGTCGTGCTTGGTGATGACCCGCTCACCTGCGATGAGGACGCAATCAAAGATATCCGAGTTGAAAGCACGCATGTGGGCGGACGACGCGTGTACACGCAACCGGAGCCGACTTACTGAGGCGGGCACGACCCGGCGGCCCATCGCGCCGACCCGTTGGCTCGACCCATCCTGAAACGGCGCTTCCGCGCCCGTGACGAGGGATGGTTGGACCGGCCCTCCTATATTACTGATACGCGACGATGAACTCGCAGCCCGCGGCGGTCGCGAACGAGCGGGTCATGCGGCCGGTCGCAAGCTCGAACTCGAGCACCACCGCATCGTCGTGGCAGCACACGTAAGCGTGCTTGCCGTCAGCCGCGAAGCCGAAGCCCATGGGGGAGCTCCGGGTTGGAAACGATGCGATCTGCTCGAGGTTGTCGGTTTGGAAAATCGCAGCATGGGCGTCCTGGTTGGAGGAAACCACGACGTATTTGTCGTCGGGGGAGACCCGCACGCGCCGCATCTGCTTCCTTGCGGCGTCGGCGCCATCGATCGCAACCGTGTGCCGCACGATATGGGTGCGGGCATCGATCGCGTACAGCTCGGCCGCATCCTGCGCGCAGAGATAGAGAGTGCCGCCGTCCGGCGAGATTGCCAGTCCCTCGACCACATGCGGCAGCCTGATGCGGTCGATCGCAGCGCGACGGAGGCTGTCGACTACCACGATGGCGTCCTGCTTGATCGACACGAACAGCTTGCCGGTCGCATGGCTCGCCGCGACCCAATGGGCGGTCGCGCCGACGTCGATCTTCTGCACAACGTCCGTCTCGGGATCGATCGCCAGCACCGCATTGCCGAGCTCCCCCGACGACCACAGCATGCCGGACGCGTCCATCATCACGCCGTGGGGCGCATAGACTGCGCCGAGATCGATGGTCCGCATGAGCGATTTCGACGGCAGATCGATCACGACAATGCGCCGATCCGGGTTCACCCGCTTCGCGAAAACGCCGTCGCCATACACCGAGCCATAGGCGGTTCGGCCATCGGGCGAGAGCGCGAGCTCGTGGGTCGACCCCGGCATGTCGATGGTCGCCGTCATGGTGAGCGTCGCGGCTTCGAGGAAATGCACCTTGTGCGCGGTCTTGGCGGTGACGATCAGATTCGGTCCGCCGGGGCGGTTGTTGAGGTCGATCACGGGCTCTCCAACTTTCGCATGACCAGCCGGAATTGCACTCCTGATTATCACTCCACCGGAACCGGGAATAGTTCGTCCGGCACCACGATCCTCGGCGCGAGCCCCTGCTCGTGCACGTAGCGGCCGATGGCCTCGAAGGTCGGCCGGTTCGGCTCGAGCCCATAGGCCCAGAAATCCTTGCCGAAGACCCGCCAGGTCTCCTCGACATGGTCGATCAGCCACGGCAACGCGACGCGTAGCGCGTCGGTGTCGTAGAGACCCTCGACGGCGAGATCGCGCGCGCGGCAGAAAGCCGTATAGATGCTTTGCGCCGCCCACGGATGCTCGCGATGGACATCCTCGCGCAGCACGACCGTGTGCATGATGGGAAAAATGCGAGTGCGGCGGTAATAGTCCTGCTCCACCTGCTTGTAGTCGGGAAACAGGCGGGCAATCCGCGGCGAGCCGGCGAGAAACAGGCTCGGGATATAGAGCGACAGCAGCGCGTCGAGCTCACCGGCCTCGAACATCTTTTCGAGCGTCTGACCGGCGGAAAGAAACTCGAGCCTGATCTCCTTGGGAAGATCGAGCGGGATCAGCGGCGGCTCGACGAAGCTGTTGAGCCCGCCCATGAACCAATGCAGGTCCTGCGACGTGACGCCGAAGTCGTGCTGCAGCATGCCGCGCATGAAAACCAGCCCGGTCGAGCTCCACTGCGAGGTGCCGACGCGCTTGCCCTTCAGATCCGCCGGTTTCTCGATGCCTGAACCGGTGCGGACATAGATGCAGGAATGGCGGAAGATCTTGGACAGCGCGACCGGCACCGCCACGAACGGACATTGGCCGCGCCCCTTGAGCGCGGCGTAGGAGGCGAGCGAGAGCTCGGACACCTCGAATTCCCCGGTGTCGAGCATGCGCTGGAATGCCTGGCGCGGCCGCAGGATCTCGATGTCGAAGTCGATGCCATCGGGCTTCACGCGCCCGTCGATGAGCGGGCGGGTGCGATCGTAGTCCCAGCAGGCGAGCGTGAGCTCGAGGTTTGCCATTGCGGCTCCTGTCTATAGCTTGGCGGTGGCACGCGCTTCCTTGAACCTATGAGCAGCGGGATGAAGAGCAGCGGCAGCGCACTGATCGCGATGGCGCAGGAAAGCGAAGCTGGGGCTTCCGCCCTCCGAGGCCGCGCAGCGAGGACCGCGACCACGATCAGCGACAGGCCCCCGACGGGGAGGCTCGAGCGCCAGGAGACGTCGACCAGTGGAAACACATCAGCGGGAGCATCACCGGCACAGTCTCGCCGACAAGAAGCCCGTTGATATGGTTAGAGGAGCCGGCGCACGAGCACAGAAAGCGCCGCGCCGACCGCATGCATTCGCACGGCATCGCGGTCGCCCGAGAAGCAATGTCGTTCGACCAATGTGTCCGAGCTTTTGCGCGCCGATGCCACAAAGACCGTGCCAACGGGATTCTTCTCATTCCCGCCGCCCGGTCCGGCGTACCCAGTCACCGCCACAGCAACGCCGGCAGTGGAATGGATCAAAGCACCTTCAGCCAGCCCCTTGGTGACTTCCGCGCTCACCGCCCCATGATGTTTCGAGATCGCCTCTGGGACACCGAGCCCGGTGGCCTTGGCACGATCATGATAAAGCACGAAACCGCGCTCGAAAACCCTTGAAGCACCAGGAACCGAAGTCAGGCAACTCGACACGAGCCCCGCTGTGCAGGTCTCGGCAGTGACGATGCGAATGTCCTTGGCTTTGGCAAGATCGAGTGCCTGCGTGGCTTGGTCGAGCAGTTCCCGCGAAAACATTGCGATCCTCGTGCTGCTATTTCCCGGCGGCTCGCAGCCGCTCGATGGTGCGGATCGCGCTGGGCTTGATATCCTGGACGTCGAGGCTGATGTCGACCGCCCTGACGCTGTGGGTTAGGTCGCCGACCGAGATCACGTCCACTCCCGTCTCTGCGATCGGCACGATGGTCTTCTCGTTGATGCCGCCGGAAGCTTCGGTGATCGCCCGCTTGTTGACGAGCTTTAGCCCGGCCTCGATCTCGTCGAGATCCATGTTGTCGAACATGATCACTTCAACCCCGCAGTCGAGCGCTTCCCGAACCATGTCGAGCGTCTCGCATTCGACCTCGAACTTGAAGGTGTGCTGGGCGTGTGCCCGCAGCGTCTCGACAGCGTTGCTGATGCTGCCGGCGATCTTGATATGATTGTCCTTCACCAACACGCAGTTATGCAGGCTGAAGATATGGTTGTGTGCACCGCCGACCCGCACGGCGTATTTCTGTAGCATGCGAAGTCCCGGCCAACCCTTGCGGGTATCGGTGACCCGCACGTTCGTGTGCTTCACCAGGTTGACGTAGCGCCGCGTCTTGGTCGCGACGCCCGACATCTGCTGAACCCAATCGAGGCAGCAGCGCTCGATCAGGAAGAACGTGGAAGCCTTGGCCCTTATCTTCAGCAGGATCTTTCCCGGCTGCATGTCGTCGCCGTCGTCGGCCATATGCTCGACGTGCGCATCGGGATCGACGGTTTTGACCGTCTCGTCCGCCAGCAGCAGACCGCAGACCACGCCGTCGCCCTTGGCGTAAATCTGTCCGGTCTGGACGGGGTCGCCCCCGACCAGGAAGCCGCCGGTCGTATCGCCGGGACCGATCTCGTCTCGCAGCGCCTGTTCGACGTAGGGTCGGATCATGAAGCGGTTGAGCTGCATGTGTTCTTCCTTCTTGCCAGAGCTCCCGAACTGCAGGCGCCTTCATCAGGACAGTAAGTTACGATACGGCTTTCCATCCTTCATGATGAGATGCAGCCGATCTCGGTGCTGCAGGATCGCCATGTCTTGCAGAGGATCGCCATCGACCACCAGGACGTCTGCGATCCTGCCGGGCGCGAGCGCGCCGAGCTCGGGCCGCTCGATGCACTGGGCCGCCCGGCTAGTTGAGGAGACGATGACCTCCATTTCCGACATCCCCAGCCACTTCACCATGAATTCCATCTCGACGAGATTCTCGCCGACCAGCAGGCGATGCGACTGGTCGGTTCCCATGGCGACCTTGATGCCGCGCTTGACCGCCTCTTTCCAGAGCGGGATCTGCTGCTGCATCGCCTGGTAGATGGCTGCGTCCTTGTCGTCCTCCTTGGCGAGTTGCTGGCTGCTCCAGGCCGGATCGTTCTTCCGCCGCTCGACGGACAGCGGCACCAGCGCAATCGTCGGCACCCACCAGATGCCGCGCTCGATCATCTGGTCGACGCACTGCTCGTCCATGAACCATCCGTGCTCGATCGAATAGATGTCGGCGCACAGAGCGTTGCGGATGCCGTCGAGGCCCTCGGCGTGCACGGCAACGCGCTTGCGTTTCGCCGCGGCTTCGGCGACCGCGGTGCGGATCTCGTCGACGGCGAATTGCGGCTCGTCCCAGCTGTCGGTCAGCGAGGTGATCCCGCCGGTCGTGCAGATCTTGATGAAATCCGCGCCGGCCATCAGGAGCGTGCGGACGAGCTTGCGCATCTCGTTCGGCCCATCGCACACGCCGCTCGGCAACCAGGCCCGCTTTTGCAGACGGACGCCGGCCGGCACCCAGGAATCGCCGTGCCCTCCCGTCTGTGAGATCATGACGATGGAAATCAGGAGGCGCGGGCCCTCGATCAATCCGTCGGCGATCGCTTCCCGAAACCCGGCGTCGGCGCCGCCCATGTCGCGGGCCGTGGTCACGCCGCACGCGAGAGTTCTCCTC
The DNA here is from genome assembly GCA_963831225.1 of uncultured Alphaproteobacteria bacterium. Taxonomy (GTDB): domain Bacteria; phylum Pseudomonadota; class Alphaproteobacteria; order Rhizobiales; family Xanthobacteraceae; genus VAZQ01. The sequence goes on from CAWHPT010000015.1 coordinate 207,932, forward strand.
GAGGATGTGGGTCGAGCGCAGCACATTGTAGGTCGGCGTGCTCGTGAGATGCTTGCGGATGTCGCGTGCCCTGTAGGTCGAGTGGACATGGCAATCGATAATGCCCGGCAGAACGGTTCGACCGGCCGCATCGGCTACTCTCGCACCGCGGGGAATTGGCACCGCCGAGTCCTTGCCGACCGCAGTGATGCGATCGCGCTCGATTAGGACCGTGCCTTTTTCGATCGGATCGCCGCCCAGGCCGTCGACTATCCGGCCGCCGGCGATCGCCAATATTTCTTCAGCAGCCATCGCGCACGTTCATTGCGAGAACAACACAATCGATGTGAAAGCTTATCTGCCTTGTCTCCACCGCACCGGATGAACCTTGGGATCCGGCGGCGGCATGAAGTCCCTTTCGACCACGTCGGGAGCGTAGGTCTGCATCGGCTCGTAGATGGGGACCGGAAATTCGCTGCTGACCACGCCCTTGCCGATGAAATAGGTCTGCACGGCCTGATGGTCGTAGGCCCTCAGCGTGATCTTTCCCTTGATCGTGTCGAATGTCTTCCCCTCGAGCGCCTCGATGACCGGATCGGCATCGATGCTGTTGGCGTTGGTGATGCCGGCGAACAGGACCTGCGCGCCGATGTAATGCACGCCGGCGGCTTCCGAGTAGGCGCCGTGCTTGTCGAAATACGCCTTTACGAACGCCTTGCTCTCGGGCGAAGGCCAGTTCGGGTACCATGTGATGAAGGAGTATGTGCCATCGAACACGCCCGCCTGCATCCCGGTGACCTGCTCGGTATTGGCCACGGCAAGGCCGAGCGCCATTCGCGACTTGAGCCCCATGCTGACGGCCTGGTTCAGTGCGACGGTCGCATCGCGGCCGTACTCGACCATCCACAGGACGTCTGGATTTCCGGTCGAGGCTTGCTGCAGGTGTGATACGAAATCGGTCGTACCGAGGGCAGGAAATACCTCCGCAACGATGGTGCCGCCATGCTGCGGCACCAGTCGGCGCAAGTGATTGGCGTAGTCCTGGCCATAAGCGTAGTCGGCGGCCATTACGCCCCATTTCTTGCCGACCGATTTCGTCATGTAGTCGACGGCAACCGCCGCCTGAATATACGCGTTGCTGTAGGTGCGGAACTGGTAACGCGTGCCGCGACTGCCGGTTACGGCTTCGGGCGAGCTGTACGGCGTCATCATCACCGTCTTTTCCCGCTCGGCAACTTCGAGCAACGCCAGGGTGGAGGCCCCGCTGATTTCACCCATCAGGAATTTGCAGCCGTCCTGCTGGATCAGCTTGGTCGCCTTCACGACGGCCGTTTGCGGTCTGAGCTGCAAATCCTCGACGAGGATTTGGATTTGGCGGCCGAGCAATCCGCCTTTTGCGTTAGTTTGCTCAGCCAGGAGTTGAATTCCGTGCGCGCCAGCTGTCCCCTGCGCCGCATAGGCGCCGGAAAGCGGGAGCACCACTCCGATCTTGATCGGCGACTTGTCCTGCGCGAAGGCGCGCACAATGCCGGCTGCGCTCGCAAGCGATGTCGCACCGGCGGCCCCAAAGGCCTTCAGCGCCCGGCGCCGGGTAAACCTGGTCGACACTTTGACGCTTGCCATTGTTCTACTCCTTCACCGGGTTAGCCGGGCTCGTCGGCAGGGTTCAACCCACGATTTCGCCAGGATGCCTCGAACGACTCCATGCGCGCTTGAAGCGCGCAAAGATACCGACAAGTCCTCCCGGCTCGAAGACGATGATGAGAAAGAATATCATTCCCATGAACAGCGGCCAGTGCTCTCCGAGCCTGGCCAAGGGCACACCGCCGATGACCGCACCGCTCGCCGACCAGCTGGAAATGAAATCGCGCAAGATCACGAAAATCGCTGCGCCCAACACCGGACCGTAGAACGCGCCTGAACCTCCAATGATCGTCATTATGATGACCTGTCCCGAGAAAGTCCAGAACAGCAGATCGGGAGAGACGAACTGGATGAACGGCGAGTAGAGTGCCCCAGCAAGTCCGCTGAACGCGCCGGAGAGGATGAACGTCAACGCGCGATACGCGTTGGTATTGTAACCGATCTGTCGCGCGCGCCTTTCGTTTTGGTTTATCGCCTGCACCACACGCCCCGCGGGAGAATTCACAATCCGGTGCAACGCCACGAGCGCAATGGTGACGATCACGAACGCGAACAACGCGTACCTGACCGGCGAGCTCAGAAAGGCGGGACGCGAGACCGGCAATCCGTTGTCTCCGCCAGTGAAACTCGTCCATTTGATTGCAACCACATAGACCACCTCCGCCAGGACGAAGGTGAGCACCGCGTAATAAACCCCCCGGGTCCGGCGGATGATGACGCTCACCAGCGTCGCGAACAGACACGCGACCACTATTCCTCCGGCGATGTTGAAACCGAATGGCAGGTTGAATTCGCGGGCGAGGATCGGGACGCCGAAAGCGCCCAATCCGAAGAAAGCCGCGTGGCCGAACGAAATCTCCCCCATGTAGCCGTACACGAGATTGTACGACACGGCCCAGAGCGTGAGGATGATGACCTCGGTCGCAAGGGTGGCGGTGTACGGGCTGACAGGTGCGACCGCCAGCACGATGCCGAACGTGAGCCAAGCGCAGACCCACAGCGAAGGGCGAAAACGATTGTTCATCGCCCCTCTGCTCGCCCAAAAATCCCTGTTGGCCAAACAAGAAACACCGCCGCCATGATGCAAATCGTGAGAACGTCGGAGTACTTGCCGACGGCGAGCAAGCCCAGGCTCGACGCTTCGCTCAGGATGATCGCAGCCAGGATGGTACCCCGCAGGCTCCCCAGGCCGCCGGCGGTCACGACCAGAAAGGCCATCGTGATCACCTCTTCACCCATGCTCGGGTGAACGCTGAAGACTGGCGCCGCCAGTGCGCCTGCCAACGCGGCGAGCGCGCTGCCGCCTGCGAACACCATGGTTGATACGGCCCTGGTGTTGACGCGCAACAACGCGGCCATTTCCGGATCTTCGGAGGTCGCGCGGATCAACGCTCCCACCTGCGTCTTCGCGAGCAACGTGCCGATCCCCAGGCATACCACAAGTGCCGCAATGATCAGGAACAGCCGGTAAGACGGGATCACGAATGGACCAAGGCTGACCGTGTGAGCAAACGCGGCCGGAAGGCTGACCGCATAGGCATCGTTGCCCGCAACCAGGCGGATAATCTGCTCGATGACGAGCGCAAGCGCGAAGGTCGCGAGGAACTGGATCAGGTGCGGTCGATGGGCGAGCGGCCGGATCGAGATGTGCTCGATCAGCATGCCGATGAGCGCCACGATCAGCGGCGCGATCAGGAGCGCCAACCAGAAGCTGCCTGTGAGCTTCACCAGCAGATAGCCGAAATACGCGCCCAGGGCGTACAAGACGCCGTGGGTGAAATTGAGCACGTTCATCATGCCGAAGATCATCGTCAGGCCCAGCGATACCAGCACGTAGATGGCAGCGGTGCTCAGGCCCAGGATGATATGATTGGCGACGCTCATCCAGTTCATGCGGCGACCCCGAGATATTGCTCGATCACCACGGGATTCTGACGCAGCGCGTCCGAGGTGCCGTGAAACACGATGCAACCGTGATCCATCACATAATGATAGTCCGCAACCTGCATCAACCATTTGAGATTCTGGTCCACCAGCAGCACCGTCATCTTGCCGCGCAAATCCTGCAACGTCCCCTCGATGCGCTCGGCAATGACCGGCGCCAGCCCTTCCAGCGGCTCATCGATCAGCATGAGCCGCGGATGCGCCACCAGCGCGCGCGCAATGGACAGCATCTGCTGCTCACCGCCGGAGAGCTGATCGCCTGGCCGACGCAAGTAGTCCCGCAGGCCCGGGAACCATTCGATCGTTTCTGCGATCGCGTCGCTGCGGCCGCCGGCAGCGAGCAGGATGTTCTCGGCAACGCTCAAGCTGGTGAAGATGCGGCGATCCTCGGGCACCATGGCGATGCCGCGGCGGGCAATCTCATGCGTTCGCAATCCGGTAAGGCTCTTGCCCGCAAACGATATTCGCCCCGCGCGCACCGGGACCAAGCCGAACACGGACTTCAGGGCGGTCGACTTGCCGACGCCGTTTCGCCCCATGAGCGAGACGATCGCGCCCGCCGGCACCCGCAGGTTTACGCCCTGCAGCACATGGCTCGAGCCATAATAGGCATGTACGTCATCGAGCTGCAGCAGCGCTTCGCCGTCATTCATAGAGATTGCCGAGGTATGCGCGCCGCACCTCCTCGCTGGCGCGAATTTCGGCCGGAGTACCTTCAGCGATCACCTGGCCGGACTGCATCACGATGATCGACTGCGAAATCCCCATCACGAATTCCATATTGTGCTCCACGAACAGGACTGTTCGTGCCGCTGAAATATTGCGGATCAGCTCCATCGTCGAACGGGCTTCCTCGCGCGACATGCCGGCGGTGGGCTCGTCGAGCAGAACCAGCTCCGGATCGGTTGCCAGAACAATACCGATTTCCAGCCGGCGTTGATCGCCGTGCGACAAGCTGCTGGCCAGTGTCGTACGGTATTTGATCAGTCCGATCGTCGCCAGAGCCTGTTCGGCAATCTCGGTCGTCTCGGACAATCGGCCGGCGCTCGAAACGATATCGAAATTGACGTGACGCTTCGATTGGACGGCGATCCGCACGTTCTCCAATACGGTCAAGCCGCGAAACACATTGGTGATCTGAAACGAGCGCCCGATGCCGACGTGCGCAAGCGCATGCACCGGATAGTGCGCAATATCTTCGCCTCGATAGACAATTCGACCGCGCGACGGCTCGAGCTCGCCGGACAACATATTGAACAGCGTGGTCTTGCCGGCGCCGTTCGGGCCTATGATCGCCTTCAGCTCTCCGCGACGTATCGCGAGCGAGACCTCACGGACCGCGGTGAAATGCCCGAAGTCCTTCCCCACGCCCTCGACAGAAAGCAGCACCGCCTGGTCTGAAACGGTGGCGTCAGCCGATCGAGCCGTGGCGGGATCCGGCACTTCGATCACACACCAAACTCCACAAAGACGTTCTTGACTTCAGTGTAGAGCGACAGCGCGTACATACCAAGCTCGCGCCCTACCCCCGACTTCTTATAGCCGCCGAACGGCGCGTAGGTTCCGTACCGGCTCGCGCTGCCGTGCGAGTTGATGCTGACCATTCCGGTGCGCAAACGGCACGCGACGCGCAGCGCCCGGTCGACATCGCGAGTCCATACCGAGGCGTTCAGCCCGTAGTCGCTTTCATTCGCGAGGCGCAGGGCCTCGTCCTCTGTAGCGAATGGGATGACCACGACCACCGGGCCGAAAATCTCCTCGCGCGCGATGCGCATGCCATTGTCGACGCCAGTCATGATCGTCGGCGCAAAATACGGCCCTTGCGACACATTGCGCGGGCGATCCCCACCGAGAATTATGCGGGCGCCCTCGCCGATGCCCACTTCAACCATGCACTTGACATTGCGCCACTGGCTGTCGGACACGAGCGGTCCCATCTCGGTTTCCGGCGCCATCGGATCGCCCACCCGATATTGCTCCGTCGCATGGGTGAATGCGTCGACGAACGCATCGTGCAGCGGCCGCTCCACGAACAGGCGCGTGCGTGCCGAGCAGCTCTGACCGGCGTTTCCAAAGCCGCCCTTGACGGCGGCGGTCGCGGCTTTCGCTACATCGGCATCGGCGAAGACGATGTTCGGGCTCTTGCCGCCGAGCTCGAGCGAAACCCGTTTGATCCCGTCGGCTGCAGCCCTGAGCAGGCTCGCGCCGGTGCGCGTCTCTCCGGTAAAGGCGATCTTGTCGATCAGCGGATGCCGTGCCAGGTGCTCGCCGATTTGCGCGCCTGGTCCCGGCAGAACATTGAGCACACCGTCAGGCACGCCGGCGTCCATTGCTAGCCGACCCAACAACAGCGATGTGAGCGGCGTAAGACTGGCCGGCTTGAGGATGACGGCACAACCGGTCGCGAGCGCGGGCGCGACCTTCCAGGCCGCCGCGAGGAACGGGAAATTCCAGGGCGTGATCTGCGCCACCACGCCTACGGGTTCACGCAGCGTAAAGTCGAGGACGCCATCACCCATCGGGATGGTCTCGCCAAAGAACTTGTCCATGGCGCCGGCGTAATAGTCGAACACGCGGGCCGCGGCTTCGACCTCGTTGCGCGAGTTGGCGATCGTCTTGCCGCCGCTTCGTGTCTCGACCTCGGCAATCGCGTCCAAGTTGCGGCGAATGGAATCGGCAATGCTTCGCAGAATGCGACCGCGCTCGAAAGGGATCATCTTCGGCCACGGTCCATGATCGAACGCGCGACGCGCCGCCGCTGCGGCGGCGTCGACATCCTGCGTGCCGGAACGGGAGACTGTGGCATAGTGGCCGCCGTCCACCGGACTTGCGACATCGAAGGTCTCACCGCTCGCGCTGCCCGCGAACTTGCCGTTCACCAGCAGCCTGGTCTCGAGCTCCATTGCGACGGCCGACCTCATACCATGTGAGTTCTGACCCAATTCAGAATCTCCCTGAGATCGGAAATCGTCATGTCCGCATGCGCGGGCGCCGTCGAATTCCCAGTGAACCATATCGTACGTAAGCCCAGCGCTTTTGGCCCTATGACGTCGTTGTCGAGATCGTCACCAACAAACACAGTCTCCTGCGGTCGGGCGCCTATCTGCTCCAACGCAGTCTGATAGACGCTCGGATGCGGCTTCAGCCACCCAAATTCTCCGGACACCACGATCGCCGAAAAATAGCGACGGAGACCGAAGCGCTCCAACGTTTCGTTCACGACGGGATGGCACGGGTAGTTCGAAACGAGGCCGAGGCTAAAATGCTTAGCGAGCTCCGGTACGACCTCAGTCGCGCCATCGATCACCTGTGCCTCGCGAACAACATGTTGCGCGAACCGAACGACGAGATGCGCGAGGTACGGTAAGTCTCGTAGCTCTTGCGTCACCCCGGCGAGCCGGAGCGCGTGCACGAACCGGTCTTCGAAACGGTGCTCCCGGCGCGTTTCGCAGAGCGCTTGATCTGAGCTGCGGGCCGCTTCTAGGTACGCATACGCGAAAGCACGGCCAGGGGACCCCATAATCCGGCAACGCCGGCCCGCCGGTGCTGTCGGGCTCGAAGTAAATCTGCTCGAGGCACGTAATATGCCGCTCGACACTGTTGAGCATGTTGGGAACGAGCACGAGAGTTTCGCCCCAATCGAACAGCAAGGCTTTGACGGGTTGCGACATGCAAGCGCCTCGAGTCGGCTCAAGCAAACCGCAGCGCGTCGCCCGCGAGCCGCCGCGCAGCTTCTGCCGGATCTTCGGCGTCATAGATCGCACGGCCGACGACTGCATAGAGATCGCAGCCGGGAGCCGCCGAAAATGTCTCGGCAATCGAGCCTCCCAGCGCCCCGATGCCGGGGATGAACAGCGAGGGCCGCTCGATTTTCTCCACCAGCCAGCCTGCATGATGCGCAAGCTTCGCGGCCGTGTTTCCGGGAATGACGAAGTGATCGACGCCGATCTCGATCGCCTTGCGGAAGATCTTGTCCAACGCATCGTCGACCACGTAGCCGCCCCCGCTGGCATTATAGTCCGGGAACGGCAAATCGCCTCCGACGATCGGCAACATGCGGTTGACATAGGCGCTTCCGGAAAACTCGACGACCGCGCGAGGGCCCGCGATCGGAAACAGGATCAGGCCGTCGACGCCCGCCTCCTTGCACGTGGCGGAGAATTTCGGCGCCATGTCGGGCACATCTGGACCCGCCTTCTGATGATCGTAAATAAGCGGCAAGTCGGTCACCGAACGCAGGGACTTGATCGCGTCGCCGAGCCCCAACCGCAGAGTTGCTGTCAGTCCGACTTTGTATCCGACGATTTCCTCGACTGCGGTCGTCCGCTCGACGACCCGACCCATTTGATCGAGGGATTCCATGTCGAGCGCGATCAAGATGCCGTGCGTCGAGCGCAGGCGCACGTCATGCCATGTTCTGATGGCAGCACGCGAAAGTCTTCCGTCAGCCAGCCGGCAAGTCTCATCCGGCACCGGATAGGATACGACTTTATTCATCTCGAGCTCCGAAGGGCGCTATGCGGTATCGACCAAGCGTGATCTCGTCTAGAGCGCGTTTCGATTAGATTGAATCGGAAACGCGCTCTAGCTTCTTTAGTTGGTCGCATTTTCTGCGGAAAACCGGTGTCCACTTTTCCGGAAAATGCTCTAAGGTTTGCCATTGCGACTGCAGTCTATACCTCGGCGGTGGCACGTAGTCTTTTGAACCCGATGAGCAGCGGAATGAAGAGCAACGGCAGCACACTGATCGCTATCGGCAGGAAAGCGAATCTTGGGCTTCCGCTCAGATCCCAGGCTGCGCCGCCGAGCACGGAAACGAGCAGCCCCTCGCTGTAGCTGATGGTGAACACCGCCGCCGACATCCGGGCGACGTCGCCGGGCTCGCTCAACAGCGCCGGCAGAGCGAAGCCCAGCGTGAGCACCGCACCACAGATGAAGCCGATCGCCCCGGCGAAGACGACGGTCCAGGCGTTCGCCGTGCTCGCGATGCCGGCGAGGCACAGCAGCACCGCCACGCCGCATAGGATGAACGGCCAAGCCCGGCGTTCGAGCTTGCCCGCAACCGCAAGCAGCGCGAACGAGGCCGGAAGCTGACCGAAGTTGAGTGCCGTCAAGGCGGCGCTGATCAGGTCGGCACGCCCGGCGGCAGTGAGATGGCCGGGCAGGAAAGCATTGGTGCAGAAATAAACGCCATTGACGCTGCCCAGGAGGATGCCGACCTGCCAGATCAGCTTGTTGCGCCAGTCCGGCCACCAGTTTCGGCCGGATCCGTTCGTCGCCGACTGCTTCGGCGCCGGCGCCAGCGTTGCGGCAAGGACCGCAATCAGAATGAGCGGGATCCCCCAGACGGCGAGGCTCCAGCGCCAGGAATTGTCGACCAGCGGAAAAATCAGCGGGATGGTCAGCATGACCGGCAAGGGTCTCGCCGACCAGAAGCCCGTTGGTGTAGACGGCCGAGCCGAAGCTGACGCGCTGCGGCAGCCACTGTCGCACCAGCGCGGGCAGCGCCGGCTGCATGATGGCGACACCGGCGCTCATCAGGATGGTTGCGGCATAGAGCACGAGCACATCGAGGACGGCGCCGCGCAGGCCCGACGCCAAGCCTGCGACGATCAATCCGATCACCAGGGTCGGCAGTGCTCCAAAGCGGGCGATCAGCAGCGAGCCCGGAAGCGCCGCGATCCCGAACAGGATGACCGGCAGGCCCGAGAGGATGCCGATTTCGGTCCCCGACAGCGCCAAGTCGGCCTGCATGGCGGAGATGACCGGCGGCACCGCCAGAATCGTAAGTCGCAGTCCCACTCCGGCGAGCCAAAGCAGGCCGACCGCCACCCAGAAATCTCGCATGGATGCTCCCGCCGCGGCTTGCGCCGTTCTCGTTGTTGCTCCTGGTGCGCAAGCCTTGCGTAACTCACACCGCGCCTTCGAGTTGCTCGAGCGCATCGTTGATCTTCGTGCGGCGAAGCTCGGCCTCTTCCCGCTTCTCGCGTTCGCTCTCGACCACTTCTTCCGGCGCACGCCGCATGAAATCGGCATTTCCGAGCTTGGCATCGATGCGCGCGATGTCGGAGCTGACCCTGGCCATTTCCTTTTCCAGCCGCGCATGCTCGGCCGCGAAATCGATCACGCCCGTGAGCGGCAGCGCAGCGACCTCGCCGCGCACGATGATCTGCACAGCGCCTGCAGGGACCCCGGCCGATATCGAAATCCCGGTGAGCCGCGCCAGCCGACGAATGATCTCGCTCCAGCGCGCAGCCCTCGCCTCGGTGACGGCGGAGACGCCGACCAGGACGAGCGAAATCTCCGTTGTCACCGTGATGTTCATCTCGGTGCGCAGCGAGCGGATGGCGGTGACGAGATCGATGACCCAGCCGATCTCGGCCTCGGCCTCGAGGTCATCGAGACCTTCGTGCTTCGGCCATCGCGCCAGCGCGAGCAGGCCGTCGCGGGGAAGCTCGCCGGGCGCCGTCAGCTGCCAGAGCTCCTCGGTGATGAACGGCTTGAACGGGTGCAGCAGCTTGAGGATCTCATCGCGGACCCAGGCGGTCATTGCCCGGGTCTCGTCCCTTGGCGGCACTGTCGCCGCCCTGGAGCACCGGCTTGGCTATTTCCAGATACCAGTCGCAGAAGATATTCCAGACGAAGCGATAGGCGGCACCGGCGGCCTCGTTGAAGCGGTAGGCCTCGATCGCTTGCGTGATCTCGCGCGCGGCTTTGCCGGTCTCGTGTGCGATCCAGCGATTGAGCGTCTGCTTGACCGACCCGGCATCAAAACCCGGGACGGTCCTGCAATGGTTCATCTCGGCGAACCGGCACGCGTTCCACAGCTTGGTCGCAAAATTGCGATAGCCCTCGATCCGCCGTGTGGAAAGCTTGATGTCACGCCCCTGTGCAGCCATGGCAACGAGGGTGAAGCGCAGCGCGTCGGCTCCGTATTGGTCGATCAGCTCGAGCGGATCGATGACGTTGCCCTTCGACTTCGACATCTTGGCGCCGTGCTGGTCGCGCACCAACGCGTGGATATAGACGGTATGAAACGGCACCTCCTCCATGAAATGGAGACCCATCATCATCATGCGCGCGACCCAGAAGAAGATGATGTCGAAGCCGGTCACCAGCACATCGGTAGGGTAGTAGCGCCCCAGCTCGGTCGTCCGTTCCGGCCAGCCGAGCGTCGAGAACGGCCACAGCGCCGACGAGAACCAGGTGTCGAGCACGTCCTCGTCGCGCCAGATCGCGAACCTGGTCGGGCGCTCGCCCTGTTGCGAGGCGTAGACCTTCTCAATCGCCTCGCGGTCGCTCGCCACCACCACGATGTCGCCGGTGCCGTAATATTTGCTCGCCTGCGCAATCGCCTCCTGCTCGGTCTCGCTGACGAAGGTCTCGACCACGGAGCGGAATTGCTGGCTGCTGCCGAGCAGCACCTTGCCTTCCTGGTCGGCCGTGAACCCATACCAGGCCGGGATTCGGTGTCCCCACCAGAGCTGACGCGAGATGCACCAGGGCTGGATGTTCTCCATCCAGTTGAAGTAGGTCGCTTCCCAGTTGCGCGGCACGAACGCCGTGCGCCCGTCGCGCACCGCTGCGATCGCCGGCTGCGCCAGCGTCTGCGCGTCGACATACCACTGCTCCGTCAGGAACGGCTCGATGACGACCCCGGAGCGATCGCCATGCGGCACCATGTGCGTGTGCAGCTCGGTCTTGGCGAGCAGGCCGGCCGACTCCATGCGGGCGACGATCTCCTTGCGCACGAGGAAGCGGTCGAGGCCATGATAGGCCAACGTTTCCTCGAGCTCCGGTGAGCGCGGCAGATCGCGCAAGAACGCTTCGTTGCCTTCGAGGTGGAGATTGGCCTCGAGATCGAGCACGTTGACGAGCGGCAGCTGGTGCCGCCGTCCGACCTCGAAATCGTTGAAGTCGTGCGCCGGCGTGATCTTGACCGCGCCGGTGCCCTTCTCGGGATCGGAATATTCGTCCGCGACGATGGGAATGCGCCGCCCGACCAGCGGCAGGATGGCGTTCTTCCCGACCAGGTCGCGGTAGCGCCCGTCATCGGGATGCACGGCAACAGCGGTGTCGCCGAGCATGGTCTCGGGCCGCGTTGTCGCAACCGTGATGAAGGTGCCGTCGCGTCCTTCGACGGGATACCTGAAGTGCCAGAGGTGCCCTTTGATCTCCACCTGCTGCACTTCCAGGTCCGAAATGGCAGTGAGCAGCTTGGGGTCCCAGTTGACCAGGCGTTTGTCCTTGTAGATGAGCCCGGCACGATAAAGCTCCACGAACACCTTGAGCACCGCGCGTGAGAGCCCCGCATCCATGGTGAAGCGCTCACGCGACCAGTCGCAGGAGGCGCCGAGCCGCTTGAGCTGGGTGGTGATGGTGCCGCCCAATTCCGCCTTCCAGGCCCAGACCCTTTCCAGGAACTTTTCGCGCCCGAGCGCGCGCCGGCCCGGCTCCTGGCGCTCCATCAGCTGGCGCTCGACCACCATCTGGGTGGCGATGCCGGCGTGATCGGTTCCGGGCTGCCAAAGCACGTCGCGCCCGCGCATGCGCTCGAATCGGGCAAGCACGTCCTGGAGGGTGTTGTTGAGGGCATGGCCCATATGCAATGAGCCGGTGACGTTAGGCGGCGGAATGACGATGCAGAAGGGTTCGGCGTCGCGGCGCTCCGGGCGGCCGCAACGGAACGCACCGGCCTCCTCCCACTTGGCATAAATGCGCTGCTCAACGGCGGAGGGCTGGTATGTCTTTTCGATCATCACTGTATCGGTCCGGCAATTTCGCGGTAAAAAGCCCGGCGCGCTCCGCCCTGTCAACGCCCGCAACCCCGGATGCGCCTTCTCGCGCCTTCCGCCCCCGCGTCGAACCGTCAAGGCACGAGTGATCCCCTCGCCGGAAAAACATAGGCTCCCGACGCGCTCGATCGTCCTGCTCGCGGTCGCCGGTTTTGCGAGTCAGGCCATGGTGCGGGTGACCGAACTCGCTGTTACCCCAGATCGCGGCTGATTTCGGCACCACGGTCGGCGAAGCTTCGATCGTTGTTGCCGCCTACGCCGTGAGCCACGGCTCGATTCAGCTCATCATCGGGCCGGTCGGTGACCGGTTCGGCAAGTATCGCACCGTCGCCGCCATGTGCGCGCTCGCAAGCGTTCTGGTTGCGCTGTGCGGCACCGTCCATTCGCTTTCGGCGCTCGCGCTCGCACGTTTCGCCTCGGGGGCGGCCGCCGGCTGGATCGTTCCGATATCCATGGCCTATGTCGGCGATGTGACGCCTTATGAGCAACGCCAGCCGGTGCTCGCGCGCTATCTCAGCGGACAGATCACGGGCCAGCTGTTCGGACAGGCAGCGGGCGGCGTGCTGGGCGACCTGTTCGGGTGGCGCAACGTCTTCTTCGTGCTGGCGGGAATGTTAGCGCTTGCGGCCGCCGGGCTCGCATTCGAGCTGTTGACCAATCCGCGCACCCGGGAGGCCGGCCATCCGGAGGAAGCCTCGCGCGGATTTGCCGCCAATTATTCGGCGGTACTGTCCAGTCCGTGGGCGCGGTTCGTCATTTTCGCCGTATTCATCGAGGCGAGCATTGCATGGGGCGCGTTCGCCTTCGTCGGTGCCGACTTGCACCAGCGCTTCGGCCTGAGCTTCGCGGCAATCGGACTGATCGTGGGCACGTTCGGAATCGGCGGGCTCATCTATGCCGGCAGCGTGCAGCAGCTCGTCAACGTGTTCGGACAAAGCGGCCTTGCGATCTTCGGCGGGGCGATGCTGGGTGCGGCTTATCTCATCCTGGCTTTTGGCGCGGTCTGGTGGCTGGCGCCGGTGGCGGTCACCATGGTCGGGCTCGGGTTCTACGCGCTCCACAACACCATGCAGACCAATGCGACCCAGATGATCCCGCAAGCGCGCGGGACTGCAGTCGCGATCTTCTCCTCGGCGATCTATCTGGGTCAGACGGTCGGCGTCGCCGGCGCCGCATTCGTGTTCGACCGCTTCACGGCACGGCCGCTGTTCCTGGCGACGGCCGTCGCTCTGCCGCTGCTGGGTTGGTGGTTCGCGTCCAAGCTGAAGAAACGGAGAACGCTGGACGGATGATGGGATGCCTATGAGCCGCTTCCCGACGTGAAGCAGCTATCCCCTCGCCCTCGAAACGCGCTCGATCTCGGCCCGCACGAGGCGCTCGACGACGCTCGGCAGATTGTCGTCGAGCCAGGTCTTGAGCATCGGTCGCAGCATCTCGCGAACCAGATCCTCGAGCGTGCGGCCGTTCTGCACCGGAACCGTCTGCGCGAGGGAGTTGAAGGCGGAGTCGACGGCCGCCGTGGTGGCAGCCGAGACCAGGCTGTGCTCGCCGCTCTCGAGCGGCATCCGCCGCGACTCCCGTGCCGCACGCAGCGGGGCCGGCGGATCCGGCGGCTCCGGTTCACTTTCCACCGGCAGAACGTGCGATTGCGCCTCTATACGACCGGCGAAAGTCGGCACAGGAGCTTGATCCGGCGCGGCCTCCTCGGTCGGATCGAGAACGTCGGAGGCCGGCTCATGGATCGACGCGGCTGCCGGACGGGTCGATGTCGCGTGCAACTGGGCCAGCATCTCGTCGATCTCCTGCGTTGCAGGCTCGGGCACGGACGCCGGCCGCACGGGAGGCGCCGGCCGCGGCGAAAGCATCACCGGTCTCGGCGGTAGAATCGCAGCTTCGATGGCGCTCAGCGTGCTGCCTTCCCTCAATGGGCTCACATTGGGCGTGTTCTTGGATGGATCTCTTCCGCAATGATCCTGCGGATGGAGGCGAGAATTTCCTCCATCGAGGGTTCTTGACCCTTCGCTGGTTGCGTCATTGATCTTGTCCCCACTCAGACCGGATCTGAGCCCAACGGCAAACCTCGCGCCGCATCAGGAAAAAAACGAAACCCGCCAAGGTGAAAGGATAAGGCATGTCGGAGATCGAAGGCAACGAATCTCTCCTGCGAACGCGGCGTTTTCCGGCGAGTGAAACCGGTTCGCAACGAATTGTCATGAATGCGCGCGGCACGAGCACACGCAGGACGAATCAAAAACCGCAACCGCTGCTATGACGCTTCAACGATCAGTGACGGTCCGGAATTGCGAACACCGCGCGTCGTCACCGGCCGTCCGGAATCCGCACGCCGCCCCAGGCGTCGCGCACCTGCTGATAATGGATCATCGGATCATAGACCTCTATATTGAGGCCGAGAATCTGCGGGGACAGGCTGCCGACCGCCGCCAGCACGGTATAGGACGCGACCACGCGATCGCGTTGCGCGGTGACGAGTGCCACCCGCGCATTGACGAGGACCTGTTGCGCGTTCAGGACGTCGAGCGTGGTGCGCTGACCCACCCGGGCTTCCTCGCGCACGCCGTTGAGCGCGATCTCCGCCGCCGTGACCTGCGCCTGGGTCGAGATGATCTGGGCTTTGGCTGCGTCGAGCTGCCCCCAGGCTTGCGTCACCGTCGATTGCACCTGGTCGCGCGCGGTGTCGAGATCCAGGCGGCGTTGTCCCAGAGTTTCCTTGGCTTGCCGGATTACCGCGTATTCGACGCCGCCCTGATAGATCGGTACCGAAAGCTGGGCGGCAATCGAGGCTGACAGGCTTTCGATCACGGCGAGCGATCCGGTCGAGCCATAGCTCTTCTGCACATTGCCGACAGCGTTCAGGCTGGGAGCAAGCGCCCCCTCCGCGATCTTCACCTGGAAGACAGCGACGTCGACGTTATACGCCGCGGTGGTGATCGCGGGATGCTCGGTGCGTGAGCGCTCGATGGCGCCCGCCAGGGTGCGTGGTGAAAGGCGATCGACCGGCGTGGCAGGTGCGAGCCTTGCCGGCGGGTCGACGCCGATCACCTGCCGATATTGCGCCCGCGAGGTGACGAGATTGGATTCGGCGACGGCCAATTGCGAGCGGCCGGCAGCCAGGCTCGATTCGGCTTGCGCGACATCGGTGCGCGTCACCTCGCCTGCATTGAAGCGGTCGCGGGTCTGCCGCAGCGTGACCTCGAGCACATTCACGTTGCTGCGCTGAAGCTCCAGGATCGCGGCGTCGCGCAGCACATTCATGAAGGCGGTCGCGCCATTGAGCAGCACCGACTGCTCGGTCGAGCGCAGCACCTCGCGCGCGGAGAACACCTGACCCTCGGCCTGGCGCGTGCGGTTCGCGGTCTGAAAGCCGTTGAGAAGGTTCTGAGTTGCGGTGAGGCCGGCTGCCGACACCGCTACGGCGCCTTGCGTCCTCGTGTAGACGTTGCCGCCGGGTGTGGTGGCCCTGGTGAGGGTGTCCAAGATACTGCTCGGTAAGGCTCGCGGTTCCCGTCACCCGCGGGCGATAGCCGGACAGCGCGGACGGGACATTCTCGTCGACCGCACGGGTTGCGGCGCGCTGCGCATTGAGCTGCGGATTGTTGTGATAGGCCTGAATGAGCGCGCTTTCGAGCGTAGCTGAGCCGGGCCGCACCACGATACGCGCGCCGACGGCCACCTCCTCCGCCGATGCTGGCGAGGCGAGCATTGCCGCGGCCGCAAGCGCGATGACGTGCACGCTCCATGCAACCGTTCGCAGCCGCCAACCCCGCAACATGCAATTGCTCCGCGCCCCGCCACGTGACCGGTGTTCCCCGCCCTCACGGTCGCGGCTCCAAATCCACTCGGACGTTCTCAAACCGACAATAATTAGGCCAGCGGCCTAAGGAACCCTCGCAGGCAGCACCTCCCCTGGAAAAGCCACCTCTTGATGTTTTCAAGCCACACCCGTTGTGGAAGGCTTGCAATTCGCGGGCGCCGCGAGGTTTTTGCGGGCATGCGACGCCACGGTTTACGGACATGGTGGATGAAGCGTGAATGCGCTGATGGCATGGTTCCGGCATGCCCCGGCGCCGAAGCCAGCCCCAGCCCCAGCCCGAAGTTGGACTATTTAGAAGGCGAAGGACGGCGGGGCGGCAAATCCTGGAAGCAATGGCGCGCCGGCATCGAAGATCGGGCGGCCGCTGAGGTTTCCGGCGACTGATACGCACAGCATTGCCCGACTGACAGGCGCGCTGCCGACGATCGCCACCAGGCGGCCTCCCTCCTTGAGCTGGGAGCCAAGATCGTGCGGGATGAGCTCGGTTGCCCCGTTGATGAACACGACATCGTAAGGCGCCCGCGCGGGCCATCCCAATGTCAGCGGGCCGGTAACCACCGTGACGTTGCCGGCCGATGCGAGGTTCGCAACTGCATGCCGGGCCAGCGCCGGGTCCTGCTCGAGCGCGACCACCGTGTTCCCCAGGCGCGCCAGAACCGCCGAGGAATAGCCGGTGGCGCAGCCTACGTCGAGAACATGGTCGTCGGGCCGCACTGCGGCGGCCTGGATCAGCTTGGCCAGCACCATCGGCTTGAGCAGGCGGCGCACCTGCTCGCCGGCCTCCGGCTGCGAGGCTGGAACGTCGAGGTCGAGATAGGCGAGCCCCTTCAGTGACTCCGGCACATACCGCTCGCGCTCGATCTCCAGCATGGCGGCGATGATGCGAAGATCGGTGACATCGCTGGTGCGGACCTGGCTGTCGACCATCATGCGGCGCGCCGCGGCAAAGTCGATCATGGGCAGGTCCCAGCGAGTACGACGACGCGTGTCTTATACAATCGCAGTGCAACAGAACAGCATTCGCGCGGCACCTCGCTACGCGATCGTTTTCGCTCCAGATCTGCCATGATTGCCTAACTGCTTGGCAAGCGTTACTTATCCTGCACTGGCCACGTGGCGGAGTGGTTACGCAACGGTCTGCAAAACCGTGTACCCCGGTTCAATTCCGGGCGTGGCCTCCAACTCACTGAAAAGCCACCACTTTATTTTGGGCCTCAGCGGTATCTTGGTCCGACTGCCCCGACATCGTGGCAAGTTTTTTGTGCGCGTTGGCGAGCAGTTCGTCCCGAACGTGAGCATAGCGCTCCGTCGTCTTGATGCTCCATGTCCCAGATAAACCTGGATTGTTCGCAACGGACGTCGCGCTCCACGAGGCGCGAGGCTGTGGTCTGCCGCAGAGTGTGGATTGTTATTTCGTCTGACTGCCCCGACATTTTTCTGGCTTGGTAAAAGCGATCACGGAATGTGCAGTATTTGTACTGGTATCCGGAGGCCAAAAGAGCCCTCAGGGAACGGGCGTTCTCGTTACCGATTGGCGAGGATCGCGCCTTGTTGTTCTTTGTGCGCCACAAGCGGACCCAGTCGTCCTCCACTTGCTCAGACCTGAGGCCCTCGAACTCACCCCAGCGCATGCCGGTCTCCACCAGCACACGCACCGCCAGGGCCTCATGTAGCCAGCCCTTGGAGAGCAGAGCGTTCACCGGCGTGCTCGCCGACAACGGCATTGCGATCAGCATGGACGGCAAAGGGGCTTGGCGGGACAACGTGTTCGTCGAGCGCCTGTGGCGTAGCGTCAAGTACGAAGAGGTCTATCTGCGAGCCTACGACAGCGTCAGCGAGGCCCGTGCTTCGATCGGCCGTTACCTGGACTTTTATAACGGACGACGTCCACACTCGAGCCTTGACGGCATGACACCCGATCGCGCCTACTTCAACCCGCTGCTACTCCGCTCGGCAGCCTAACCTCGGCAGACGCTCCACTTATCGATGCGGAAAAATTGTTCAGACAACCGGGGCCGCCTCTACACGCTGCTCGACGGAGTGGTCGCGCCCCGACTTCCACTTACGCTTGCGAGGTCCGCCTACCGCCTTGCACTCCAAGGCCACCATAGCGAACGTGAGGACTGAGGGGTCCTGCGGGCTCGTGGGAAGCTCGCCAGTGAGCTTAATCGTGTCGGCCCACCGTTCCCCCTCCCGACGTGTGTCGAAGCGTGAGCGGACTCGCCTGCCCTGGACCCAGGCCTCGGCCAGCCACTTGCCGGTGAGCTTGCCCTACGCTCTGGATAGCATGTCGCCATGATTTGTGACCTCCCAACGTCTGACCCAACGGGTGTGCCCGTGCTTGCGCACAAGCGCGCCACGCGTCCCGCCGAAACAGATCACGGCAGGGCGCTCTTCAAGTAGCTGCCAAGCGTCGGTGCCAAGCGAGTGAGCGATCTGCTCTTCGCGCGGCGTGCTTGGGCGAATAGTGCAAAGACGCATCCATTCCTCCTTGTGAAGTGAGTGGACAACAAAAAAGTCACTTGTTGGTGAGGCAGAGGAACATCCCCGCCAGCGGCAACGCGATGACGGCGACGATGATCGCCATATACAGGCCTCCCGTCGCGAGGGCGATGAAGAGCGCCAACAGCAAGAGCAGTCCAATCATATCAACTCCGCTCCCAATTGCGCGTGATCTCGTGAAGCAACGCCCGCCCCTTGGGGGTGAGCGTGAACTCGTGTATCCAACTCCATCGGGTTCTGGCGCGACGTGACGAGCCCGAAGCCCTCTTCCTTGTAGCGGTTGCGGTCGCCAATGTCCTGAAGGTGCCTGCTCATGACAGAGAGCGACGTGCCCGCGCGCTCAGCATATGCGCTGAGGCTGAGCCCTTCGAAGGCGACCAACAGGAACGCCTTGATGTACTGCGCGGGCATGGTCCCACGGATTTTAAAGAAGGGTTCCATGGCCGCCAGCAGCGAGCCAATGGCGCGACGGTCGTCACTCGTCGCGACAGGCTGAACCCGCGCCATCAGCGGCGCGATGTGTCTTGATTTTTTCACCAGCCCCTGTGGTGGTCAGTCATTGGATGATTCCTCCGTTTATGTGGTCAAAGTCAACACCGCCAACACAAGCACGCCAGCCAGTGCAAGCGCTGTCCCCGGGGTGTTCGACAGCAAGGCGACGGCACAGACCGCGCCCCAGGTGGGCACTGATAGAACAGCTACCAACATGGGCATAGTCCCTTTCTGTGAATTGTCAACCACACGCAACCAAAGGCACGGCTCTGTGCTCGCGGAAGGT
>CAWHPT010000016.1:0-75384 GCA_963831225.1 uncultured Alphaproteobacteria bacterium
CGCGGCGGGCTGCTCCAGAATGAAGGCGCGGACATCGGCAAGGGTGCCGAGCTTGGGGCCGCCCTTCACCCCGATCGGCCGCGCCAGCTTCGCGGACCATCGGCCTCGCGACTTCGCCACGGTCAGGCCTGGGGCGCTGTGAACCCGGCGCGGCTTGTTCGTATGCGCCGACCATCCGGCCGAACGTCCGCGCCGATCAGGCCGCAGCGGGTGCAGACCATCCGAGCGCCGAGCTGCCGGATCGCCGTTTCATCCGGCAGGCGATCGGCGTTCATGGTGAGCTGTGATTGCATTGAATGAAGCGCAGTAGACCAGCAGATCCCGGCATCCGTGGCCGCGGATGTGCGCAAGGGTGACGGGCGGGAAGGTCTCGGTTCGGCGGGGCGTCATGGCCGTTGCGACCGCGCCCCCTTCATGGTGGCTCGTGATCTCGCCCTGGCTCTTACTGGCAGGGGCCAATTACTTCTTATGGTGACGACGTTGAGCCATCCTGTCGCCTAGGAGGTCCCGCTGGAGAGGTGCCCGAAATGTCCAGCTCGAAGCCGGTGACAATTCGCCAGTGCACGTTTTTTTTGAATTTCAGTTCTCTGACGCGATGACCTCCGATAAAGCTGATATCGCTGCCCTGCCAATGGTTTTCGCCTACAATGATGTGTGTGGCGGATGGTCCGTGGGCCGATAATTCAGCCCATTGATCGCCCTTCCACTCCTTCAGCGGAACCGAAATAGAGGGCATCAGTCAACCAACTTAATGCCCTTTGCTCTCAACCTAGAAATTGTGCCGTCCACGACCCTTGTGGGAAGTCCAAGCGCGCGCGCAATTTCCCCCGTATTGACGCCAAGTCCTCCGAGCGCGCGCACGGCCCGGATATGTGCGTATACAGCGTTCTCAATCGTTTTCTTCGAGGCTCTGCTTTCTGTCAAACCGGACGAGGCACTGCTAACGATAATCGTGCCGCCAGTGGCTGCTGTCTGGTCAAGACGCTGGAGAACGTCGACTGTTCCCACTCGGTCCGTTACTCATTTTTGTCACCGAGTTCTTTGATCGGGCCAACCTTTTGTTCGTAGGCTTCTTTGATAGTCGTCAGCGCGCGAATTAACCCGGGAATAGCGTCGGCGCGAAGATCACCTGCACCATTGGCTCCAACCTAATTTCACCCCGGTCCCACTTCCTCGTTTGCTCAACGCTCATCTTGGTCGGGACACGGGCGAATGATATCGCCAATTCGTGGGCAGAAAGCGCTGCTTCGGCGTAGTTTGTATAGTACGAAGGAGTGTCCTCGGTAGGATCGACCACGACCCGGATGGGCAATACCTTCGGCCGCGAGGCCGCATCGGCTTTCCGTGTGGCCTTTGCGGCCTTTGCTTCTCTGGTCGCCATGTCGCGACTGTACCCTCAAATGCTTACAGATATAGGGGGTGCCGCCGGGGGGCTTGACCCGAAATCCTCTGATGACACGCTGGCTGGTTGTGCATTCTCAGCGCCCCTATGCTGGTTGACGCCAGCGCCCGGGACTTGCCACCGACAGCCAGATGGCGGGCTGCTGATGACCGATTTCCCGATAGACGGGACTGAGCGGCTTCCCGCCTTGGCGTGTCATTCACACACAATGAAGGAAGAGCCATGTCCAAGTCTACCTCGCGCCGCGCCGTTCTTGCCGGCATCGCAATCGCTCCCGCCGTCGCTCTGACCGCCGCACCCGTTATCGCGGCGTCGAGCCTGCCGACCACCGATGATCCTATTTTCGCGGCGATTGAACGCCATCGGCGCGCCGTGGCCGAATTCGGGAATGCGATATCAGCGCTCGATCATCTCAGATGAACCTGCCCAAAGACATAGATCGAAGGCCTCGATCGGAACAGGATGCTGTCGGTTTGACCGCGGCCCAAGCTCGGCAAGACGCAGCCTCCCAAGCTGCCGACCAAGCGGCCGTTGACCTGCTCAATGTCGTTCCCACGACGATCGCCGGGATTGTGGCCTTGTTGCGCTACGTGCACGGAGTTTCAGCGGACGGCTATGTATGGCCCGACGTTGATGAATTCCGCGATGGCATTGGTATGCGCTGGTTCGCTTTCTTGTCCCGACATGTTGCCGACGCCCTGACCGCAGTCACAGCGTAGGACCGATAGGCGCGGGGCCGTTCACCCCCGCGCATTCCGCCAACAAGGGCTGGCGGCATGCTGCCGGCGCCGGGCCTTCAAGCCCATCGAACGGCCCATGAACATTGCTACGGAAAATGCTACTGAACTTCTAAGTACGGGGCGGGACGGGCCAGAACACGACGGCAGGTCGGGCTGAATTTCACCTGTAATTTCAGGACTCGGCGGCACCCCTCAGGACAGAACAGAACGGGGGTAATCGCATTTCGAGTGCGGTGCTTTCAACCACTCAGCCACCTCTCCGTGGCCACGAGGGCAGGTGCCCGGCGGTTGGCCGCTATGTATCCAACGCGCTCAGGCGAGACAAGAGCGGGGGGTCCGTCATGAGCTTTTCATCAGTCCGGCGGCTTTGAGCGCGTCGGTGATGACGGCGTTTATGTCGATCGACGAAGAACGCGGCACCCCGGCTGGCCCGGCACTCGTATCGCGCAATTCCTCGAACGTCCCCTTCTCTGCGGGGTGTTCGGATGCGATCTCGATCAGCCTGTGCTTCGCCGGCGCTATGCGCCGATCCGTCAGGCCCCAGAATTTGGCGATGTGATAGGAGGAGGAAATCCCCACCTCCAACAGGAAAGCTCCGGCTGCCCCGCATTGATCGTCGGCATCGCCGACCGCGAGCGGAGTGCCATGCGGCATGCCCGGGATCGCGTAGGCTTCGATCACGTCCTCGCCCGCCGCGTTACGCCAGACCTGCCGCGGATAAGCAGCGACGGCCTCTTTGTACGTCGGAGTGCCCGACAGACCATGCACGTCTGTCCATTGCTTGATGATCTCATCCGCGTTCGACGGAATCACGACCGCGTCTGCGCCGCCGTGCCAGACCGAGACGCGAGGCCAGGGTCCGGCATGCCGCGACGCCCCTCGCACCAGATCACCCCAAGCGCGCGCAGCACGCGGGGGCGCCTTGAACATGCTTTCGAACGCTTCCTGCACATTATTGGCGGCGCCATACGGCAGGCCGGCAATGATCGCACCGCCGGCGAAGACATCGGGATAGGTCGCGAGCATGACCGAGGTCATCGCCCCCCCGGCGGACAGCCCCGTCACGAACACACGGCGGCGATCGATGCCGTGGTCATGCACCATCTTTGCGACCATCTGCCGGATCGACAGCGCTTCGCCGCGCCCGCGTTGGATGTCGCCTTTTTGAAACCAGTTGAAGCAGCCCTTCGGGTTGTTCGAATGCTGCTGCTCCGGCAGGAGAAGCGTGAAGCCGTACCGGTCCGCGAGCGTCGACCAGCCGGCGCCGTGGTCATAGCTTCCCGCGGTTTGCGTGCATCCGTGCAGAACCACGACGAGTGCGGACCCGGCAGGAACGTGCTCCGGCACGTGGCTGAACATCCGCAGGGCGCCGGGGTTCGAGCCGAAGTCCACAATCTCCCGAAGGTGGCTCGACGAGGAGCTGGTCTGGCTGACGGCCGGTCCCATCCGGGCCGCGGCGCCCATCATGCGTTCCCACTTGCGTCGATCGGCGCCTAGTCTTTTGAGGATCTTGCCGCAGGTTGACCATCGCCCCACCCCTTCATTTTCGTTGCAACCACAGCCCAACTTCCGACCAGCGGAATGGTTGCTGCACTGCACAATCATATGGGGTTGCCGGCACGCCGAACCAGCCCGGCCATGGACGCCAAGCTCGTGCCTCATGTTACGGTGCGGAGATGCGGACTTGAACGCGGAGCCGTTTCGGAAGCGCTTCTGCCAACGGGCCGGTGGCGTCTGCCCATCGCTCGAAGCGCCGACTGGATCGCCATGGCGCGGGCGTCGCCGCAGCTCAGCGCATCTGCCGTCCATCATCCGGCAACGGTTCAGGCAATCTGCCGTCGACCACCTGCCATCCCAGCCACTCGCACAGCTCGCGCAGACGCGCGACGTCCTGATGCCGCATGACGGTGAGGCCGGTCTTCGTGTCCTTCGCGACGTATGCGGCCTGCGTTGGAAGGGTCACTGCTGATCTGAACGTTGCGGCCGGTGAGCGATCTTTTGCTCCGATCGAAGATCAGCCGTCGCTCGGCTTTCCGGCAGCTCGGGCATTCAAAGGTATGGTGCCAGTAACCCCGCACCATCATGCCGTCGTCTTGCACCCGCTCCAGCAGGCGCATCTCCGTGCCGCATTCGATACACCGCATGGCGCACACCCCGGTTTCATTTCGCAGGGCGGGTCAGGCTCGCACCGTAATCCCCCGCCGTCGACGGCGAAGGAACGCGGCGCTTGCAGCCGGGCGGCGCTTCGCGCCGGCCGGTCGACTCAGCCACACTGCACAGGACGGCTGCCAATGATGCGCGGGATGATGGCTAATGCGGGTGCGAATCGGATTGTCCACAAGTATGTGTCGACGCGAGCGCGTTGACCGGTCTCGTGCCCCGCCCAGGCGACACCGGACCCGATCGTGGATTCGATCGGGGGAGGGCAGGCCGGGGCTCCGCGATGGCGGCTCCGTTACCGTGTCGGCACGCTCTCGCCGAGCCAGCCGATGATCAGGTCTGCGATTTGCTCGCGCTGATGTTGCCTGCTGGTCCGCATGCCGGGTGCGCGCTGCCTCCGCCGCTTGCCGCCGCAAGCGGGCGAGGCAACGCCAGCGCCGCCTCGAGCGCGGCGCGGCGCGCGGGATCGTAGAGCCTGGGATAATCGTAGCTGAGCGGCTTCGAGCGCTCCACATGCAGCGTCGCGAATACCGGGCCCTCCTGCGCGAGCATGTGGCCGGCCTGCTGCTCGAAATTGGCGAGATCGGAGAAATCGTGCACCTGCGCGTAGCCGGCGGAGCGTGCCATGGCGGCGAGCTCGATCTTCGGTACTCGGAATCGGATGCCCGCCATTGGCCTCGTAGGTGCCGTTCTGGACGACGATATGGACGAGGTTTCGCGGCGCCGCCGCCGCGATGGTCACCAGGCGATCCGAGATTCATCAACAGGCTGCCGTCGCCTTGCAGGCAGATGATGCGGCGGTCCGGGCCGGCCCAGCGCCAGCCCCAGCGCGTGCGAGGAATCGAGCCCCATCGCGCCGACCGAGAAATAGTTGAGCGTGCGCTCGCCGATCTCGAGCCAGTCGACCGCGGAGCTGTAGGTCGCGACCACGACCTCGTCGGTCACGTGCCGCGCCAGGATGCGGAAACATCGATCTCGTTTCATCATGACGCGGAAGGCCTCCGGCCGATCAGCAGCGCCACCGGACGCGATCTGGCATAGGCGTCCTCGATCGCCGGGCAGATCTTCGCGACGTCGGGCTCGCTCGTTGATCAGGTGGTGCGCGATTCCCATCGCATCCAGGATCGGCTCGACGATGCGCACGCCATAGCGCGGCGAATTGCGCGGCGTCTTGTCGGGATCGTGCTGCAGCAGGCCGACCATCATGCAGATCGGCTGCTCGAATTCGACCGCGACGCCGCGGATCGCGTTGATGGAATTGAGAAAGCCGGTGTGCTGGATCAGCGTGAGCGCGCGCTTGTCGCAGTAGGAGAGCCCCGACGCGATGCCGATGCACTCGTCTTCCTTGCAGACCCGGATCAGCTTGAACGACGGATCGCCTGCAATCGGCCGCAGCAGGCCGCCGCTGGTCACGATATCGGGCACCGAGAGGATGAACTCCACGCCGCTCGCCTTGATCGCGGCGATGATGCTCGCGCCCGCGAGCATGCCGTCGGGCTCGTCGAGCAGGTCCGCGTCCAAGCTCGCGTTCATGCGCGCAGCTTCCCCGAAAACAAAGGCCGACGCGAAACGCATCGGCCTTTGCAGCTAAGCGCAAATCGCCTACCGCCGCAATTGATGCCCGGGAATTGGTCGATGGCCGATGCGGTGCAACGCCAGAACCGGACAACTCGTGTGCGACCGACAGTCGGAGGCGAGGGAAGATCAACTGCACTATTGCGACTTCGCGATCCCGGCTTGCTCCACCACCTTGCCCAGCCGCACGATCTCGGAACGCATGAAGCGCTGCAGTTCCTCGACCGGCGGATAGCCGACGGAAATGCGGCCGGTGCGGGCGAACTCCGCCTTGATCTCCGGCAGGTGGAGGACGTGCTCGAGCTCGCGCATGCAGCCGGTCGATGATCTCCCTGGGCGTGCCGGCGGGCGCTACGAGCATCTGCCAGGAGGTGAGATTGAAGCCGGTCATCCCGGCCTCCGCCATGGTCGGAATCTCGGGAGCGACCGGCAGGCGGGTCGCCGACGACACCGCCAGCGCGCGCACCTTGCCGTCGCGCAGCAGCGGCAGCACCGGCGTCGGCTCTCCGAACATCATCGGGATGTGCCCGGCGACCAGGTTGGTCAGCGCCGGGCTGTCGCCGCGAAACGGCACGTGCAGGACGTCGATGCCGGTCATGCTCTTGAGCAACTCGAAGCTCAGGTGTTGCGGCGAGCCCGGTCCGGCGGAACCATAGGAGAATTGGCCCGGCCTCGACCTCGCGAGCGCGACGAGGTCGGCGACCGAGTGAACCGGCTGCGAGGGATGCACGAGCAGGAGAAAGGGTGCATTCGAGGTCAGCGCAATGGGCGCGAAATCCCGCGCCGGATCGTATGGCAGGCTCTTGTTGAGCGTCACGGTGATCGCGAACGGCGTGCTGGTGCCCAGCATGATGGTATAGCCGTCGGGCGCGGCCTTGGCGACCGAGGCTGCGCCGATCACGGTTCCGGCGCCGGTGCGGTTCTCCACCACGACCGGCTTGCCCAGACGATCCGCCAGCTTTTGGCCGAGCTGGCGCGCGAGCGCGTCGAGCCCGCCGCCGGCCGGGTAGGGAACCACCAGCGTCACCGCCCGATTGGGATAATCCTGCGCGCGCGCCGACGGCAAAGCGAGCAAGCCCAACAGCAGGCCTGCAAATGCAGCGCGTGCGGCGTTGATCGGTTGCAACTGGCCCTCCCGTCCAATCCTGACCATCCAATCCTGACCATGGGTCCGCCGCAACGACGCTATCGGAACCGGAAGCGGCCCGTAAGCACCGGGGTGCCGGAGAGGTGCTGGAGCAGCAATTCTCATTTTGGCGTTTTGGGGCTCTATACTGTAATCGCCTGAGGAGAAAAGGTTTTTCCTGTCAGCTCGGGCGATCTTTCGACCAGAATGATCGCGTTTTCTCGCTTCGGTCGGGGCCATGAGCAGCGCGCGCTTACATTTCGACAGCGGAAATTTCCCGAGCGGGTTCAGTAGCTTCTTCGGTATGGACCGACCCGCGAACACCGGGATGTCCGACCGGCTCAATTTTGCGCTTGCATTTGTTACAGAGCTGGGGCATAATTGCTCATTATCCACAATTGCGTTCTGACCTGACGACGGTTCGCTGCAGCCGGCTCTTCCGCTGCATCGAAGCCGGCGGTCGTGGCTTGCGCGTCCATCGCGCAGGGCGGCCGCCGGCAGGGAAGCTGTTGCGGATCGCCCATCGCCCTCAAACACGGAGAAATCGACATGAACAGCAAAGCCAACGGATCCGGCGCTCGCACCTGCGATACCATGATGCGCGATGCGCTGTTGCACGCCTTGCAGCAGGAGGTCGCAGTCGACGGATGCATCATGAGCAAGATGCAGGCCATCGCGCGCGTGCTGGTCGCGAAGGCGCTTGTCGGCGACATGCGGGCGATCAAGGAAATCTTCGATCGCATCGACGGCAAAGCGCGGCCGGCCATGGTCGCGCGCGAGCAACCGACGGAAGCGCAAGCCGGCATCGGATTGAAAGAACAACTGCGGCAATTGACGGCATGGGATTTTCCGCCGCCGGCCGCCGTCGCGCCCGAGCAACCGATGGAGGCGCAAGCCGGCATCGGATTGAAAGAACAACTGCGGCGATTGACGGCATGGGATTTTCCGCCGCCGCCCGCCGTCGCGCCCGAGCAACCGATGGAGGCGCAAGCCGGCATCGGATTGACCCAACGGGAAAACCCCCAAGCCATGCCGGATGTTCACCGGGAACTTGCCGCGCCGTCCGAGGCCGCGAGGAATTGCCGCGGTGACGAGATGGAGCTTACCGCGGCAGGCTCGAGTGCTCCCCCCTCGCCTTTGTGGCGGGCAAAAACCTTGGAAGGGCCGGACCCTCGTTGCTTCGCATAACTCGAAGCTGCGGCTGAGGAGAGGCTGAGGAGCGCGTTCCTTGACTTGGACGCCGCGCATCCATAGGTTCCGCGCGCTCTCGTGAACGAGCCGAACCGCCGCACGCCGACCGGTCCCCAGAGGCCGGAGGCTACCGCCCGACAGCGCGATGCGCCCTCGGGCGCAAAAGCTGCTCGGCGGCTCTTGTGCGAGCGCGGGCTGTCAACCACGTCAGGCCGACAAAGACGGCAAGGGAGCGCAGGACGAGATGTTCGATTCACTGTCGGAGCGGCTCGGCGGCATCCTCGACCGCCTGACGCGGCGCGGCGCGCTCACCGAGGCGGACGTGGACGCGGCGCTGCGCGAAGTGCGCCGGGCGCTGCTCGAAGCCGACGTCGCGCTCGATGTGGCGCGCGCGTTCGTCGACAAGGTGAGGGCGAGGCGCGTCGGCGTCGAGGTCATCAAGTCGGTGACGCCGGGCCAGATGGTGGTGAAGATCGTGCACGACCAGCTGATCGAGACGCTCGGCGCGCGCGGCGAGCCGATCGACCTCAATGCTCCGGCGCCGGTGCCGATCATGATGGTCGGCCTGCAGGGCTCGGGCAAGACCACCACGGCAGCCAAGCTCGCCAAGCGCCTCACCGAGCAGGCGCGCCGCAAGGTGCTGATGGCCTCGCTCGACACCCGCCGCCCCGCGGCGATGGAGCAGCTCGCCGTGCTCGGCCGCGCAGGTCGGCGTCGATACGCTTGCCGATCGTCGCCGGCCAGCAGCCGGCGCAGATCGCGCAGCGCGCGCTGCAGGCCGGCCGGCTCGGCGGCTATGACGTGGTGATCCTCGACACCGCCGGCCGCACCACGCTCGACGAGGCGATGATGGCGGAAGCCGCCGAGGTCAAGCGCGCCGCCGATCCGCACGAGGTGCTGCTGGTCGCCGATGCGCTCACCGGCCAGGACGCGGTCAATCTCGCGCGCTCGTTCGACGAGCGCGTCGGCCTCACCGGCATCGTGCTCACCCGCGTCGACGGCGACGGCCGCGGCGGCGCCGCGCTGTCGATGCGCGCCGTGACCGGCAAGCCGATCAAGCTGATCGGCACCGGCGAGAAGATGGACGCGCTCGAGGATTTCCATCCCGCGCGCATCGCCGACCGCATCCTCGGCATGGGCGACATCGTCACGCTGGTCGAGAAGGCCGCGGCGACCATCGACGCCGAGAAGGCCGCGCGCGTGGCCGAGAAGATGCGCAAGGGCGCATTCGATCTCTCCGACCTGCGCGAGCAGCTGCTGCAGATGCAGCAGATGGGCGGCATGGCGGGCTTGATGGGCATGCTGCCCGGGCATCGCGAAGATGAAGAACCAGCTGGCGGCGGCGAATCTCGACGAGCGCGTGCTCAAGCGTCAGGTCGCGATCATCGATTCGATGACGCCGAAGGAGCGCAGGCAGCCCCGACCTCCTCAAGGCCAGCCGCAAGAAGCGCATCGCCGCCGGCTCCGGCACCAAGGTCGAGGACGTCAACAGCATGCTCAAGATGCACCGCACCATGGCGGACGTGATGAAGGCGATGGGCAGCGGCAAGCGCGGCGGCCGATGGCCGGGCTCGCCAACATGCTCGGGCTTGGCGGCGGCATGCCGAGCCCTGAGCAGATGCAGCAGCTCGCCGCCAGAATGCCGGCCGGAGCACCCGGGCTGCCAGCGGCGCCGGGCGCGCCGGGCTGCCGCCGATCATGCCCGGCCTGGCACCGAAACCGCCGGGCGGCCCGCTATTGCCCGGCTTGGGCGGCAAGCCGTCAGGGTTCGGCGGCTTCCCGGATTGGGAAAGAAGAAGTGATGCGGCTGGCAGTGCCAGCATTGCAGGTGCGTGAGTGGGCAAGGCGCGACGCAGGATTACATCCTCCCACGCGGTCCTGGAGCGAGTGCCAGCGCAACGACCAGCGCAAATCGAGCGCGAACCGGGTGGGCAAGGCGCCCCGCGCATTGCCGCGCGCGGAGAGCCCGGTCCCGCGCTTCGCCCACCCTACTGATGCGCGCCGAGCCGACCACGTCGAAATTCGAACTCCAGGAAAGGAAACCCATGTCGCTGAAAATTCGTCTCGCCCGCGCCGGCACCAAGAAGCGGCCGGTCTATCACATCGTGATCGCCGACAGCCGCTCGCCGCGCGACGGCCGGTTCATCGAGCGGCTCGGCTATTTCAATCCGCTGCTGCCGAAGGAGAAGACCGAGCGCCTCAAGCTCGATCTGGACAAGGTCAAGGCCTGGCTCGCCAAGGGCGCGCTGCCGACCGACCGCGTGCTGCGTTTTCTCGACGAGGCCGGCGTCGATGAAGCGCGAGAAGCGCAACAACCCCACGCGCGCGCTCCCGCGCAAGGAGCGCAAGGCCCGCGCCGAGGAGGCCGAGAAGGCGGCGGCTGCCGCCAAGGCAGCGGCAGCTGCTGCGGCCAAGGCTGCCGCGCAGGCGCGGTGAAGCCCCGCGTCCGCCGGACGGCTGCGGTGTCGGAGCGCATCTGCGTCGCTCAGATCGGCGGGCCGCACGGCATCCGCGGCGAGGTGAAGTTGAAATCCTTCACCGCCGATCCGATGGCGGTGAAGCGATTACGGGCTGCTGGAGAGCGAGGACGGCTCGGCGCGCTTTGCGCTGGAGACGGTGCGGCCCGCCAAAGGGCATCTGATCGCGCGGCTGCGCGGGGTGGATGACCGGAGCGCTGCCGAGCGGCTCACCAATCTCGAGCTGTTCGTGCCGCGCGAGCGCTTGCCGGCACCGGCGGCGGACGAGTTCTACCATGCCGACCTGATCGGGCTCTGTGCCGTGGACCGGGACGGAACCGAGGTCGGGCGAGTGGTGGCGGTGCACGATTTCGGCGCCGGCGATATTATCGAATTGCAGCCGGTGGCCGGCGGGCCGACCAAGATGCTGCCGTTCACCGAGACTTTCGTCCCGAGCATCGACATCGCCGGACGGCGCATCGTGGTGGCTCCGCCCGGGTACCTCGAAGTCGATGCAAAGCGCGGCAAGGACGAAGCCGACGCGACGCGCGGCAAGGAATAGATCCGAACCATCGCACATCATGTGGCGCGCCACCGTCCTCACCATCTTTCCCGAAATGTTTCCGGGGCCGCTCGGCGGGAGCCTCGCGGGCAAAGCGCTCGCAGCCGGCCTGTGGTCGCTCGATGCGCTCGATATCCGCGCTCATGCGACCGACAGGCACCGTTCCGTCGACGATACGCCGGCCGGCGGCGGCCCCGGCATGGTGATGCGCCCCGACGTCATCGCGCGCGCCGTCGACGCGGGCGCCTCTGCCGATGACGCGCGCGCGCGCCTCCTGATGAGCCCGCGCGGCGCTCCGCTCACGCAGGCGCGGGTCGAAGCCCTGGCCCGCGGGCCCGGCGCGCTGATCCTTTGCGGTCGGTTCGAGGGCGTGGACGAACGCGTGATCGAGGGCCGCGGCTTCGAGGAGATTTCGATCGGCGACTACGTGCTCTCCGGCGGCGAGATCGCGGCCCTGGTCCTGCTCGACGCCTGTGTCCGGCTGCTGCCCGGGGTCATGGGCAAGGAGGCCTCGCGCCAGGAAGAAAGCTTCGCCCATGGCCTGCTCGAATACCCGCACTATACCAGGCCGCAGCTGTGGGAAGGCCGCGCTATCCCGCCCGTGCTCAGCTCCGGCGACCATGCCAAGGTCGCGGACTGGCGCCGCGCCGAGGCCGAACGGCTGACCCGCACGCGGCGGCCGGATCTCTGGGAGAAATATTGCAAGGGCGAGCAGGAGGAAAAATGACCCGGTTCCGCTCTCGTGTCCCGGCCGAGCGAGCGCCCACTGGGGGCGCGAGTGAAGAGCCGGGACCCATGGGCGACACGACGTGCCGGGCCCGAAGCAAATTGCGCTTCGCGATCTCTGCGCTGGCGCCCGGGACACGCCGAGCCGACAGCCCAAGCCAGAAGGTGTCGGCCCAAGCCAGAAGGGTGACAAGGCTGGCTGATTGTCGTATAGGCGACGCCGACCCGGAACATCGATGCGAATGCGCGCCTCGAGCGAATGGCGCTGCCGACGGAGAAATCCAATGAACCTGATTCAAGAGCTCGAAAAAGAGCAGGTTGCCAAGCTTTCCGCCGGCAAGGAGATCCCGGATTTCGGCCCGGGCGATACCGTGCTCGTCAACTACAAGGTGGTGGAGGGCGAGCGCAGCCGCATTCAGGCCTACGAAGGCGTGTGCATCGGCCGCGCCGGATCGGGGCTGAACGAGAATTTCACCGTCCGCAAGATTTCCTATGGCGAAGGGGTGGAGCGCGTGTTTCCGCTCTATTCTCCGATGATCAACTCCATCAGGGTCGTGCGTCGCGGCAAGGTGCGGCGCGCCAAGCTCTATTACTTGCGCGGCCGGCGCGGCAAGTCGGCCCGCATCACCGAGAAGCAGGACCACCGCGCACCGGACGGGGGCGCCGGCGCGGCGGACAAGGCAGCCGAGTGACAATGGCCCGCACCCTCTACGACAAGATCTGGGACGACCACCTGGTGGATGAGCAGCCGGACGGTACCTGTCTCATCTACATCGACCGCCATCTCGTGCACGAAGTCACGAGCCCGCAGGCATTCGAGGGCTTGCGCCTCTCGGGCCGCAAGGTGCGCGCGCCGGAAAAGACGCTGTGCGTGGTCGACCACAACGTGCCGACCACCGACCGCAACCTGCCCAATCCGGATCCGGAAAGCGCCGCGCAGATCGCCTATCTCGCCGAGAATGCCAAGCTGTTCGGGCTCGAATATTTCAACGAGCTCGACAAGCGCCAGGGCATCGTCCACATCATCGGCCCGGAGCAGGGGTTCACGCTGCCCGGCACCACGCTGGTGTGCGGCGACAGCCATACCGCCACCCACGGCGCCTTCGGCGCGCTCGCCTATGGCATCGGCACGTCCGAGGTCGAGCATGTGCTGGCGACGCAGACGCTGATCCAGACCAAGTCGAAGAACATGCGCGCGGTCGTCGACGGCAAGCTGCCGGCCGGCGTCACCGCCAAGGACATCATCCTCGCCATCATCGGCGAGATCGGCACCGCCGGCGGCACCGGCTACGCGCTCGAATATGCCGGGGAGGCGATCCGCGCGCTGTCGATGGAAGGCCGCATGACGGTCTGCAACATGTCGGTCGAGGGCGGCGCCAAGGCCGGATTCATCGCGCCGGACGAGAAGGCCTTCGCCTATCTCGAGGACCGGCCGCGGGCGCCGAAGGGCGAGCTTTGGGACGCAGGCCATGCGCTATTGGGAGACGCTGCGCTCCGACGAGGGGGCGCATTTCGACCGCGAGATCAGGCTCGATGCCGCAAAGCTGCCGCCGCTGGTCACCTGGGGGACGAGCCCGGAGCAGGTGACCTCCGTCACCGGACGCGTGCCCAGGCCGGAGGACATCGCCGACGAGAACAAGCGCCGCGCCGCGGTGACCTCGCTCGATTACATGGGGTTAAAGGGCGGCGAGAAGATCACCGACATCGCGCTCGATCGCGTGTTCATCGGCTCCTGCACCAATGCCCGCATCGAGGATCTGCGCGCGGTGGCGCACGTCGTCGAAGGCAAGAGCGTGCGAGCCCAGCGTCAAGGCGATGATCGTGCCGGGCTCGGGGCTCGTGAAGGAGCAGGCCGAGGCGGAAGGGCTGCACACCATTTTCGTGAAAGCCGGCTTCGAATGGCGCGAGCCCGGCTGCTCGATGTGCCTCGCCATGAATCCCGACAAGCTCGCTCCCGGCGAGCGCTGCGCCTCGACGTCGAACCGCAATTTCGAGGGCCGTCAGGGCTACAAGGGCCGCACCCACCTGGTGTCGCCGGCAATGGCGGCGGCCGCTGCGATCGCGGGGCATTTCGTCGACGTGCGGGAATGGCACTGAATCGCGAAAGACAGGCCCGCGAATGCGGACCTGTCTATCGTCAGGTGGCTCGCCTACCAGACCGGCCCGAAGCCGACCCTGACGAACGGCCGGCGGTAATACGGCCACGGGCCGCCGTAAGCGTAAGCTCTGCGGAAGAAGAATGGGCGCGGGCGAACGACGACGACCGGGCGGAAAATTGGCGCCGGGCGGACGACGACGATCGGGCGGACGACGACGACCCTGCGGTAGATCGGGCGCCGGTACACCACGACGGCCCTGCGCACATACGGACGCCGGTAACCGACATAGCCACTGCGGTAGAAGCGACGCGGATAACCATGCCGCACGCCGACGTAGCGACGCGCTCCCCAGCGCGCATGGCGGTATCTGGGCGCCCACGCCCGGCGGACATGGACACGCGAGTGCCGCCAGCGCCGCTGTGAGCTGAATTCTTGATCGCCGACGGCTTGAATTCCGGGAGCGTTGCGTTCGGCCGCGGTTGAAGGAGCAGGTGCTGCCAGCGCGATCAACGCGGCGGCTGCTGCAATTGCAGCAAGACTCTTGTACATGGTGCCACCTCAGGATCTGATCCCTTACGGCCGTAACGCCCGATGGTGGGATCTGGTTCGCGCGGGGGATCAGCCGCGCTGCCACCAGCAGCGCATCCGGGGCACGATCACCGGCCCGCTGACGCGGTTTTCGGTTGCCAGCCAGGAGCTGCAATGGCGCACTCCGCCAGGGCCCGGATACTCGTATTTGTACGGGACCGGATAGGTGGTCGAATAGCTTCGATACGGATAGGCCGGGGTCACCCGTATCCGAGTACGGGCTCTGCCGGACCTCGACTGTGCAGAGAGCTCGATACGCGCGGTCTCGGTCGCGCCGGCCGTCTGCGCGAAGGCAGCCGGTATCGTGCCGAGATCCAGCACGCTTACTGCGAGCGCCAAGAGAATGACTGCGATCGTTGCCGGCATTCGCAGCTACGCTCGCGCATCCCGGCGCCGCCGTCAATGTCGGCGGCCTTGGACATGCCTTGGACAAGCCTTGGACACGTCGACGTGCCGTGGACGTGCCATGGTCATGCCTTGGCCGCCCGCCGGCTCTCGCCTACAACCACGACATGGCCGAAACCGCAGTATCCGATCCGCTGGCCTGGCGCACACAACGGGCTCCGACGCTCGAAGAGCTCGAAGCGCTCGCCGAAACGGCGTTTCGGCGGCTGCCCGAGCGGTTTCGCGCGCTCTGCGAGGGAGTTGTCGTGCGGGTCGAGGATTTCCCGACCGACGAGGTCTTGAACGAGCTCGGGGCCGAGACGGCGTTCGACCTGCTCGGCCTGTTCCAGGGCATTGGCCTGCCGTTTCGCTCGGAAAACGTGACCGGGCAGATGCCCAACATGGTCTGGCTCTACCGCCGGCCGATTCTGGATTATTGGGCCGAGCACGATGAGACCCTGGGCGCCATCATCACCCATGTGCTGGTGCACGAGATCGGCCACCATTTCGGCCTCTCCGACGACGACATGGCAGGGATCGAAAAGAGCGTCACCTGAGCGGTTCGTTGCGCCGGGCAGGCGGAAGACTGTCTCGCCGGAGCACGGTTTCCTCTTGCCCGCAAACGCTATAAGAGACGATGGGATCGAAGAGGATCAGAGCTCGATGGAAAAATTCACGACGCTCGAAGGCGTGGCGGCGCCGCTGCGGATGATCAATGTCGACACCGACATGATCATCCCCAAGCAATATCTCAAGACCATCAAGCGCACCGGGCTGGGCGCCGGCCTGTTCTCGGAGAAGCGCTATCGCGACGACGGCAGCGAGAACCCGGATTTCGTTCTCAACAAGCCCGCCTATCGCA
The DNA here is from genome assembly GCA_963831225.1 of uncultured Alphaproteobacteria bacterium. GTDB lineage: Bacteria > Pseudomonadota > Alphaproteobacteria > Rhizobiales > Xanthobacteraceae > VAZQ01. The sequence goes on from CAWHPT010000016.1 coordinate 15,872, forward strand.
ATGCCAGGATCCTGGTGGCCGACGACAATTTCGGCTGCGGCTCATCGCGCGAGCACGCGCCCTGGGCGCTGATGGATTTCGGCATCCGCTGCGTGATCTCGACCTCGTTCGGCGACATCTTCTACAACAACTGCTTCAAGAACGGCGTGCTGCCGATCAAGGTATCGGCAGAGGATCTGGAGAAGCTGTTCGACGATGCCGAGCGCGGCGCCAATGCGACGCTCTCCATCGATCTCGAGAAGCAGGAGATCCGCGGCCCTGACGGCGGAGTCGTGAAATTCGACATCGACGCGCACCGCAAGCATTGCCTGCTCAACGGCCTCGACGATATCGGCCTCACCATGGTGAAGAAGCAGAAGATCGAGGGGTTCGAGCAGAGGTCGAAAGCCGAACGCGCCTGGGCGTAATACCAACCCACGCAACGATCGACCCTCCCTCCACGTCTTGGCCGTCCCCGGACTTGATCCGGGGATTGTCCCGGCCATCCACGCCTTCGAATGGACTCGCAATTCAAGACGTGGATGCCCGCGACAAGCGCGGGGATGACGAAGTCGCCGGGATCAGGCCGCCTCGACGTGGGCGACCTGGTAGAGGCAGGGTTCCGCTTCCCGCTACCAGGTTTCCGCGCTAATCCGCGGCGTGGGCCTCGACCTTGCGCTTTTCGATCGCCTGCGCGATTGCGACGGTGCGGCGCGCCATTGCGAGATGCAGACGCTCGACCATGCGGCCGTCGAGGGCAACCACGCCCTTCTCCCGGTTCTCCGGCAGATCGAAGACGCCGATGATCCTGCCGGCCTCGGCGATCTCCTCCGCGCTGGGCGAAAAGGCGGCATTGCAGGGCGCGATCTGGCCGGGGTGGATGAGGGTCTTGCCGTCGAATCCCATGTCGCGGGCCTCGCCGCATTCACGGGTGAAGCCGTCGGCATCGCGCAGATCGTTGTAAACGCCGTCCAGGATGTCGAGGCCGAAAGCGCGCGCCGCCGCCACGCAGCTCATCAGCCAGGGCAGCATCGGTCCGCGCCCGGGCGTGATCCTGGTCCGCGTGTCCTTGGCGAGATCGTTGGTCCCCATCACGAATACGGCGAGCCTGGTTTCGACGTCGAGTGCCGCCGCCGCGATCTCGCCCGCCCTGAGCATGGCGAGCGGCGTTTCCATCATGGCCCAGACCCGAATCTTGCGGTCGGCGCTGATGTCGACGAGACGCTCGGCCACGTTCTCCAGGTGGCTCGCGCTCGATACTTTCGGCACCAGCACCGCGTCGGGCCTGGCCTTGGCCACGGCGTCGATGTCGTCGAGCCACCAGGCCGTGTCCAGGCCGTTGATGCGAATGGCGACTTCCCGCGTGCCGAAACCGCCGGCGGCTACGGCATCCGCGACCTGCCGGCGCGCCGCGGCCTTGCCTTCGGGCGCGATCGAAGTCTTCGAGGTCGAGGATGATGGCGTCGACCGGCAGGCCGCGCGCCTTCTCGATTGCGCGGGCATTCGAGCCCGGCATGTAGAGTGCGCTCCGGCGCGGACGGATGGTCAATCACGCCGCCTTGCGCTTGGCTGATATGAGCTTGCGGTTGATCAGGCACTCCGCGATCTGAATGGCATTGAGCGCCGCGCCCTTGCGCAGGTTGTCCGATACGCACCACAGCACGAGGCCATTGTCGACCGTGGGATCTTCGCGGATGCGGCTGATATAGGTCGCATCCTCACCGGCCGCCTCGAACGGCGTCACATAGCCGCCGTCCTCGCGTTTGTCGATGACCAGGCAGCCCGGTGCGTTGCGCAGCAGCTCGCGCGCCTCGTCGGCGCTGATCGGGTTCGCGAACTCGATGTTCACGGCCTCCGAATGGCCGACGAAGACCGGTACGCGCACGCAGGTGGCGACGACCTTGATCTTGGGGTCGAGAATCTTCTTGGTCTCGGCCACCATCTTCCACTCCTCCTTGGTGAAGCCGTCGTCCATGAACACGTCGACGTGCGGAATCACATTGAAGGCGATGCGCTTGGAAAATTTCTTCGGCGTGATCTCGTCCAAGACGTAGACCGACTTGGTCTGCGAGAACAGCTCGTCCATCGCCTCCTTGCCGGCGCCGGAAACCGATTGATAGGTGGACACCACGACGCGCGTGATCTTGGCCTTGTCGTGCAGTGGCTTGAGCGCGACGACGAGTTGCGCGGTCGAGCAGTTCGGGTTGGCGATGATGCCCTTCTTGCGGAAGCCGGCAACTGCGTCGGCGTTGACTTCCGGCACGACCAGCGGCACGTCGGCGTCGTAGCGCCAGCACGAGGAATTGTCGATCACGATCGCGCCGGCGGCGGCGATCTTCGGCGACCATTCCTTGGACACCGGCGAGCCGGCCGACATCAGGCAGATGTCGACGTCGGAGAAGTCGTAATGCTCGAGCGCTTTGACCTTGAGCGTCCGGTCGCCATAGGAGACCTCGGTGCCCTGGCTGCGGCGCGAGGCAAGCGCCACCACCTCGTCGGCGGGGAACGCCCGCTCGGCGAGAATTGCCAGCATCTCGCGACCCACATTGCCGGTGCACCCGACCACCGCGACCTTGTAACCCATTGTCGCTCTCCAGAAGAATCTGCCCGGCCAGCGCGCCGGCGCGGCAACCGCGCTTCTAGGCGAGAAGACAGGCAATGACAACGCCGTTGCGAGGACGGCGGCGAGGACGGCGGCGAGGACGGGCTATTTCCGGAACGGGTTCTGCCAGCCGCGCGGCGCCGCCCGCGGCGGATACGTCGTTTCGAGATAGTCGAGCACGATCTTGCGGTCGTCGCCCTCGATCTTGGGCATGCTGTGGCGTTGGGTCATCCAATCGAGGGTGTCGTCCCATTGCCGGCGCGTCTGTCCTTGCTGGGCGACGATGCTGAAGCCGTGGCAGGGAGTGCAGGCATAGAACGTCTCCTCGCGACCGGTTCCGGCCGGATAATCCTCGGGGCTCTCGTCACGGGGCGCGAAGGCCGGCGGACTGCGCCGCCGCCGGCGAGCCCGCAAGCAAGCTCGGCAGGAGCACGCTTGCCGCAAGCAATCGAACGCGCATCGCACGTATGCCGGTGCGCTTGATAGCGAGCATGATCATCCGGGCGTCATGCGATCCGGATCGCCACCCGATGCATCGGATTGCCGCCATAGCCTTGCGGGTTCCAGTTCCCGGCGATGTGCGGCTGCATGAGGCCGCGAGAATCGGTCGCGCGGGTCCAGATCTCGAAATAGCCCTCGCTCGGCAGCTTCACGGTCCTGGTCCAGCGCTGCCAGTCGTAGGGGTTCTTCGGGCGGGAGAGCTGTGCCGGCCGCCAAGTCGCGCCGTAGTCGATCGAGATATCGACCCGGCGCACCGCGAGGTCGCCGGCCCAGGCGGCACCCCGCAGCTTGATCTCGCGAACGTTCTTGCCGAAGCTCGTCCCGTTCATCGGGCTGGTGATGATCGAGCGCACCGGCATCGACTTCGAGATCCCGGAAGTTGCCCGGATCCGCACGGTCGCCCGGCACCATCGGTTTGATCGCCACACGATAGGAGGTGCCGCCCATTCCTGCGCCGTCATGCACCTTGTCGCGCACCCAGATGCGGGTGAGCCACTTCGACGAAACCGAGCCGGGCCAGCCCGGGATGATCAGACGCACCGGCCCGCCATGGATGTGCGGCAGCGGCTCGCCGTTCATGGCGAAGACGATGAGGTTGTTCGCGTCCAGCGCCTTCCTGATCGGCACGCCGCGTGAGATCGCGTCCTTGCTGGCATCGGCGAGGTTGCGGTCGGAACCATAATGGCCGGTGAAAACGGCGGAGCGCTTGACGCCCGCTGCCTCGAGCACGTCGGCAAGGCGAACGCCGGTCCATTCGGCGCAGCCGACGCCGCCGTTGGTCCATTGGTTGCCGCGTGCCTGCGGAGTGAAGAAGGAGCGGCCATTGCCGCCGCACTCCAACACCAGGCGCCGCGTCACCGGCCGGAACCTGTTCTTCAGCTCGGCCAGGGAGAGATCGAGCGTCCGATCGACCTCGCCGTCGATCAGGATCCGCCAGGTATCGGCTGACCTCGTCTCATCCGGGATCATGCCATTGTTGCGCACGAAGAACTTGTCGTTCGGCGTGGTGTCGTCGTCGAGCAGGTGCTCGGGCGTCTCCGCAACCAGCGGACGCTCGCCGAGCACAACCAGCTTGTCGTTCTTGCCGGGGAAATTCAGGTGCTGAGGTCCTTTGGAGGCGGCAGGCGGACTTCCCGATGGTTGTGCCATCGCGCTCGTAACGAATGCAGCCGGCAGCAGTCCACCGGACGTTCCTTCAGCAAACGGTAGCACGCCACCGGCGACAAGGCCCATGGCGGCAAGTCCGCTTCCGCCGAGGAAGCCGCGGCGGTGCAGGCCGCCTGTGTCATGCTCGTAGCCCTGTTCGGTCTTGCCTTCACCCTTGCCGACCATTTTGGCTTCCTTTTGGCTGTTTTCCGCTCCAGTGCCTCAAATGCGATCCCGCATCTTTCTCGTCTTCAATCTGGAGACGACGGAGCGACGGAGATCCTAGACGACTTTGCCTTTATGCTGGCAGAGGGAATTTTGACACACCCACGCAAGATAAATGCCGCGCGGCGCACGCCGCTGTTACGGGAACCCAAACGGGGCTAGTGTATCTGCACCAATGCAGTCGGAGGGCGCCATGGGATTGAAAGCTTACGCGGCTGTGCTTTGTGCCGCGACCATCGCGGGAATGACGTTTGCCGTTCCCGCCGTCGAGGCCGCGCCGAAAAAGCGCTACGTCTCCACCACGACGCGCGTGGCGCCTGCGAACCGCCCGCGCGCGCGCATCACGGTGGCGCCGCGCTCGTTCCTCGATGCCGGAACCGAGGTGCTGCCGGGCGAGCGCAAATTCACGGACTATGCGATTCCGCCGACCTACATGCCGCTCGATGTCGTGACCAACACCGGCGGACGCGTGGGCTGGCATCAATCGCCGTTGCCGGGGCCGTTCGATCTGCCGAGCCGCCGCAACCCGTTCGGCTGGTGAGGCGGGCTTCCGCGCGAGCACGTAATCGCTCGCCGGCTCACTCCGCCTTGATGTTGGCGGCGCGCGCGGTTTCGGTCCAATTGCGGATGTCGGTCGCGATCGTGCGCGCAAAATCGGCGGGACTGCCGCCGGCAGGGACAATGCCCTGCTGGGCGAATTTCGCGATCAGATCGGGATCGCGCAGCGCCCGGTTCACCTCGGCATTGATGCGCTCGATGATCGCCTTCGGCGTGCCCGCGGTCGTCTGCAGGCCGATCCACTGGATCGCCTCGAAGCCGGGAAAGCCCTGCTCGGCCACGGTCGGCAAGTCCGGAAACTGCGGCTCGCGCGTGAGGCTGCCGGTCGCGATCGCGCGCAACGCGCCGGCCTGGATCTGCGGCAGCGACAGCAGGGTCGAGATCGCCGTGAAGTGGGTATCGCCGGCGACCATCGCGGTCATGGCCGGGGCGCCGCCGCGATAAGGGATGTGCTGCAATCTGATGCCGGCCTTCTGGCTGAACAGCTCGACCACCAGATGGGTCTGGGTGGCCGCGCCGGGCGAGGCATAGTTGAACTTGCCGGGCTCGGCCTTGGCCAGCGCGACGAACTCGGGGAGCGACTTTGCCGCGACCTTGGGGTTGACCAGAAACAGCAGCGAATTCTTCGCCACCATGGCGATGGGCGCAAGGTCGCGCTCGCTGTCATAGGGCAGGTTCGAACGCGTGGCCGGGATCACCGTGAAGCTCGACGCAACCATCAGCAGCGTGTAGCCGTCGGGCGGCGCCTTGGCGACCGCGTCGGTGCCGACGATGCCGCTCGCTGCCGGCCGGTTGTCGACGATCACCGGCTGGCCGAGCGCTCGCTCGAGATGCGGGCCGATCAGGCGCGCCACCACGTCGTTGAGACCGCCGGCGGCGAACGGCACGATCAGGCGGATCGGCGCGGCTCGGATAGTCTTGCGACCGGGACGCGGCTGTCCCGAGAACGACGAGCAGCGCGCTCAATGCACCAAGACAGCAGCGAAGCCCGCAACCGCGCGAAACAAGCATGCCAAATCTCCTTGCTCCGCCGGCGGAAGCGCGTGGCCGAAGCGCCAGCATCGTCAGGCCGCCAGTTGCTCGATTTCTGCGATGACCGCGTCGCCCATTTGCGCCGTGGTCACTATCCTCGTGCCCTCGGATTTGATGTCGGCGGTGCGCAGGCCCTGCGCGAGCGCGGCGGAGATCGCCTGCTCGATGAGGTCGGCTTCCTTGCCCATGCCGAAAGAGTATCGCAGCGCCATTCCGAAGGAGGCGATCATTGCAATCGGATTGGCAATGCCTTTGCCGGCGATGTCGGGAGCCGAGCCGTGCACCGGCTCGTACATCGCCTTGCGCTTTCCGGTTTTCGGGTCGACCTCGCCCAGTGAGGCGGAAGGCAGCATGCCGAGCGAGCCCGTGAGCATGGCGGCGACGTCGGAGAGCATGTCGCCGAACAGATTGTCGGTGACGATGACGTCGAACTGCTTCGGCCATCGCACCAGCTGCATGCCGCCGGCATCGGCGAGCTGGTGCTCGAGCTCGACATCCCGAAACTCGCGCGCGTGCACCTGATTGACCACCTCGTGCCAGAGCACGCCGGTCTTCATCACGTTGCGCTTTTCCATCGAGGTGACCTTGTTGCGGCGCTTGCGCGCGAGCTCGAAGGCGACGCGGGCGATGCGTTCGATCTCGTAGCTGTCGTACACCTGGGTATCGACGGCGCGCTTTTGTCCGTTGCCGAGATCGGTGACGGTCTTGGGCTCGCCGAAATAGACGCCGCCGGTGAGCTCGCGCAGGATGACGATATCGAGCCCGTCCACCACCTCGCGCTTGAGGCTGGAGGAGTCGGCGAGCGCCGGATAGCAGATCGCCGGGCGGATATTGGCGAACAGGCCGAGCTCCTTGCGCAGGCGCAACAGCCCCGCCTCCGGCCGCACGTCATAGGGCACGGCATCCCATTTCGGGCCGCCGACCGCGCCGAAGATGATGGCGTCGCTGGCGCCCGCCTGCTTCATCGTCGCGTCGGTGATCGCGACCTTGTCGGCGTCGAAGCTGGCGCCGCCGACCAGCCGCTCTTCGATCTCGAACGTGCCCAGGCGATGCGCATTCATCCAGTGGATGAGCTTTTTCACCTCGGCCATCACCTCGGGGCCGATGCCGTCGCCGGCAAGAAGGAGGAGCTGGTGGCTCGCCATGAGTCTGTTGCCTCGTATCGTATTGCAGCGTCGTGCGGGGACGTGACCCCATAGGCGGTAAGTTAAGCCGACGACGCAGCCAACACGAGCGATTGCTAACGGCAGGACCCGCAAATGGCAACCGCTGCACAGCGAGGTTGACACTGCGTCCAGATTGGCCGTTATCGCGCGCTTACACGCCGCTGAACCAGTTGTAGCCCTGGTCCTCCCAGTAGCCGCCGAGATATTTGTCGGTGACCGCCAGTTCCATCACGTGCTTGGGATTCTTGAAGCCGAGCTTGGTCGGCATGCGCACCTTCATCGGAAAGCCGTACTTGCGCGGCAGGATCGCGTCATCGAACCGCAACGTCATCTGCGTCTGCGGATGCAGCGCGGTCGGCATGTCGATCGAGGTGGAATAGCCCTCGGCGCAGCGGAACCAGACGTATCTTGCGCGCGTGTCGGCGCCGATGCGGCGCAGGAAATCGGACAGCCGTACGCCCGACCATTTTCCGATGGCGCTCCAGCCCTCGACGCAGATGTGGCGGGTGATCTGGGTCTCCTGCGGCAGTGCATGGAGCTCGTCGAGCGTCCAGGACTTCTTGTCGTCCACCATGCCGCCGACTTCCAGCTTGTAATCGTCCTTGTCGACCTCCGGCGCCTCTTCCTCCGGGTAATAGGCATTGAAGGGGAAGGGACGCCGGATCGCGGTTTCGGGATAAGTCGGTGCGAGCTTGTTGGGATTGAAAATCCAGGCCTGCACGCGGTCATTGAACCTGGAAACGTTCATCAGCACGCGCTCGGCCGAGGGACCGTCGATGATGTCGCAGCCGGTCAGGAAGGCGAGCGCACCGAGGCTCGCGCCGCCGCGCAGGAACAGGCGCCGGGCCGGATCGGGCATGACCTTCGCCGCGTCCCTGATCAGAAGCCCGGGATCGACGCCGGGCGGAGACTTTCGCAAGCGGGACATGTCGTGCTCCACAATGTTGCAAGGACCTTGTCGGCAGGCCGGCCGCTACCGTCCGATGATGATCGCGCGCAAGCTCTTCGGGACCAGGAAGGCCATGATGATGTGCACCGCAATGAAGCCAACGATCGCGGCCATGGCGAAGAAGTGAACGTAACGAGCCGCCTCGTAGCCTCCGAAGAGAGCAGTCAACTCCTGCAATTGGATCGGCTTCCAGATGGCGATCCCGGAAAGGACGATCACCACGCCGGCCAGGATCACGCCGACATAGAGCAGCTTCTGCACGGCGTTGTAGATCGATAGATCGTCGTGCGCGAGCTTTCCGGTGAACGCGGCTTTTGCATCTGCCAATATCTCGCCGGCGCGGATCGGAATGAGCCTGCGCCGAAAGCGCCCGGTGGCGATGCCGAGCGCCAAATAGACGAGACCGTTGGCCAGGAGCAGCCACATCGCCGCGAAGTGCCAAAGCAGCGCGCCCGCGAGCCAGCCGCCGAGCGTGATCGCGCGCGGAAACACGAACGGGAACAGCGGCGAGGCATTGTAGATTTCCCAGCCCGGAGCCGATCATCACCGTCATCGCGACGACGTTGATCCAGTGGGTGATCCGTACCCAGAGCGGGTGAATGACCATCCCGCAGGAGCGGCTGGGACCATTGCGGGATCATGGGCGGTTTCGCTCGTCATGTTTATCGATCATCGACGCGGCTTCGGGAACATCCTTCGATGCAAGCTATTCACCTCTCCAGCGATCGGCCGCAATTCCTAACAAAATCCGGCGCACCAGTCGTGTCACTTTAGCGTGCCTGTGACGCCTGCATGCGAGCTACTACGATTGGACCCACATTGCGCGCCTCCAAACGGCGCATGGAGGCAGATGATGGCAAAAAGCGGCAGCGGCAACTTCTTCGAGGACTTTCGCCTCGGCCAGGTCGTCGAGCATGCGACGCCGCGAACCGTCAGCACGGGAGACGTGGCGCTCTACAACGGCCTGTTCGGGCCTCGCTTTGCGGTGCAGTCCTCGGACGCTGTTCGCGCGCGCGATTGGTTATCCGCGCGCGCCGGTCGACGACCTGCTCGTGTTCCACATCGTGTTCGGCAAGACGGTGCCGGACATTTCGCTCAATGCCGTCGCCAATCTCGGTTATGCCGCCTGCCGGTTCCTGGCGCCGGTCTATCCCGGCGACACGCTCAATGCGGTCTCCGAGGTCATCGGGCTCAAGGAGAACTCCAGCCGCAAAACCGGCATCGTCTTCGTGCGTTCCACTGGTTGCAACCAGGACCGCAGCAAGGTGCTGGAATATGTGCGGTGGGTGATGGTGCGCAAGCGCGAGGAGGGGGCGCCGACGGCCGGCGATCATGTGCCGCGCCTGCCGGAAGCCGTCGTTCCAAGCACGCTGGGCGACGCCTGCCCGCCGATCGACGTCGGCGGTATATGATTTTGTGCTCGCCGGCAGTCGCTACCGGTTCGCGGACTACCAGGTCGGCGAGAAGATCGATCACGTCGACGGCGTGACGGTCGAAGAGGCCGAGCACCAGATCGCGACCCGGCTCTACCAGAATACGGCGCGCATCCATTTCAATCAGTTCGCCGAGGCCAAGGGCCGCTTCGGGCGACGCCTGATCTATGGCGGCCACGCGATCTCGCTCGCGCGCGCGCTCTCCTTCAACGGTCTGGCCAATGCCTTCCATATCGCCGCGATCAATGGCGGGCGGCACGTAGCGCCGCTGTTCGCGGGCAGCACCGTCTTCGCCTGGTCGGAGGTGCTGGCCAAGGCGGACTTGCCGGGACGCGACGATGTCGCTGCGTTGCGGCTGCGCACGGTCGCCGTCAAGGATCGCGACTGCGCCGATTTCCCGCTCGCCTCGGGAAATCAGGACGACCCGGCGGTCCTGCTCGATCTCGATTACTGGGCGCTGATCCCGCGCTAGCGCCGGGCGGGGCTGCCTGCGCCCTCCTCGCTGATGACGCCGCAGGCGATGCGGTCGCCGGCATTGCCGGCCGGATCGCTCTTGTAGTCGTCCTTGCTCGCATGAATCACGATCGCCGTGCCGCCAGGATGAAAGACCGAGTTCGGCTTGCCCTTGTCGAGCGTGACCGCCGCATTGAGCACCTCGATCACGAGCTTGCCGTCTTGGCGGAATGTGCAGGTTCGGCATGTCGCCGGCATGGCCGTGGCCCGCCATCATGCCATGCTTCTTGTTGTCGGGATTGAAATGCGGGCCCGGCGGACTCGAACGGCGGCTCGCACTTGCCGACCGCATGAATATGGAAGGCGCGCTCGCCGGCCGGCAGCCCCTCGAGCGAGAGCTTGATCAAGACCCCGGCCGGGGTTTGCGAGAGGTCGACGGTGCCGACCTGCTTGCCGTTCTTGTCCTGGAGCATGGCCTTGGCCGATTGGGCGGTGGCCGGCAATTGTCAGGCTCGCCGCCAGCAAGGCGGTCGCGCTCGTCGTTCCTACGCATTTCAGAATGTTCATGACTTGAACTCCTTGGATCCCACGACCTTGCTGCGAATGCGGATCAGCGGGAAAACCGGTCGTCCGCTGACTTGTTCCGACGGCCTGTCAGCTCGCAATCGTGCTCGAGATGTTGCGGCCGCGACCGAACGGCCGAATTCTCATGCGGCAGTGCGCAGGTGGTCGACCAGCTGACGCGCATAGGGCGGCAATTCGTCGAAGCTGCGAACGCAGATCGTGAGCTCGCGGATCGCCCAGGCATCGATGAGGGTGACCGGCACGATGGCCATCGTCCGCGCCACGCGGCGCGCAGTGGTTTCCGGCACGATGCCGATCCCGACATTGCACTCCACCAGCCGGCACACCGCATCGAAGCTGCGCAATTGCACGCGCAGTCGCAATGGCTGCCCGATGCGCAGCCGCTTTGTCGGCGAGGAAGCGCTGCAGCGCGCTCGCCCGGTCGAGACCGACGAAGTCGTGCTCCAGCACCTCGGCGAAGGAAATCTTCGAACGCTTGGCCAGCGCATGATTGCGCGCAACCGCCAGCACGAACCGGTCCTTGCGGAACGGGTAGGTTTCGAGCGCGCTCGCATCGACGGTGCTGGCGACGATGCCGAGATCGGCGACGCCTTCGGCGATCAGGCCGACGATCTCGTCACTCAGCCGTTCCTCGAGGTCGACGCTGACATTGGGATGCGCGGAGAGAAACGAGCTCAAGCTTCGGGCAAGAACTCGGTGAGCGCATTGGTGTTGGAGAGCATCCTGATCTGGCCGGCCAGGCCGCCGCCATAGGCGCCGAGATCTTCGCGCAGCCGCTCGGCCTGCCGCAGGATTGCGCGCGCGTGCTGGAGCAAGGTGCGGCCGGCCTGCGTCGGGGTGACTCCTTGCCGCCCGCGCACGAGCAGCGCGGCACCCAGTCCTTCCTCCATGTTGCGGATGCGCGTGGAGGCTGCCGCAAGCGCAAGATGCGAGCGCTGGGCTCCGCCGGTGATGCTGCCGGCCTCCACCACGTGGCGAAACAGGCTGAGATCGGTCAAGTCGAACCGCATCGGCTGCCTTCGAATTCGACGAAGGAAAACTACGTCAAATACCGATTGTCGGCCAGGGCAAGCAACAGCATATTCGCCGACTGGCGAAGCAAGGCGACCCGCGCCCGATGCCCGGTGCTGCCGATTGCGGCCTGCGCCGACATTGGGTTAGGAACTGCTTCCGGGACTAGCCGGGGTTGCCGGCGCGGACAAGCGGAGAGCAACAATGGCCGAAACCAGGGCGCCCGGTAGAGCGGCCACTCTCTCCTCACCTCTTCATCTACAAGCCGATGCTGACGATGATGATGTCCATCGTCCATCGCATCACCGGCGCCGGGCTTTATTTCGGCACGCTGCTGGTGGCTTGGTGGCTGGTCGCGGCGGCATCGGTCCCAATGCCTATGCCGGTATCGGATCGTTCATGAACTCGATGCTCGGCCGGATCATCCTGTTCGGCTATACCTGGGCGCTGATGCACCACATGCTGGGCGGCATCCGGCACCTGATCTGGGATACCGGGCGCGGATTCGGTCCCAACGAGCGCGAGTGGCTGGCGGCGGCAAATCTCGTCGGTTCGATCAGCCTGACCATCATCATCTGGGCAGTGGGTTATCTGTTCATGGGAGGGCCGCGCTGATGGGACTTGCACCATGGGACTTGGACGCATGAGCACGCCGCTCGGTCGCGTGCGCGGGCTCGGCTCGGCGCAGGTCGGGGACCGAGCATTTCTGGCGTCAGCGCCTGACCGCCGTGGCGAACGTTCCGCTGACCATCGCCTTCGTGCTGATCGTGGTGGCGCTTCTCGGTCGCAATCATGCCGCCGTGGTGCAGGTTCTCGGCTCGCCGCTGGTGTCGGTGATCATGCTGCTGTTCGTCCTGTCGATCACCACGCATATGCGCATCGGCATGCAGGTCATCATCGAGGACTATGTGCATGACGAGACGCCAAGCTGGCTCTGCTCATGGCCAACACTTTCTTCGCGATCGCGGTCGGGCTCGCCGCGGCGTTTGCCATCCTCGCGCTCAGCTTCAAGGTCTGACCGATGGCATCAGACGGCATTTCCAGCGGCAAGGCGCCGGCCACCAATGGCCGCGCGTATCCGATCGAGGATCACAGCTACGACGTGGTCGTGGTGGGTGCCGGCGGCGCCGGCCTGCGAGCGGTGGTCGGCTGCAGCGAGGCCGGGCTGAAGACGGCGTGCATCACCAAGGTATTTCCGACCCGCTCGCATACCGTCGTCTGCACAGGGCGGCATTGCGGCCGCGCTCGGCAACATGGGCGAGGACGACTGGCGCTGGCATATGTACGACACCGTCAAGGGCGTCTGATTGGCTCGGCGACCAGGATGCCATCGAGTATCTCTGCCGCAACGCTCCGGAAGCGGTCTACGAGCTCGAACATTGGGGCCTGCCGTTCTCGCGCCGCGAGGATGGCAAGATTTACCAGCGCCCGTTCGGCGGCATGACCACGCATTACGGCAAGGGCACGGCGCAGCGCACCTGCGCTGCCGCCGACCGCACCGGCCACGCCATGCTGCACACCATGTATGGCCAGGCGCTCCGCCACGCCGCTGAATTCTTCATCGAGTTCTTCGCCATCGATCTGATCATGGATGACGAAGGCCGTTGCCGCGGCATTGTCGCCATCAAGCTCGATGACGGCTCGATCCATCGTTTCGAAGCGCTCAGATGACGATCCTCGCCACCGGCGGCTATGGGCGCGCCTATTTCTCCTGCACCTCGGCGCATACCTGCACCGGTGACGGCAACGCCATGGTGTTGCGCGCCGGCCTGCCGCTGCAGGACATGGAATTCGTGCAATTCCATCCGACCGGCATTTATGGCGCAGGCTGCCTGATCACCGAGGGTGCCCGCGGAGAGGGCGCCTATCTCGTCAATTCGGAGGGGGAGCGCTTCATGGAGCGCTACGCGCCCTCCGCCAAGGATCTCGCCTCGCGCGATGTCGTGTCACGGGCCATGACCATCGAGATCCGCGAGGGCCGCGGTGCCGGCAAGCTCAGGGATCACATCCATCTCCACCTCGATCATCTCGATCCGGCGATGCTGCGGGAGCGTTTGCCGGGCATCGCGGAATCCGCGCGCATCTTCTCCGGGGTCGACATCTCTCGCGAGCCGATCCCGATCGTGCCGACGGTGCATTACAATATGGGCGGCATCGCCACCAATTATCATGGCGAGGCGCTCACCAAGAAGAACGGCAACGACGATTGCGTGGTGCCCGGCTTGATGGCGCTCGGCGAGGCGGCCTGTGTGTCCGTCCATGGCGCAAACCGGCTCGGCTCCAATTCACTGATCGATCTCGTGGTGTTCGGCCGCGCGGCGGCGTTGCGCTGTGCGCAGATCCTGCAACCCGGCGACAGGCATCCGGATCTGCCGAAGGACTCCGCCGACTTGGCGCTCTCGCGGCTGGACAAGTTCCGCCATGCGTCCGGCAAGACGCCGACGGCGCAGTTGCGGCTGCGCATGCAGAAGGTGATGCAGAACAATTGCGCGGTGTTCCGAACCGGCGAGGTGCTGCGAGGAAGGGCACAGGCTGATCCACGAGGTCGATGCCGGCGATTCCCGACATCAAGGATCACGGACCGTTCGCTGATCTGGAACAGCGACCTGATCGAGACCCTCGAGTTCGACAATCTCGATCGTTCAGGCGATCGTCACCATGGACTCCGCGGCAAACCGCACCGAAAGCCGCGGGGCGCACGCCCGCGAAGATTTCCCCGAGCGCGACGACAGGAAATGGATGAAGCACACGCTCGCCTGGATCGATCCCAACGGTGCGGTGACGATCGACTATCGGCCGGTGCACACTTACACGCTCACCAACGAAGTTGCGTATATCGAGCCGAAGGCGAGGGTTTATTGATCACATGGTACAATTCACGCTTCCAAAGAACTCCAAGGTCATAGAAGGCAAGACCTGGGCCTATCCAACGGGGCGCAGGAGGTGCGGGAGTATCGCATCTATCGCTGGAATCCCGATGACGGCCAGAACCCGCACATGGACACCTACTACGTGGACACCGGCGATTGCGGACCGATGGTTCTCGACGCGCTGATCTGGATCAAGAACAACATCGATCCTACGCTGACTTTCCGCCGCTCCTGTCGCGAAGGCGTCTGCGGCTCGTGCTCCATGAACATCGATGCCACCAATACGCTCGCCTGCACCAAGGACATGAAGGACATCAAGGGAGCGGTGAAAATCTATCCGTTGCCGCACATGCCGGTGGTCAAGGACCTGGTGCCCGGATCTCACCAATTTCTATGCCCAGCACGCCGCCATCCAGCCGTGGCTGCAGACCACCTCTCCCACGCCGCAGAAGGAATGGAAGCAGAGTCACGAGGACCGCCAGAAGCTCGATGGCCTTTACGAGTGCATTCTATGCGCCTGCTGCTCGACGGCTTGTCCGAGCTATTGGTGGAACAGCGAGCGCTTTTTCGGGCCTGCCGCCCTGCTGCAGGCGAACCGCTGGATCCGCGACAGCCGCGATGAATCGACCGGCGAGCGCCTCGACAATCTCGAAGATCCGTTCCGCCTGTACCGCTGCCACACCATCATGAACTGCACCAAAGCCTGTCCGAAGGACCTCAATCCGGCGGAAGCCATCGCCGAGATCAAGCGCAAGATGGTCGAGCGGCAGGTGTGAGGCCATCCGGAGCCGGTCGCGATATGAAACCGGTGAAGCGTTGGTTGAGCTCGTTTTCCCAGATCCGATGCAGGCGGTCATAACCAAGGAGATTCCGGTCATGGCTCTGAGTGCAGACGTTCGCCGCGTGGTCACCACCGTCGATGCCGAGGACAAGGCGGTCGTGCTGCTGGATGGCGCCAATCCGCACAAGAAGGTGCGGCCGCACGCGCAGACGGTATCGCGCGTGTTGTGGGTAACGGATCAGTCGCCGGCGGACCTCTCCGGCACCGCCGATCGTGCCGCGATCGACATCGGCATCATGCCCCCGCGCGGCGGTTCCGTGTTCCGGGTCGTCGACTTTCCGCCGGAAACCGCGGAAATGCGCAACCTCGATCCCAGCACGATGCATGGCAGCCTGGGCGACGGCGCTCCCAAGCGCGGCCTGCCGCCACG
The DNA here is from genome assembly GCA_963831225.1 of uncultured Alphaproteobacteria bacterium. Taxonomy (GTDB): domain Bacteria; phylum Pseudomonadota; class Alphaproteobacteria; order Rhizobiales; family Xanthobacteraceae; genus VAZQ01. Next base: position 31,593 of record CAWHPT010000016.1, read on the forward strand.
GCACCCTGCCATGCATCGCACCCGAACCGTGGATTACGCGATCGTCATGGCAGGCGAGATCGACATGCTGCTCGACGATTCGGAGATCCATCTCGAGGCCGGCGATGTGTTGATCCAACAAGGCACCAACCATGCCTGGGTCAATCGGGGCAAGGAGCCCTGCCGCATCGCGTTCGTCCTGATCGACGCCAAGGAGCCTTGAGGTTCGACCGGCTCGCGGCGCATAATCTTCGCCTCAGCCGGTGGGCCTTTCTTGACAGCCGCGGCGCTCGACTGGAGCAATCCGAATGGAAACGAAGCACGTTGCCGGCGGAGGCGAAGCTTGCAGCCCTGCCGCTGACCTGGCGGCCCTTGTCGGCGGCAATCGGCGCCGAGATCATCGGGGTCGATCTGAGCGTGCCGCTCGACGATCACGCCTTCGCACAAATCCAGGATATCTGGCACCGGAACCTGGTCATTCTCCTGCGCGACCAGGAGCTGCGCGAGGAGGACGAGGTGCGCTTCGCGGAAAAGTTCGGACCGCCGGCCAAGATTCATACCGAGCAGTTCGTCCGGGGCCATCCCGCGGTCATGCTGATCTCGAACATCCGCGAGGACGGCAAGCCGATCGGCGCGCTGCCCGATGGCGAGATGCATTTTCACACCGACCAGTGCCATCAGGAGCGGCCGGCGATGGCTTCGATGCTCTATGCGCTCGAGGTGCCGAGCCGCGGAGGCAACACGCTGTTCGCCAACGGCTACAAGGCCTACGAGACGCTGCCTCCCGACATCAAGCGCCGCATCGAAGGCCGCAAGGCGCTCAATGCGTATGACTATGACACCGCCGCGACCAAGCGCGGCACCCGTGTCGCCGCGGGCGTGCCGTCCTGCCTGCATCCGGTGGTGCGCACGCATCCCGCGACCGGCCGTAAAGCGCTCTACGTCAACCGACTGATGACGGTTCACATCGAAGGATTGGCTCAGCAGGAGAGCGACGAGCTGCTCGACTACCTGTTCGACCACCAGGAGCAGCGCGAGCTCATCTACGAGCATGTCTGGCGCCCCGGCGATCTCCTGATGTGGGACAACCGTTGCGCCTTGCACGCCCGCACCGATTTCAGCGCCGACGAGCGCCGTTTGATGCGGCGCGTGACCATCCTCGGCGAAAGGCCGGTGTGAAGCCACGCGTGTCATTCCGGCCGAGCGACCCCGGACTTTGATCCGGGGGAGCGAGAGCCGGAATCCAGTAAACCGCCGAGCGCCGGTTGTTGGGCGACCGTGCCACGACGGTCAACGCGGTGATTACTGGATGCCCGCTTTGCGCGGGCATGACACTAAGAGGAGCGAGACATTCGTGATCGGCCGCCAAGGCGACCCTGCCTTTCTTTACTTTCCCGACAACTATCGCTGGTCCATGGGGCTGCTCATCTGCCTCTCCGCCGCGCCCTGGACCGGCATCGAGATCGACGAGGTGCATCGCGTCGGGCGCGCGCTCGAGGATCAGCGTCGGCGACGACCACGCGTGGTTCGAAGAATGGACACGCATGGGCGACAGGATCGAGGCGCGCGGCCGTGAACGGCTGAGCAGCGGCCATGCGCTCACCGCGGCATCCTGCTTTCATGCGGGCGTCGCGCTACTATCAGACCGGCGAGCGGTTCATTCATCCGCGCTCGCAACGCAGCATGGATGTCTATGCCAAGTCGGTAGCGATTTTCAAGGAAGCCGCCGGCATCATCCGCCATCCCCGCATCGAGCCGGTCGAGGTGCCCTACGACGGCACCAGCCTGCCGGCGCTGCTGGTGCATCCCGATCCCGCGGCTGCCGGCTCGAGACCGGCGCCGTGCATGGTGTTCTTCGACGGCTTCGACGTCACCAAGGAATTGCAATACGGCTACGGCATTCCCGATCTAGCCGCGCGCGGCATCGGCTGCCTGATCGTCGACGGACCCGGCAACGGCGAGAGCGTGCGCTTCCGCAACCTGCCCGCTCATTGCCGAGACCGAGCGCTACGCCACGCCGGCCTACGAATACCTCGCTTTCTCGTCCGGAATTCGATCCCCGGCGCATCGGGGTAATGGCGTTGAGCCTCGGCGGCTATTACGCGCCGCGCGCGGCGGCGCTCGAGCCGCGCTTTGCCTGCTGCATCGCCTGGGGCGCGCAATGGGATTATCACGCCATCTGGGCAAAGGCGGCTCGACGAGCTCGCTTCCGGCAAGGTGCTGTCGCTCTCGGTGCCGCCTGACCATCTGCAATGGGTGCTCGGCGTGACGAGCCAGGAGGCAGCGCTCGAGAAGCTGGAGGGGTTCCGGCTCGACGGCATCGTGCAGAAAATGTCATGTCCGTTCCTGCTGCTGCACGGCGCCGGCGATGAGCAGATTCCACTGGCACTCGCGCAGAAATGCTTCGATGCGGTCGGGTCGAAGCGCAAGACCCTCGAGGTGTTCGACCGCGAGGAGGGGGGATTCCACCACTGCCAGGTCGACAATGTCACCGTCGGCGTGCACGCCATGTGGGACTGGCTCGAGGATGTGTTGAGACCGGGCGGCTGACGCGCCTATCTATTGGCACGGCAGCTCGTAACTCGTGAACTCGTGTCCCGGGCGCAGCGCAACACGGAGCGAAGCGGAGTGGTGCGTTGCAGACCCGGGACCGTTGCGTACCGAGTTCTTGAAGGTCCCGGATCAGCAGTGCATCGCTCCGCGAAGACGCTGCGCGCTGCACCGCGTCCGGGACACGCCACGGTCTCTGCTGCTCAACCAACCGCCATCGGCTTACTTGGCAATTGCCTGACGCAGAATCGTTCGCGCTGGTTCCGAGCCGTCGAGCGGCCGCAGCGTGCGCTGCTTGATCTTCCAGCCCTGGCCGGTGCGCACGAGCTCCCATCGGTTCGCGGTCACGCGGTGGACCCGGAACCCTCGCGAGCTGCCGTGGTTCGGCACGTCGACGGGATCGCCCTCGGTCTGCGGCACCAGGATCTGCAGGTAGGACGTGACGATGGCGGTGTCGCCCTCGATGGCGACATGCGGCAGCCCGGTGAAATGCGCGAGACCGCGCGCGATCGCAGCCTGGTGCTCGGGCGTGAGAACGTGATCGGCAATGGTGTCGCGCCCGCGCGGGCTCGAAAGATGCTCGCCGCGGTCGAACACTCCGTCTTCCACCCAGCTCGCCGCGATATGATCCCGGCCGCCGGTATCGGCGCTCGGTGGATGACTTGCGATCAGATCATAGATCTCGAGCCGGTCCTCGATCGTACGAATTCGGTCCTCGATACTGCGATGGGCCGTCATGTATCGCTCCCTTGTAGACTAATTCGTGTCCCCGGATGCGGCGTAGCGCGTAGCGTCAGCCATCGGGTCCGCGCTTTGCGCGGCCCGACGACTCATCGCCGCGGAATCACTTCCCCGATGGCGCCGGCGTCGTGAGCCGAGAAGAACAGCCGGCCGTCCGGGATCGCTGTGATCGCACGAGCACCGCAGCGCTCGACCGGGATCGCATATTCGCCGATGACCTGTCCGTCCGGCGCCATGCGGCCGATCTTGTTGGAAAAATTCTCGGTGAACCAGAGGTCGCCGTCGGCGGCGACGGCGACGCCGCGCAGCGATGCCTTCGGCGTGGTCACCGGCCATTCGGTGATGCGTCCTTGTCCGTCGATTCGTCCGAGTGCATTGGCCTTGGTTTCGACGAACCAGATGCTGCCGTCGGGATGAGCGGCCATCGCTCGCGGTTCGCTGTTCGGCGTCGGAATTTGATACTCGGTGACATGGCCGTCCATGGCGATCCGGCCGATCTGCCCGGCCTGGTATTCGCTGAACCAGAGGTCGCCGTCGCGCACCACCAGCGAAAGTGGCCGGCAGCCTGCGGTCAGGCCCTTGGAAAATTCCGTCACGATGCCTGCCGGTGTGATCCGGCCCACTTGGCTCGCCAGCGCTTCGGAGAACCACACATTGCCGTCGGGTCCCGATACGATGCCGTCGGGTCCGGCCTGCGTCGTCGGGACCGGAAATTCCGTGATCTCGCCGGAGGTCGTGATGCGCCCGACGTTGTTTCCGGCGTTTTCGCAGAACCAGAGGGCGCCGTCCGCCGCGGCGGCAATGCCGACCGGCCGGCTGTTCGGCGTCGGCGTCACGAATTCCGCGAAGCTTGCGTCATCCGGATTCATTCGCGCGACCTTCGACGCGCCATTCTCGCAGAACCAGAGATTGCCGTCGGGACCCTGCACGATCAGGTAGGGCCTGCTGTCGGGCGTCGGAATCGGATGCAGAACGATCTCGACGTCGGTCATGACGAGTGTCTCGGAATGGTGTTGTCGCAACGCCGTCCAGTGTTGCTCAAATTGCAATGCCGAACAGCCACGCGGCATTGGCGCCCAGGATAGCATCCTGATCCTTCCTGGAGATGCTCTTTGCGCGACGGACATATTCCACCGGCTGCTTCTCGGCAAAGGGATAGTCCGAAGCCAGCATGACGTGGCTGGCAGGAACCTTGCTCACCAGGAATTCCAGCATGTCTGGGTTGAACAGGACGGTGTCGTAGAAGAACTTGGGCAGATAGCTGCTGAAGTCGCCCGTGAGCTTGGGCCAGCGACCGTAGCGATAGTCGTTGTCGTGGCGGCCGGTATAGAACGGAAGATATCCGCCGCCATGGGCGATCAGGATTTTGAGCTTTGGAAACGCGTCCATGACCCCCTCGTAGACCAGGGAGGATTGCGCGTAGGCCTCTTCGAGCGGCTGCCCGATTGTGATGATGAGGCGATTGCGCCGCATGCGCTCGTCGGAATTTCCGGCGGGGTGAATGAAGATCACGGCGCTCAGCTCTTGCGCCTTGGCCCAGAACGGCCGCAGCACCGCATCGCCGAGCTCGATCCCATTCACGTTCGATGAGATGATGACCCCGCGCAAGTCGAGATCGCGGACGCAGCGTTCGAGCTCGGCGGTCGAGGCGGCGATATCTTGCAGCGGCAGAGAGCCGAGCCCGACGAGCCGGTGAGGATGCTGCGCCACCGCCTCGGCGACGCGATCATTGCCGAGCCGTTCCATTCGCAGCGCCTCGTCGGGCTCTGCCCAGTAGGTGCATTGCTGCAGGATGCTCGGGCTGATCACCTGGATATCGACGCCGGTTTCGTCCATGTCCTTGATGCGCAGCGGCGGCTCGGTCATGCGTGCGAGCAGCGGCTCCGGCACGCCTTCGGGCCTGCCGCCTTCGCCCCTTCCGGCGACGCCCTGCGCAAACAAGGATCGCTCATAGGTGAATTTCATGACCTCGGGCACCAGGATGTGGGCGTGCACATCGATGACCAACGGCTTGGATGCCGGGCCCTTGGAAGTCCGGGCCGCAGTCCGGGGGCTGCGCGGAGATGGTTTCGGTCTTTGGCGAGCCGTTCGCCCCCTCGCGCGCGAGGCTTTTTTCCTTGCTGCCTTGGTCATGGCGGATCCGCCTCGTGCTGTCGTGATCGGGGCGCGTGAGCGTCTGGTGGCGGAAATTCTATCTCGGTCATTGGCTCTGGTCGCCAACAACGTAACCCGCTGATTCGCCTGGGCCAAACTCACGACGCGATTTTGCGCGGGAAGTCGCTGAAGCTAAGCCGATCCCCAGACCTCGCGCGCAGTCTCGACGACCAGCGCAAGCTTGGCGATCTCTGCTGCGATATCCATGGTGTTGCCGCCGATGCCGCTGGAGAAACCGCATTGCGGGCTCAGGGCGAGTTGCTCGAGCGGCGCGTAACGGGACGCCTCGCCGATGCGGCGCTTGAGTGCGTCCTTCGATTCCAGCACGCCGCTCTTGGTGGTGACCAGGCCGAGCACGGCGGTCTTGCCCTTGGGCAGGAAGCGCAGCGGCTCGAAGCCGCCGGCACGCTCGCTGTCGTACTCCAGGAAATAGCCGTCGAAACCGATCTCATTGAAAATAAGCTCCGCGATCGGCTCGTAGCCGCCCTCCGCGACCCAGGCGCCGGCGAAATTGCCGCGGCAAAGATGCATGCAGACCGTCATGTCGCCGGGACGATCCTTGATCGTGTCGTTCAACAGCCTGGCATAGGTCTTGGGCAGCGTATCCGGATCTTCGCCGATATTGGCAACCTGTCGGCGCAACTCGGGGTCGCAGAGATAGGCGAGATTGACCTCGTCGACCTGCAGATAGCGGCAGCCTGCCTGCGCCAGATCCGCGATCTCCTCGCGATAGAGCCGGGCGAGATCATCGTAGAACGCCGCGATGTCGGGATAGGCCGCGGCATCGATCGCGCCGCGTCCGCCGCGGAAATGCAACACCGTGGGCGACGGAATCGTGATTTTCGGCAATGCCCGCGCAACAGAAACGAGGAACTTGAAGTCGTCGACGAAAATTCCGCCATCGTCAGGCCGAGCGAGCCGGCCCGTCACCTGCATGGTCGGCGGGCTGTGGCGACGCTCGCCTTCCGTGGAATGGAAGCGCACCGTGAGCCTTGCAGGCATCGTCTGCACATTCCGCAACTTCAACAAGAAATCGCGGTGCCAGGAGTGGCGATTGTATTCGCCGTCGGTGACGAGCTCGAGGCCGAGGTCCTCCTGCATGCGCACGACGTCGCGGATCGCCGCCTGCTGAATGCCCGCGAGCTCGGCCTGCGATATCTCCATCTTCCCGGCCTGCTCGCGCGCCTCGATGAGGGCATCGGGGCGAATCAGGCTGCCGACATGGTCGGCACGGAAAGGCGGCTTGCTGCGTTCCGGCATCGAGGTCTCCAGGCCCGGCTGCTCGAGCATTCGCAAGCACGATAGCACATGACTTCGCGCGTCTCGCTCAGGTAACTTGCGCTCGCTCGCACTGCACGGATGAATCCGGGAGAACATCGATGAAGGCCGGCGTTGCTTCCGAGAACGGACTGTCAGTTCGCGAGATCCCGCAGCCGCGGCCCAAGCCCAACGAGGTCCTGGTGAGGGTGCGGGCAGCCGGGCTTAATCGCGCCGATCTCGCCACCGCGCGCGGTCTCCCCCACGGCAGCCATGGCGGGATCGGCGCGCCGGTCGGCATCGAATGGGCCGGCGAGGTGGTCGAAGAGTGGCGCCGAGGTGCAGGGCTCCTTCAAACCCGGTGACCGCGTCATGTGCTCCGGTAGCGGCGGCTATGCCGAATATGCCGTCTCGGATTGGGGGCGCGTCAACCCGATGCCTGATGGCGTGAGCTTCGAGACCGCGGCCACGTTGCCGGTTGCGCTGATCACGTTGCACAATGCCCTGGTCACAGCCGGACGTCTGCAGGTTGGCGAGAGCGTGCTGATCCAAGGCGCGAGCTCGGGCGTCGGTCTCATGGGCCTCCAGATCGCCAAGGTGAGGGGTGCCGGGCTGGTGATCGGGTCCTCCACCAACGCCGCGCGCCGCGCGCGACTCCACGAGTTCGGGGCCGATCTTGCGATCGACACCGGCGTCGCCGCCTGGCCGGATGCGGTGCTCGAGGCGACCAAGGGCCGGGGTGTCGACCTCGTGGTCGACATGCTGTCGGGACCTGTGGTTGCGCAAACAATGAAGGCGACCGCGCTGCTCGGCCGTATCGTCAATGTCGGCCGGCTCGCCGGCGCCAAGGCCGAGTTCGACTTCGACCTGCATGCGCTGCGGCGGATCGACTATCTCGGGGTGACCTTCCGCACCCGCACGCTCGACGAAGTGCGCGAGATCAGCCGCCGGATGCGCGCCGATCTCTGGGATGCAGTGACGGCGGGCAAGCTGACGCTGCCGATCGATCGCCGCTTTCCGCTCGAGCAGGCGGTCGAGGCGCAGGCACATATGCGCGCCAACAAGCATTTCGGAAAAATCGTGCTGACGATGTGAGCTCGGTAGGATGTGATTGAGCTCTTGCGAAACCCATCGCTGCTTTGTGATCGGCCGTGTCATGACGGGAGCTGCGGTTCGGGCACGGATGGGCGATGGCGGTCGGGACGCGGGCGTGCCAGTCGGTCTTCGACTGCACATGCCGGGCAAGATCGAGAAGCGCCAAATCGGATCCGGCGCGCCCGACGATCTGCACCCCGAGGGGCAGTCCGCGCCTGTCGAACCCGGCGGGCAGGGCGACCGCCGGGAAACCGAGCATGTTGACGAAGCGCGTGAAGCGGCTCAGCGCGTAGAGGGTCCGAGGCGAGAAGCGTTCCGAGGCCGGATCGCACTCGTCGGCGCGCGGCGTGAGAATCGCCATGATGGGCAGCACCACGACATTACTCCCGGCAAGCACCTGTTCTTCGAAATCCCGCACCAATCTCATCCGCGCGTTGACGCTTTCAACCAGCGCCGCGTCCGTGATTTCCAGTCCTTTGGCAAGCCGCCGCCGCAGCTCAGGTGCAATGGAGGGATCGTCGACCCGCTTACGATGCACGCGCGCGCTTTCCCCCTGCATCACGATCAACGAATGACGGTCGATCGTCTCGATTGCCGCCAGCGCCGAGCGACGCTCGATCGGAATGCCCGCTCCCTCGATGGCTGCCACGGAGTCCGCGACGGCGCGCCGAACGGCCGGGTCGCATTCCGCAACGACATCCTCCGGCACGATCGCACGGCCGATGCCTTTCGATTGCGGCAGTTCAGCAATGATTGGCACCAACGTCTTCATGTCTTCGGCGCTCCGCGCGAGCAGACCGATGGTGTCAAGCGTCGGCGCCAGCGGCATGGCGCCCGCCACCGAGACCAGACCGTGCGTCGGCTTCCAGGCGGTGAGACCGCAGGCGTGCGCAGGGATGCGCAACGAGCCTCCGGTGTCGGAACCGAGAGCGGCAACGACGGCGCCGCTTGCTACGGCGGCGGCCGATCCGGACGAGGAGCCGCCGGATATGAAATCCAACTTCCAAGGATTCCTGACGCGACCGCGCGTCGCGTTGAAGCCGGACGGTTCGTAGGCGAGCTCGGTCATGTTGGTGAAACCGATCAGATCGGCGCCGGCTGCGCCGAGGCGTTCGAGAAGCTCGCTGTTTCCGGCGATGCCGAGATCGCCGGTGCCGCCGATCCCGCCACCCGGATTGTGCGACGGGGTCCGAAACATATCCTTGGCGGCATAGGGCAGACCGCCCAAACGAGCGGCCAGCGGTGACGGAGGGGGTGCCGAATTTATCTGCGCGAATGCGTTGAGAACCGGATCGAGCGCGTGCGCTCGACCGCGCGCGGCTTCCTGCCTGCGGCGGCGGCCCGTTGCGTCGAGTTCGCTCCAATCCGGAATTCTGGGCATCGGGTGCGCAAGGCTCCTGGCGCGTGGCAGCACGCGAAGCAAGAGTAAAGGTGCAGCAGCAAAGCAGTGCGCTTGTGACGCCGTTCCGGCACAGGTATTTTCCGGCGTCATCGAGGGGCTCACATCTTGCCCGGCACTTTGGGAAACAGAAAGCGTATCGGCCTCGTCGTGCCGTCTACCAACACGACCGTTCAACCCGAGACCGACATGTCGAGGGTGCCAGGCATGCAACGTGCTGCGATGGATTCTCGTCGCGAGCCCACTCGCTTCGACGGTCTTGTGATAAGGGAATGCCGACCGAGTGAGCCCTGTGAACAAGCCCGCGTGCTTGTTCACATGCAAGGCTGGATAAGGCTGGATGGAGTTTCGAGATGCAGACGTCGCCGACGGGAACTGGTGCGCTGTTCGTGCCGCGCGCGGGGCTTGACGCGGGGCATGTGCCGTTTCGGGGCGGTTCCCCGGCGAAGCGCGGCTGAAATGTCCCGCAAGCTCCAGCTCACCTTTGCCTGCGGCGATTACGAGATCATGCGGGCCTTGAAGGAAGGCGTCGTGCAGCCCGACGGCATCGAGCTCACGGTCTTGACCGACATGGCCGCGTCTCCACGTCATTGGCGGTTTCTGCGCGGCCGCGAGTTCGACGTTGCCGAGGTCTCGGGCTCCGGTTACATCGCCGCTCGCGACCGGGAGTTGCCGTTTCGCGCCATCCCGGTCTTTCCTCATCGCCGCTTCCGCCACGGCTTCATTTTCGTCAATACCTCGAAGGGAATCACGCAAGCCTACCGACCTGATCGGCCGCAAGGCCGGAACCAAAGGCTTTCTGTTCACCGCCGGCCTGTGGATGCGCGGCATCCTCGAGCATGATTACGGGGTGCCGCACAACGCGATCGAATGGCTCAGCGAGATCGACGAGGACGTCGACTTCACGCCACCGCCGGGCCTCAACATCATGCAGGTGCCGGAGGGGAAATCGCTCGAGGATATGCTGGTGGCCGGCGAGATCGATGCGCTGTTCTCGCCCGACCTGATCAGGCCGCTCACCGCCGGCGACAAGCGCGTCGGCCGCCTGTTCCCGAATTACAAGCAGGAGGAGATCGCCTTCTACCGCAGGACCGGCATCTTCCCGATCATGCACGTCGTCGGCATCAAGCAGGAGATCGTCGAGCGCCATCCCTGGGTGGCGACCAACATGTACAAAGCTTTCGACGAAGCCAAGGCGCTTGCGATGGAGCGGATGGTCAATCCGCGCATCGTCCCGCTCGCCTGGTATCGCGAGGGCTGGGAGGAACAGGAGCAGAATCCTGGGCAAGGACCCCTGGGAATACGGGCTGACCGAGCGCAATGCCAAGAATTTCGAGCGGCTGGTGTCCTATTCGCACGAGCAGGGCATGATCAATCGCCGCCCTGCGCTCGATGAGCTATTTCTCAACGTCTCGGAAGGCCGCAACCGCGACGAATTCCGGGTGTAGGATGGGTCAGCCAATGGGTACGGCGGATCAGCGCCGGCGCAATCCGCCATACCTCGCGACGGGCAGCCGGCGAAAGCGGTGATGCGTTCCGGCGTCAACCCCCTACTACGCGGCTTCAGCTTTTCCGGATGCGAAACACCAACACGTCGCCGTCGCGCGAGCTTGCCTCGAGCTTGTCGCCGGTCTGGTTCAAGAGATTCGGGATATCGATGGCGGTGAGGGGATCCGTGCATTCCGCAATGAGCACGTCGCCTGCCTTGAGGCCGGTCAGCGCCTTGCGCACGCGCAGGGCCGGCAGGGGACATTTGAGGCCGCGCAAATTGATGGTCTTTTCCGTCATCTGATCTCGTCGTGCCGACTGGCGTCCGGCTCTTCCCTTTCGCGCAGGCAGTTTTCGCGGGACACGACACTATATTAATGGCAACCGATTGCGATGGCTCCTGCTCCCGATACTCCGCAGCGAATTGCCCGGCTCACGCCGCTTGCCGACGTGCTCGCCCGCATCGATGCGCTGGTGCGACCGGTGGCGCCGGTCGCCGCCACGCTATCGCTGCACTCGGCCGCACCCTGGCCGAGGACGTCGTCATCGGCGCTCCCGTTCCGCCGGCTGCGCTCGCGCTTCGCGACGGCTGGGCGGTGAAGTCGGAGTTGACCAGCGATGCCGGCGCCCATGCGCCGGCGCCCCTTGTCCGCCGCCGTGCGCATCGATGTCGGGCAGCCGCTGCCGGCCGACACCGACGCAGTGGCGCCGCTCGATGCCGTCACGATCCGCGACGGCGTGGCGCAGGCGCTGGCTCCGGTCGGGCCCGGCGAAGGCGTGCTGCCGGCGGGCGGCGATGTCGCCGCGCGGCGCAACGCTGCTGCAGGCGGGCCGCCGCCTCGGCCGGCGTGCAGATCGCGCTGCTGGGGGCCGCGGGCGTCACCGGCGTGCGCATTCGCGTGCCGCGCCTGCGTGTGCTGCGCGCCCGGCCGCAACGCGACGCCGTGATCGATGCCGCGGTCGAATGCATCGCCGGCGCGATCGAGTCCGAGGGCGGCATCGCCGTCGCCGATGCAGCGGGCGAGCGGCTGGACAGGCATTGCATCGATGGCGGCGCCGATGCGGTCATCGTCGTCGGCGGCACCGGCAGCGGCGCGCAGCGACGCCACCGTGCGTGCGCTCGCATCGGCAGGCGAGGTGCACGTGCATGGCGTTGGGCTGTTGCCCGGAGAGACGACGGCTTTCGGAACTGTCGGCGGGCGCCCGGTGCTGGCTGCTGCCCGGCCGCCTCGATGCGGCGCTGGCGGCCTGGCACGTGCTGGGTCGGCGCATGCTCGCGCTGCTCGCGGGCAGCTCGGGAGCCGCTGCCGATGCGCACGGCGAAGCTCACGCACAAGGTGACCTCGACGGTCGGCCTCGCGGAGCTCGTGCCGGTGCGCTGCGACGGTCGCTTCGCCACCCCCATAGCCTCGGGCTATGTGCCGCTCTCGGCGCTGGCGCAGGCCGATGGATGGATTTTGATCAAGCCCGAAAGCGAAGGATATCCGGCGCACAGCGAGGTCGTGATAAGACCTTGGCCATGACTGCGCGTTTCGAACCGGATCGGCCGCGCGCGAGCACGATCTGATCCGGCCGCCATCCGCCGTGCCGCGCGCCAGGAGCAATTCCTGGAAGTGGTCTCCGCCGAGGAGGCGCACGCGCGCTTCACGCCGGCACATCGATCTGTCGCGCGCTGCCCGGCGAGACCGTCGACCTTGCGGCGGCGCTCGGCCGCGTGCTGGCGCATGACGTCATCGCGCCGATCGACGTGCCGCCGTTCGATCGCGCCAATGTCGATGGCTTTGCGGTGCGCGCCGCCGACACCGCGGGCGCGACCGATACCGCGCCGCGCCGCTTTGCGCTCAATGGCGAAGTGATCGTCTGCGGACATGCGCCGGCGCTCGAAGTCGCGGCGGGCTCCGCCACCACCATCGCGACCGGCGGCGTGGTCCCGCGCGGCGCCGACGCGGTGGTCATGATCGAGCACACCGAGCTGGTCGACGACGCCGGGGCGCCGGCGATCGACGTGCGCCGCGCCGGTCGCGCCCGGGCAGTTCGTCTCCTATGCCGGCTCCGACATCGCGCGCGGCGAAGTGGTGCTGCGGCGGGGCACGCGCATCTCGTCGCGCGAGATCGGAATGCTGGCGGCCTGCGGCATCGCCGAGATCGAGGTCGTGCGCAGGCCCAAGGTGGCGGTGCTCTCGACCGGCGACGAGCTGGTGGCGCCCGGCGCCGCCGCTCGCGCCGGCGCAGGTCTATGACAGCAACGGCGCGATCATCGCCGCCGCGGTGACCGAAGCGGGCGGCGAGCCGGTTGCGTTCGGCGCCGTTGCCGACGACGAAGCGGCGCTTGCGCTTGCCATGCGCAGCGCGCTCGGCGACCTGCGACATGGTGGTGCTCTCCGGCGGCACCTCGAAGGGCGCGGGCGATCTCTCGCACCGCATCGTCTCGAAGCTGGGCTCGCCCGGCATCCTGGTCCATGGCGTTGCGCTCAAGCCGGGCAAGCCGCTTTGCCTCGCCGTGATCGACGGCAAGCCGCTCGCGGTGCTGCCGGGATTTCCGACCTCCGCGATCTTCACCTTCCATGCCTTCGTCGCGCCGGTGATCCGCGCGCGCGCGGGCCTGCCGCCGGAAGCCGCGCGCTGCCATCGAGGCCGAGGTGCCGGTGCGGATCGCCTCCGAGCTCGGGCGCAAGGAATTCGTGCTGGTGGCGCTGGTGGCGGGCGAGACCGGGCCGGTGGCGTTCCCGACCGCCAAGGGCTCCGGCGCGGTGACGAGCTTCTCCCAGGCCGACGGCTTTCTGGAGATCGACGCGCTCGCTCGCGCGCTCGACGCCGGCACCCGCGCGCGCGTCACGCTCATCGGCGAGACGGCGGCGATGCCCGATCTCGTCGTCATGGGCAGCCATTGCATCGCGCTCGATGTCGTGCTCGGCGCGCTTGCGCGAGCGTGGCTTCACCACGCGCACGATTGCGGTCGGCAGCCTGGGCGGCGTGGCGGCGGCCGAGCGCGGCGAATGCGATCTCGCGCCGGTGCACCTCGTCGATCCCGCCAGCGGCGTCTACAACGCGCATCTGCTGCGACCCGGCCTGGCGCTGGTGAAGGGCTGGCAGCGCATGCAAGGCTTCGTGCACCGCGCCGACGATCCCCGCTTTGCCGGCACGAGCGCGGCCGAGGCGCTCGCCGCCGCGCTCGCCGACCAGCACTGCCTGATGGTCAACCGCAATGCCGGCGCCGGCACGCGCGTGCTGATCGACCAGCTGCTCGGCGGCGCGCGGCCGGCGGGCTACAGCAACCAGCCGCGCTCGCACAACGCGGTCGCCGCCGCGGTGGCGCAGGGCCGCGCCGACTGGGGCTATCGCGATCGAGCCGGTCGCCAGGCTTTACGGGCTGGGTTTCCTTCCGATCACGCCCGAGGACTACGATTTTCTGCTGGTCGAAAGCCGGCGCGACCGCCCGGCGGTGCAGGCGTTCCTCGCCGCGTTGCGCGACGAGAGCGTGCGCGAGAAAATCCGCGCGCTCGGCATGCTGTAGCGGCATGGAGCAGGGCACAATGCGGACGATCTCGGACACTCGATTCGCGGACGTCATCGCGCGCTTGCGCCGACCGTCGCTTCTGACTAGTGCTGCGTTGCCTGATCGTCGGCAGCGCCGCCGTTCCTGTCGACGCGGCGCATGCGCAATTGCGCGGCCACGGCGGACCGGTGCGCGCGCTGGCGATCTCGCCGGACGGCACGCAGCGCGATCTCCGGCAGCTTCGACAGCGTCGGCGATCCGCTGGTCGCTGCAGCGGAACGCAGCCGAGCAGGTGCTGCGGTTCCACGACGGCGCCGTCAATGCGGTGGCGTTCCTCGGAGATGGCCGTATCGCCTCCAGCGGCGAGGACGCGCGCATCGCGATCTGGAGGCCGGGCGAGCCGCAGCCGTCGGCGGTGCTCGAGGGCCATCAGGCGCCGGTGGTCGCTCTCGCGGTCTCGCCCGACGGGACGATGCTGGCCTCGGCGTCCTGGGATCGCACGGCGCGGCTGTGGCCGCTCGCCGGCGGTGCGCCGCGCGTGATCGAGGGCCATGCGCAGAACGTCAACGGCGTCGCCTTCACGCCTGATGGCCGCGCGCTCGTCAGCGCCGGCTACGACGCGACGCTGCGCATCTGCGCCGCTCGAGCGGCCAGGGATCGCCCACCATCGTCACGCTGCCGACGCCGCTCAATGCGGTCGCGGTCGCGCCCGGACGGCGAGATCGTCACCGCCGGCGCCGACGGCAAGGTCTACCTGGTCTCGGCCGCGGGCGCGCTCATCGGCGAGGTCGAGGCGGGACAGACGCCGATCATCGCCGTTGCGAGCTCCGCCGACGGCAGGCTGATCGCCGCCGCCGGCATCCGCGGCTCGGTCGCGATCATCGAGCGCGCCGCGCGCAAGCTCGAACGCACCCTGGTCGGGCCGGGGCTGCCGGTCTGGTCGGTCGCTTTTTTCCCGGACGGCCGCACGCTTCTCACCGGCGGCACCGATCGGATGATCCGGCGCTGGGACGTGAGCTCCGGCGAACCCATCGGCCATGCCGTCATCGGCGCGCCCGAGGATCCGCTCGCAGCCTTTGCCGGCGATCCCGGCGCCGAGGTGTTTCGCGCCTGCATCGCCTGTCACACCTTGAGGCCGGACGAAGGCGCTCGCGCGGGGCCGACGCTCGCCGGCATTTTCGGCCGCCGGATCGCGACCTTGCCCGGATATAATTTCTCCGAGGCGCTCAAGCGGCTCGACATCGTGTGGACGCCGGAAACGGTATCGAAGCTGTTCGAGCTCGGGCCCATGACCTATACGCCCGGCACCAAGATGCCGGAGCAGATAATCGGCTCGGCGCAGGACCGCGCGGCTCTGGTTCGATTCCTGGAAAAGGCGACGCGGAAAAAGTGAGAGGCGCGGCGCGTACGGTTTGCCCACGCGTCGCGGGTGACCGGCGCATTGCCCCACCTTATGATTTCTCGGCCGTGCGCTCCTGTTCCTCGCGCTCGCGCAGGTAATCGTCCGTCGTGCGTGCGCGCGGCCGCGGCGGGGCGCCATAGGGGTCGAATTCCTGCTCGGTGATCGCGATCACCCGGCAGTCCTCGCACATCCTGATCACGTCGAGGCGCTGGGCCGAGCCCTGGAACATCCAGTGCTTGCCTTCGAGCTTGGCGGCGACGCGTTCGATCGTGCTCTTCACGCCGAACGGCTTGTTGCAGCGGATGCAGTGGAACGGCTCCTCCTGCTTGATGAGCCGCGCGCTCGCGGTGGCGGCGCGGAAATCGAGCTGCGGCCGCAGCGTGATCACTTTTCCGGGCAGGTCGCCCGGCACAAGCCGCACTGCACGCAGGCGTCCTCCGAAAAGCGCAGCGTCGGCCGCTCGGGATCGTCGCCGAGCGCGCCGGTCGGGCACGCCGCCACGCAAGCGAGGCACAGCGTGCAGCCCGCAACATCGACCTCGAGCGTGCCGAACGGCGCGCCTTCCGGCAGCGTCACGACGTCGACCGGCACCGGCGCGGCGCGTTGCAGCTCGCGCAGCGCCAGCCGCATCACATCGCGCTTTCCTCCGACCGGCAGGAAGCTCGCCGGGTTCGGTGCCGACGGGAACGCGTCGATCGCGCGCAGCACCGTGCCCAGCGCCTCCGGATCATCGGTCTCGATGGTCGCAAGGCGTCCGGCACCGAAGCCCAGCCCAGCGAGGATGGGCTCGGCGAGCGCGAGCGTCCTCATCAGCCCGGTGACGTCGTGTCGAGGCTTTGCGCGCAACAAGAGCCGCAGCGCCGCAGCACCGTAGGCGAAGCTCGCGGCGATGGCCTCGAGGCCTACTTGCGTCACTTCGTTGACTGCGACCGGCAGGACATTGGCCGGCAATCCTTCGCCGAAGCGCGCGAGCGCGTCGATCATCGGCACTCCGTGCGCATCATCGTGAACGAGCACGACCGGCTGTTTCCCCCGCCTTCGCGATAGGTGGTCAGCAGCGCGCGCAGCCGGCGCAGCAAAGTGTCCGCCGGCGGCAATGCGTAGGAGGCGGCGCCGGTCGGGCAGACCGCGGCGCATTGCCCGCAGCCCGCGCAGATGTGGCGCGTCGATGGCGACATGGTCGCCCGCCGGTGCGATCGCGCCGGTCGGGCACAGATCGAGGCAGCGCGTGCAGCCGATGATGCTGGAGCGCGAATGCGCGCAAAGGTCCTCGGTAAAGGCAACGTAGCGCGGCTTGTCGAAGGTGCCGACGAGGTCGCGCGCCTCCAGCACCGCCCGCAGCACAGCGGCGGGATCGCGCGGATCGGCACGCAGATAGCCGTCGCGCAGATCGGCGGCCGTGAACAGCGCGGCGCCGCCGGAGAGGTCGAGCACGAGATCGCAGCGCGACACCGCGCCGTCGCGCGGACGCAGCGAAGCTCAACGCACCGCGCGATGAGGGTGCCGGTTGCGCATAGCCATCGATCGTCAATTCGAACGCGCCGAGATGGCCTTTGGCGGAACGGATCGTGCCTTTCACGACCGGGAAGTCGGTGACGCGCGGCGGCGTCACATCGGCCGGCGGCCCGATCAGCACCGTGACGTCGAGATGGTCCTTCAGCAGGTTCGCCGCCTCGATCGCCTGCTCGTCGCAGCCGTAAATGAGGATCACGCCTTCGCTGGTGAAGCTCACGAAGGGGATCTCGGGTGCCGGCTCGGCGGCGGCCGCGAGCAGCGCCGCCATTTTCGGGCCCGCGGCGCCGGCGTCAGCGGACCAGCCGGCGGTTTCACGGATGTTGGCGTAAGTGACGTCGCAGGCGCCGTCCGCGACTTCGGCGAACAACGGGGCTTCCTGGGTGCAGCCGACGATCAGCGGCTCGCCGGCCGCCGCCGCCGCACGAAATCGCTCGAGCTCGGCACGGCAGAGCTGGCGCGCGGTCAGGACCTCGGCGCCGCGACAGCCGCGCGCCACCGCCGCGCGATCGAGCGGCATCGTGTCTTCGCACGAGCAGATCACGAAAGTTGCCGGCCGATCGGCCATTGGGTGTCCCGAATTTGGGCCAATTAATTTTGGACCAGGTTGGATGGGGTTGAGCGCTTGCGAAACCCATCGCCGCTCGCGAAGCCTGCTCGATCGCGACGGGCTCCGCGCAGCCTGCCATCGGGCGGTGCTTCACGCCGACCCCGCTGGCTCAGCCTATCCTATGCGCGCCATCCACTCGCATACGGCGCATCACTGCCGTTGCGGCCTATATCAGGTTATAATCATTTCGAACAAGCTCCGCGAGCCATGAGCCGAAAATGCCGCTGGAACCCCGCAGCCGCCTGCGCGCGACATCGAAGCCCGCGCTCGACCTGCCGCCGCCGTTCCGGCTGGTGAGCTTGCGGGAGGTGGGCGACGCTTTGGCGCACGCGATCAGCGTGGCCGCGAGCGAAGGCGCCGGCACGCTCGTCTATGTGGGCCGCTTCGATCTCGTGGAATTCGCAGTCGTGCTGGAGCCCGACGAGCCGCTCGAGACGGCGCGGCGGGCGGTTTATGCCGGACTTGCCGCGCTCGCCGACGCACTCGCAGTGCACGCGCCGCCGGAGCGGCCGATCAGCTTCGATTGGCCCGACGGCGTCCGGGTCGATGGCGGCCTGGTCGGCGGAGCGCGCCTTGCCTGGCCGCAGGGGGCTGCCGAGGACGAGCCGCCGGCATGGCTCGTGTTCGGCGCCATGATCCGGACCGTGGCCATGGGGGACGAGGAACCGGGCGTGCGCCCGCTCGCGGCGGCGCTCGAGGAGGAGGGCTTCGACGATCTCGGTTCCGGACGCCTGGTCGAGAGCTTCTCGCGCCACCTCATGGTTGCGGTCGATGCCTGGCAGGAAAAGGGCTTCGGCGAAATCGCCAAGAACTATCTCGCGCGGCTCGCACCCGAAAACGGCGTGCGCCGCGACCTCGCCGAGAACGGCGATCTCATGGTGCGGCGCATGGGCAAGGTGCAGCAGGAGCGCCGTTCGCTGGTGCGCGCGCTCGAGGAGCCGGCGTGGCTCGATCCTGCAACCGGAGGTCCTCGCCGCTGAAGCTGCTGCGCACCATCCGGCTCGATCCATCCGATACGTTCGTGTTCGAGCGCGCGGCCGAGCCCGGGGAATGGGCGGTATCGGGCGCCTTCCTGTTTGCCGATGCCGATCCGCAGACGCTTGCCGGCAAGCCGCGCGCCGCGTTTCGGAGCGGGTTCCTCGGGGTACCATCGCTCGGCTGGTCGACGCTGGTGCAGATCGTGGAGGCGGACGAGGCGGATCGGGCGGCTCTGGTCGGCATGCTGGCGAAGCAGTTGCACGAACGCCTCGGGGCTCCCGATCTCGCGGCGGCACGCGCCGCGTCCGAGGAGGAGGTCGCGTTCGCTGCCTCGCTCTGCGATCATCCCCTCGACACGCTCATCGCTGTGCGCCGCACCTTCGAGGGCGGTGACATCCGCGAAGCCTTCCGTACCCTGCGCCCGCGCGGCACGCGCAAGCCGATGCGGGCGTTCTCGCTGGTCGAAGTCGAAGGCGACGAGGACGCGGCAGGCGATCACGTGGATCTGATCACGCTCGCGAAGGAAAAGCCGAACGAGTGCTGATACGAAAAGCCGGCGCTGCCCGCGTGCTGCGGAGATATTCCGCGCTGTCTTTCCGGCCGAGGTGATCGCTTGATGGCCACTTGCGTGGGCATGACATTCTGCGACATATCCAGTGGTGCCAGTTCGAGCGAGCACATGAAGGATTTCTGGCTCTCCTGCGGACACCATCTGCTCGACCGCGACGAAGGCGGCGGGCTCCTGGTCACCGACGAGTTTCTCAAAGCCTATCTTGCGCGACCGGAGCTCGCTCCGCCGTCCGACGCCTGCATCGCCGAGCGCAGCTTGCATGCGGCGGTGCTCACCAATCCGCGCCGCCCGGTCACCGCTTTCGAGATCGCGTCGATCGCGGACGCCGATGCGCGCGAGAACTGGGGTTTGATGATCGCGTTTCGCGATCATCTTCTCCAGCATCGGACCTTGGAGGCCGCCTATCTCGATCTGGTGCGGAACGGAATCGGCCAAACGCCGCCGCTGTTCATCAACCAGCTCGTGCACGTGATCCTTCGCAATCTGCTCGACGGCTGCGAGGATGCGATCATGCTGCGGGCGGCGGAGCTGTTGTTCCGCCCGCAACGGCTCACCGTGCACGACGGATCGCTGATCGCAGCCGATGAGGAGACCGTCGCCGGAGTCACTCTTCAGCCGGTCTCACCGCTGGTCGCGATGCTGGGCTTGCCGGCTCCGGGTGAAATCGAGGTCATCGGTGACGGCAACGCCGAGACCTATTGGGAACGCAGCGACCTGTTCGACATGGCACTCGATCTCACCGCCGGCCGGCGCGGGCTCGACGCGCTGGGCGAGGTGATCGGGCAGTGGATCACGCATCTGCTTGCGGTCGAGGTCGATATCGAGCCGTTGACCGAGGCGACCGACGTCGATCTCACCTGGTATGTCGGCCTCGACGCCGAGGCGAGCCGCATCGGCGACGCGCTGTGGAACGGCGAAGAGGTCGATGCCGCGGCTCGCGAACGCATTGTCGGCCTCTACCGCCTGGGTTTCCGAAACGCCGAGGTCGTCCTGGAAAAGGCCCGGGGCGAGCCCATCTATCTGATACTGGCAATGACGCCGGACCGGATGCTCCGCATGAAGCCGCAAAATCTCGTCGCCGGTCTGCCGATCGCACATCTGGAGATGGTGTCGTGACCGTCGCGCCCGCGCTGGCGAAGATCGCGGTCGGAGTCGTGCTCCAGCGGCGCAAGGCACAGAGCGCCTGGATCGATTTCACCTGGAAGCCGCTCGATGTGTTGGCCGGAGCGCCGGACGCCGCGCCATGGACGATGCTCTCCGAAGACGGTGATGCAGCAACCTTTTATGTCGGCTCGGCCGACATCGAGCTCTACCGCACCGAGACCGGCTATTATCGCGACAATCTCGCATCCGGGGCGCCGATGCTGTGGGTTGCGCTGCGACCGACCGGCGTCGAGCCGCCATACGAGATCTTCGCCGTCACCGCCGATCCCTCGGAGGGCGAAGCCTGGACCCAGTCGAGCAGCGATCTCGTCGACGTGGTGCCGATGCCGAACGCCGTGCGCGCGGTGCTCGAGGGCTTCATCGCCGAGCATCACGTCGAGCGCCCGTTCTACAAGCGCAAGCGCGATCGCGCCGATCCGGAGGCGCTGGCGCGGCGCGGACCGATGCAGAAAGAGCGCGAATGAGCGAGCCGGAAAATTTCGTCACGCGCTGGTCGCGGCGCAAGCGCGAAGCGGCGCAAGAGCCCGAAGCGGCGACCTCCGGGCCGGCTCCCGAGACCGGCGTCGAAAGCGAGCGCGCAACGAGCCGGTGCAGAAATCGGACAGCGCTTGCGTCGCGCCGGAACGGTGCGGCGGGCTTGCCTGAGCTTCCTTTCGATCTTGCCAGCCTGCCGCCGATCGAATCGATCACCGGCGCGAGCGACATCCGGGCCTTTCTGGCGCCGGGCGTGCCGCCGGAATTGACCCGTGCGGCGCTTCGTCGCGTGTGGACGGCCGATCCCGCAATTCGGGATTTCGTCGGGCTTGCCGAGAACGCCTGGGACTTCAACGCGCCGGGCTCGATTGCCGGTTTCGGCTCGCTGGAAATGACCGACGAGTTGCGCCGCGAGGTCATGCGCATGGTCGGCAAGGGTCTGACCTCCGATGGCACGATTGCACCTGAGGCCATCCCCCGGCCGGTCGAGGAGGCGCCAGCAACGGTGGAAACAGCGGCTACGGGTGGCGGAGCCTGCCGGAGCGAAGCTCGAGAAGAGCAGCGGAGCTCCACAGGTGAGTCCGCTCGATCCGAAGATGAACAGCACAGCCGAGTTGGTATTCCGCGCTGCGACAACGAGTACGTTGCAACGCAATATGATCCAGTGAAACCCGATAACGTTCCGGCGACGGCCAGACGCTTGCACGGGCGAGCTTTGCCCAAGTAATTCGCGCGACCCATAGCCTCTCGCTATTGACCCGCGCCATGCGCGGGTTGTAATTTTTGCATATCCGAATTGGAATAATAAAAAGAAGCACGCCTCATGAGGGACATCGGTCTGGACGAAGCGATCCGCGTTGCGGGCGGTGTTGGCGCGCTCGCTCGCAAGATCGGGATATCGCAGCCGTCCGTCTCCAACTGGGCGCGCATACCGGCCGAGCGGGTGCTCGTGATCGAGGCGACCACCGGGGTGAGCCGAAGCATCCTGCGGCCCGACCTCTATGCCGAGCAGCCCGGCAGCAGCGACGAGAGAGACGAGATCGATACCGCGCGGGCGCAGGAATATGCGCTGCTTTCGGCGCTGCTCGCACGCGCTCCCGATGCCGGGCTGCTCCAGCGTCTGGCGGCATTGCGCGGCGATGCGAGCCCGCTCGGCATGGCACATGTCGCGCTCGCGGAAGCCGCGAGCGGGACCGATGTCGCGCGCGTCGAGCGCGAATATTTCGATCTCTTCATCGGGCTCGGGCGCGGCGAGCTGCTGCCTTACGGGTCCTATTATCTCACCGGCTTCTTGCATGAGCGCCCGCTCGCGCGTCTGCGTGCCGATCTGAGCAAGCTCGGAATCGAGCGCGTTGCCGGCCAGGCCGAGCCGGAGGACCACGCGGCGATCCTGTGCGAGATCATGGCCGGGCTGGCGAGCGGCCGCTTTCCGGCTCCTGCCGGCTCCGATCGTGAGTTGTTCGAAGGCCATCTTGCTCCCTGGATCGGGCGCTTCTTCGCCGATCTCGAGCAAGCCGATGCTGCCGATTTCTACCGGCGAATAGGGACGCTCGGCCGGGTGTTCATGGAGATCGAGACCGACGCCTTCGCGCTGCCGGAATGAAAGTTGCGGCGCGCGAAGTGTTGTAGCGACACACAGGAGGAGACGGCGATGAAAAAGGAACACAAGACCACCAGTGCGCGCGAGAACACGCTCGGCCGCCGTGAGTTCCTTCGCACGCTCGGCGCGGGCGCGACCGTTGCGGCCGCGGCCAGCGCGCCGCTCGCGACCGGCGCTCATGCCGATACCGAGAGCAACGACGAGAAACGCAAGTCGCGCTACCGCGAAACCGAGCACGTGAAGATGTTCTATCGGGTCAACCGGTATCCGAGCTGAGGAGGCGCCCCATGCTGATCAAGAGAACGGAACGTCAAGCCCGCCGCGGTGCGCTTGCCGGCGCGCTCCAGGGTCAATCTGATGGCGGTCTCGATCGCCGCTCGTTCCTGCGCCGCTCGGGTCTCGTGGCCGGCGGGCTTGCCACGCTTGGCGCGTTGCCGCTCGCGAGCATGCGCAAGGCCGCGGCAGGGCCCCCGGCGGCCCCGGGCGCGCAGGTCACCATCCGCAAGAACATCTGCACGCACTGCTCGGTCGGCTGCACGGTCGTGGCCGAGGTCTCGAACGGCGTATGGATCGGCCAGGAGCCCGGCTGGGAATCCCCGCTCAACCGCGGCTCGCACTGCGCCAAGGGCGCTTCCGTGCGCGAGCTCGTGCACGGCGACCGGCGCCTGAAATATCCGATGAAGCTCGTCAACGGCCAGTGGACCCGGCTGAGCTGGGAAGCGGCGATCGACGAGATCGGCGACAAGCTCATGGCGATCCGGGAGAAGTCGGGGCCGGAATCGGTCTACTGGCTCGGCTCCGCCAAGTTCTCCAACGAGGGCGCCTATCTCAATCGCAAGCTCGCCGCGTTCTGGGGGACCAACAATTCCGATCATCAGGCGCGCATCTGCCATTCGACCACCGTCGCCGGGCGTAGCCAACACCTGGGGCTACGGCGCGATGACCAACAGCTACAACGACATCCGCAACTCGCAAGACGCTGGTGTTCCTGGGCGGCAATCCCGCGGAGGCGCACCCGGTATCGCTGCAGCATCTGCTCGAGGGCAAGGAGCTCAACCGGGCGAACTTCATCGTGATCGACCCCCGCATGACGCGCACCGCCGCGCACGCTACCGAATATATCCGGATGCGTCCGGGAACCGACATCGCGGTGCTCTGGGGCATCCTCTGGCATGTTTTCCAGAACGGCTGGGAAGACAAGCAGTTCATCGCGCAGCGCGTCTACGGCATGGACGAGGTGCGCAAGGAGGTCGAGAAGTACAATCCGGCGGAGGTCGAGCGTATCAGCGGCATTCCCGAAGCCCAGCTCAAGCGCGTCGCCGAGAAAATGGCCAAGGAAAAGCCCGCATGCCTGATCTGGGCGATGGGCCAGACCCAGCACACCACCGGCACCGCCAACGTGCGGGCGAGCTGCACCTTGCTGTTGGCAACCGGCAACGTCGGCGGCTTCGGCAACGGCGCCAACATCTTCCGCGGCCACTGCAACGTGCAGGGCGCAACCGATCTCGGCCTCGATATCGTGACGCTGCCGCTCTACTACGGCTTGGCCGAGGGCGCCTGGAAGCATTGGTGCCGGGTCTGGGAGGTCGATTACGACTGGATGCTGTCGCGTTTCGATTCCAAGCAGATGATGGAGGCCCCCGGCATTCCATCGACGCGCTGGTTCGACGCGGCCATGCTGCCGAAGGACCAAGTCAAGCAAAAGGACAACCTCAAGGCCATGATGGTGTTCGGGCACGGCGGCAACACCGTGACCCGCATGCCGGAAGCAGCCAAGGGGCTGGAGAAGCTCGATCTGCTGGTCGTGGCCGACCCGCATCCCACCACCTGGGCGGTGCTCGGCGAGCGCAAGAACGGCACCTATCTGCTGCCGATCTGCACGCAATTCGAATGCGACGGCTCGCGCACGGCATCCAACCGCTCGCTGCAGTGGGGCGAGCAGATCGTCAAGCCGATCTTCGAATCGAAGAACGACAATGACGTGATGTACATGATGGCGAAGAAGCTCGGCTTCGCCGACCGGATGTTCAAGAACATCAAGGTCGACAACGGCGCGGTCTCGGCCGAGGACATCCTGCGCGAGATCAACCGCGGCGGATGGTCGACCGGTTATTGCGGCCAGTCGCCGGAGCGCCTCAAGGTCCACATGGCGAACCAGAAGGACTTCGATCTCGTCAGCTTGCGGGCGAAGGACGGTCCGGCGAAGGGCGACTATTACGGTCTGCCGTGGCCGTGCTGGGGTACGCCGGAATTCAAGCATCCCGGTACTCACACCCTCTACAACACCAACCTGCACGTCAAAGACGGCGGCAGCACCTTCCGCGCGAGATTTGGCGTGGAGCGCGAGGAGAAGCTGCCGGACGGCACGACCCGCAAGGTGAACCTGCTCGCCGAGGGCTCCTACTCGCTCGGCTCCGAGATCAAGGACGGCTATCCCGAGTTCACCTACGGGGTGCTCAAGAAGCTCGGGTGGGACGGCGGCCTCTCGGCGACAGAGAAAGCCGTCATCGAGCGCATCGGCGGCAACAACCCCGACGGCGTCTCATGGGCGACCGATCTCTCCGGCGGCATCCAGCGGGTGGCGATGGAGCACGGCTGCATCCACTACGGCAACGGCAAGGCGCGTGCGATGGCCTGGAACCTGCCCGACCCGATTCCGACACATCGTGAGCCGATCTACACGCCGCGGCCCGAGCTGGTCGCGAAATACCCGACCTTGCCGAACGCGGTCCAATTCCGCGTCCCCAATGTCGGTTTCGACGTGCAGAAGGCGGCGGTGGACAAGGGCATCGCCAAGAGCTTCCCCATCATCATTACGTCGGGCCGCCTCGTGGAGTACGAAGGTGGTGGGGAGGAAACCCGCTCCAACAAGTGGCTTGCCGAGCTGCAGCAGGACATGTTCGTCGAGATCAATCCAGCGGATGCCGCCGAGCGCGGCATCAAGGATGGCGGCTGGGTCTTTGTGCTGGGGCCCCGAGATGGAGAGCGGCAAGGTCACCCGCATGAAGGCGCTGGTCACCGAGCGCGTCGGCAAAGGCGTCGCCTGGATGCCGTTCCACTTCGCCGGCTGGTTCCAGAACGTCGATCAGCGGCGGAAATATCCGCAAGGTGCCGATCCGATCGTGCTCGGCGAGAGCATGAACACGATTACGACCTACGGGTACGATCCCGTGACCGGCATGCAAGAACCCAAAGCCACGCTTTGCCAGATCAGGGCAGCGTAAGGAGGCTCGACAATGGCTCGGATGAAATTTCTCTGCGACGCCGACCGTTGCATCGAGTGCAACGCTTGCGTCACCGCCTGCAAGAACGAGCATGACGTGCCGTGGGGCATCAATCGCCGGCGCGTCGTCACCATCAATGACGGCAAGCCGGGCGAGCGTTCGGTGACCATGGCCTGCATGCACTGCACCGACGCGCCGTGCGCCGCGGTCTGCCCGGTCAACTGCTTCTACACGACCGCTGACGCGGTCGTGCTGCATTCCAAGGACCTCTGCATCGGTTGCGGTTATTGCTTCTACGCCTGCCCGTTCGGAGCACCGCAGTATCCCAGAGTCGGCAACTTCGGCTCACGCGGCAAGATGGACAAGTGCACGTATTGCGCGGGCGGACCGGAGGCGGACGGCTCGAAAGAGGAGTACGCGAAATACGGCGCCAACCGTCTGGCCGAGGGCAAGCTGCCGCTGTGCGCGGAGATGTGCTCGACCAAATCGCTGCTGGCCGGCGACGGCGAGATCATCGCCCAGATCTACAAGGAGCGGGTCGTCAAGCGCGGCTATGGCTCCGGCGCCTGGGGATGGAGAACGGCGTACAAGGAGACGATTGCGTCGTAAGCAAGCCGGACGTGCGTTGCGCGCGTCCACGCACTTGGTTGTCATGCCCGGGCAAAGCGGGCATCCGGTAGAGACAGGCATGGCGATGACGCAACGCAGTGCTCCGCATGACCGACGCGGACTGCTGGATCATCCGCTGGAGCCTGTCCTCGGGTCGTCCGAAGAACGAGCCCGGGGCGGATGATGACGGCCTTACATTGAGGGAGCTGTAAACATGCGCACGCTTCACAGGCATCTCCGTTTCGTTGCCGGCGCGCTAGCGCTCGCGTGCATGGTCGCGCTGGCGACGCCGGGGCAGGCCCAGCAGCCGGTCAATCCGACCGCGAGCGCGGTGCAGGAACAACAGCTCCTGCAGGAGCTCGGTCGCATCGAGGGGCGCGGCACGCTGCCCGACGCCAGGTCGAGGCTGATCGAGCAGCCGGCCGGCCGTGACTGGCGCCAATTCAGCCAGGTCACGTTGCCGTGGATCGGCGCCATCGCAATTATCGGCGTGCTTGCGCTGCTCGTTGCCTTCTACCTGATCCGCGGCATGGTGCGGATCAAATCCGGCCGGTCCGGACGCGTGCTGGTGCGCTTTTCCACCTTCGAGCGCCTGGTCCACTGGATGACGGCGGCCTGCTTCATCATCCTCGCCATTTCCGGGCTCAACATCACTTTCGGCAAGCAGCTGTTGCTGCCGCTGATCGGGCCGGAGGCGTTCACCGCGTTCTCCCAATGGATGAAGTATGCCCACAATTATCTGAGCTTCCCGTTCACGCTCGGCGTGGTGATGATCTTCTTGCTGTGGCTCGCCGGGAACATTCCGAACAGGGTCGACGTCGAATGGCTCAGGCAGGGTGGCGGCATCGTCGGGGATAAGCATCCGCCGGCCTACCGCTTCAATGCCGGTCAGAAGATGATCTATTGGATCGTGGTGCTCGGCGGGACCGCCGTGGCGGTGACCGGTTATCTACTGATGTTCCCGTTCTGGGGCGGCACCGACATCGTCACGATGCAATGGGCCCAGATCATCCACGGCGTCGTCGGCGCGCTGTTCGTCGCCGCCATGCTCGGTCACATCTACATCGGCACCATCGGCATGGAAGGCGCCTTCGAGGCGATGTGGGACGGCACCGTCGACACCAATTGGGCGAAGGAGCACCACAGCCTGTGGGTCGAGCAGGAGGCCGCCAAGGGGCATGTCACCCCGCCGCCTCCGGCAGGAAAGATGCAGGCGGCGGAGTAGGCCCTTCACCGTAAGCGTCGGTGGGGGCGTTGCGATGCGCCCGAGATGCGCGCTGGCTGCTATAGTGCTCCCATGCGTATCATCGGACTCGCCGGCTGGAGCGGCTCGGGCAAGACCACGCTCCTCACCAAGGTGATCCCGCGGCTCGATAGCGCGCGGGCTCGAAGTATCCACCCTCAAGCACGCCCATCATGCCTTCGATCTCGATCAGCCCGGCAAGGATTCGCACCGCCACCGCATGGCCGGTGCGACCGAGGTGCTGGTCTGCTCGGCCAGCCGTTGGGCGCTGGTGCACGAGTTGCGCGGAGAGCGCGAGCCTGCGCTGGCTGCGCTGCTCCAGAAAATGCGTCCGGTCGATCTGGTCTTGATCGAGGGTTATAAGCGCGAGCGCCATCCCAAGCTCGAAGTCTACCGCGCCGCGGTCGGAAAGCCGCTGCTCCATCCCGACGATGCGGCGATCGTCGCGGTTGCCTCCGACGAGCCGCTGCCGCAGGCGAAGATCCCGGTGGTCGATCTCGACGATGTCGAGCGCATCGCCGACATTCTGATCCGGCATGCGGCGCCGCTCGATGCTGTGCTGGCGCAAGCGGTACGGCCGTGATGGCGCAACTCAGCGACGACTGCTTTGCGTTCTCGGGACCGCTGCTTCCGGTCGCCGAGGTCGAGCGCATCATTCGCGAGCGCATCACGCCGGTTGAAGAGATCGAGACCGTTGCGCTCAGGGCGGCAGGCGGTCGCGTCATTGCCGAAGATGTGGTGGCGCCCATCGACCTTCCCCCGTTCGACAATTCGGCGGTCGACGGCTACGCGGTGCGCCATGCCGATCTCGATGCGCAAGCCGAGACGCGGCTGGCGATCACCGATCGGGTGACCGCGGGACGTGCCGCGGCGCATGCGCTCGGTGCTGGTGAAGCGGCGCGCATATTCACCGGCGCACCGATGCCGGCCGGCGCCGAGACCGTGTTCATGCAGGAGGATGTCCGCCTCGACGGCGCGGTCGTGATCGTGCCGCCGGGCCTCGATGCCGGCGCCAACCGGCGGCTGCGGGGAGAGGATGTGCGCGCGGGCTCGATCGTGCTGCCGGCGCGCCGCCGGCTCGCGGCCCAGGACATCGCTCTGGCCGCGGCGGTCGGCCTCACCGAGCTCGAGGTGCGTCGCCGCGTCCGTGTCGCCGTGTTCTCGACCGGCGATGAGATCGTCGAGCCGGGCTCGCGGCGGCCCGGTCCTGGATTGTTCGACGCGAATCGCTATCTGCTGGCGGGTCTCGTCGAGCGCCTGGGCGGCGCGCCCACCGATCTCGGCATCCTGCCGGACGATGCAGAGTTGCTCGCGCACGCGATCGCGAGCGCGGCCGCAGACCACGATCTCGTCGTCACCTCGGGCGGCGTCTCGACCGGTGAGGCCGACCATGTGCGTCACGCGGTGGAGAAGGTCGGGCGGCTGGTATTCTGGCGGGTTGCGATCAAGCCGGGGCGGCCGGTCGCCATGGGGGTGCTGCCGGGATCGAGACCGGGAGCGAGCGCAGCCTTCGTCGGGCTGCCCGGCAATCCGGCCGCGGTCTACGTTACCTTTGCACGGGTGGTGCGCCCGCTGCTGCTGCGTCTCGCCGGCGCCGAGGCGGCGCCGCTCTGGGCGCTGCCGGTGCGCGCGGCCTTCGCCTACAGGAAGAAATCAGGCCGGCGCGAATATGTGCGCGTGAAGCTCGTGCCCTCGGCGGACGGTGCCATCGAGGCGGTCAAGCACGCCCAGGACGGGGCCGGCGTCATCACCTCGCTCACCGAGACCGACGGGCTGATCGAGCTCGCCGAGGACGTGACGGTGATCGAACCCGGCTCGATGGTCGGATTTCTCTCTTACGCGACTTTGACCGGCTGAATCAGATCCGAACACCCGAGGTTTGGAACGCAACCTCGGCCGGCTTCTGAATGCCGTCGAGGACGACGACTGCGCCTACCGCAATCACGGCGGCGGCGATGCAAGCGATCACAAATGCGCGCATGAGCTGGCTTCCTTCGATTCCCGTCCGACCCATTCTATCGCTAATTTATGAAGCAACCATCATTGTAAGAAAAGTGTTCAATAGTCGCATTGCTGCGCCGCAATGCGCTCGGCCTCGGCGGCGTCCTCCGGCGTGTTGACGTTGAAAAAGGGATCGACCGGAAGGTCGGGCCAATCCGCGATCGCGACCCCGTGGCGCGCCGTCCAGGTCTCGATCTTGCGCAGGCCTTCCTTGATCAGCGCCTCGCGCAGATCGCCGCGCAGCGCCACCGGCCAGATACCGATCACGGGGTGGCGCCACTCGCCCGAGCGCGCGCAGGCGAGCGGCACGCGCTCGGCCCGGCGTGCCTGCACGAGCCGCCCGACGAGGTCGGCTGGCAGAAATGGACAGTCGCCGGGCACGCTGACCATGTCGGCGATGGCGGGCGCCTCGGCAGCGGCCCAGTCGAGCCCGGCGAGGATGCCGGCCAGCGGACCCGGAAAATCCGCAACGGAGTCCGCAACGACCGGGAGCCCGGTATCGGCAAAGCGCTTCGGGTCGCCATTGGCGTTGAGGATGAGGCTCGAGCATTGCGGCTTCAGCCGTGCCAGCACGCGCTCGAGGATGGTGCTGCCGCCGATACGGATGCGGGCCTTGTCGCCGCCGCCCATGCGGCGCGCCAGCCCGCCGGCGAGAACGAGGCCGAGGACAGGTTCGGCGGTCATCGCCCGGTTCGAGCATCAGTCATCATGCACGGCCGCCTTGCGCCGGTGCCCGGCGCTCTCCTCCTCGACGGAATCGAGATCCTGATCGAACACGATGCGATGCTCGCCGGCGAGCGCGACGAAGCGCTTGCCGCGCGCGCGGCCGATCAGGGTGAGGTTGGCCTTGCGCGCGAGCTCGACGCCCCAGGCGGTGAAGCCGGAGCGCGACGCCAGGATCGGGATGCCCATGCGCACGGTCTTGATCACCATCTCCGAGGTGAGCCGGCCGGTGGTGTAGAAAATCTTGTCGTGCGCGCCGATGCGGTGCTGGAACATCCAGCCCGCGATCTTGTCGACGGCGTTGTGGCGGCCGACGTCCTCCATGTAGACCAGCGGCCTGTCCTCCTGCGCGAGCACGCAGCCGTGGATGGCGCCGGCTTCGAGATAGAGCGAGGGCGTGGTGTTGATCTTGTGCGTGAGTGCATAGAGCCAGGATGTGCGCAGCACCGATTGCGGCAGCGTGACGTTCTCCAGCGCCTCCATCAGATCCCCGAACACCGTGCCCTGCGCGCAGCCGGAGGTCTGCACCTTTTTCTTCAGCTTCTTTTCGTAATTGGTCTTGCGCCTGGTGCGAACCACCACCGCGGCGAGCTCCTCGTCGTAGTCGATGCCGGTGACGGCGTCGTCTGGCAGAAGCATGTGCTGATTGAGCAGGTAACCCAGCGCGAGATATTCCGGATAGTCGTTGATGGTCATTGCGGTCACGATCTCCTGCGAATTGAGGAAGATCGTGAGCGCACGCTCGACCGTCACCCTGGTCTCGATCGCCCGGCCGGTCTGGTCGACGCCGGTGACGCGCTCGGTCAGCCGCGGATCGAGCGGATCGGGACGGATCAGGAATTCATCGGTGGGCTCGCTCATGGGCGCGAGCTTCTAGCACGGGTATCTTCCGCCGGACACAGGAAAGCCCGGCCGAGCCGGGCTTTCCTCGATGCTGGCCTTCCGCATGCATCGCCGCTTCCGGCGATCGTCGCGTCTGCCAGCGCGCGGAGAGACTGCTCCCTCCGCAGAGCTCAGCTCAGACCGCCGAACAGCCAGATCAGCAGGATGATCGGCAGCGGAATGCCGATGAGCCAAAGCAATGCACCGCGTCCCATGGTGAAACCTCCAACTCGATGAACCTGGCCGACGACGGCCGGTCTTCCTTCTTGAAACGTGCATCCCGGTCGAGAGTTCCGCCATGGCGCCGACCCGGGATACCTTTGTGCGCAAGTCGGCTATCGCGACTTGCGTGCGGGCCTCGGCGCGAGAGCCGTTCTCGGCGACCGTGAGTACGGTCCCGGCAGCGTCTCCGCGCAG
This sequence comes from uncultured Alphaproteobacteria bacterium, assembly GCA_963831225.1. Taxonomy (GTDB): domain Bacteria; phylum Pseudomonadota; class Alphaproteobacteria; order Rhizobiales; family Xanthobacteraceae; genus VAZQ01. Next base: position 63,162 of record CAWHPT010000016.1, read on the forward strand.
CACCGAGCGCTGATATGGTCTGCGCTGGCGTGCTGCAGAACACGGGACCTCGACGTTCGAGTTGATCTCCGACGCTTGGTTGCCACCATGCCGCCGGTGGTTATATTGCCGAGACATCCTTCGGAGGGATGGCCGAGTGGCTTAAGGCGCTCGCTTGGAAAGCGTGTATACGGGAAACCGTATCGTGGGTTCGAATCCCACTCCCTCCGCGCCCGGCCTTGTTCGCCGCAGTTCGCCACTGTCCACATTAGTAGTAGAAGTGCCCGGAAAAGCTGGATTTGGCGGCCTTGTGGATATGCTCCATGGTTCGCCGTGATGCGCCTTGAACCAGATAGCGGCGTCCTTATCGCTGGCGAACGCTGCCGTGCACCGCCGGAGGCCGTCCTTTGCTCAGCATAAGCCTGTCGTGAAGTCAGGCGTCGATACCACGATCTCCTCAACGGGAGAGCGGGGCCGGTCCAAGCGGGACGAGCTGAGCGTGCACGAGATGTTCAATCGCTCCTCGCACGCGCTCAACGGCTTCGTGCCCTGGCAGAATGGCTTTGCCGAACGTCTGATCGGACTGGAAGAGCGCGCAGATGCGCGCCCGCCTCGGGGTCGGTCGCGGCGTAGGCGCAGCAGCTGTTGGTCCAATCACGCTACATGCGCGCATGAGTTTTCGGACCACGCGCCCGTGCGAGGCGAGAGGTTGTCTTGCAATGGTGGAAACGTTCCCATAGGCTTGCTCGCTTTCTCACCACGTTTCGAGGCGTTGCAGCCCGCGAGGAGACCGACATCATGGCCAAGGGTCAACTTCGGCACATCGCCGTTTCCGTCCTTGACAAGGAGAAAACCGCAAGGTTCTACGAGGAGACGTTCGGGTTCTCTGGGTCGATGATATCGAGGGGACAAAGCAGGAGATTGAAGCCAACGGGGGCAGGTTTCACCCAGGACCGAGCGGAACTCCTCCGGCGAACGCCGAGCACAAATTCCGTGATCCGAACGGCATCGTCTTCGATATCTCGACGCACGGATGGGATGGTGCAAAGCGGTGACTGACACCGGCCGCTGCCCCGAGCGCCGTGCAATGGCCTTGTCTTGAACCAGAAGCTCGTTGGGCGATCGATTGCCCGCCTCGAAGATGTCCCGTTGTTGACCGGTGCGGGACGTTTCGTCGATGACTTTGCTTTTCCAGGCATGCTGCATGCCTGTTTCTTGCGCAGCGCCCATGCCCACGCATTGCTGCGCAGGATCGATACCAGCGTTGCCGCGAGCCTGGATGGCGTCCGGGCTGTCTACGCATTTGCCGACATTCGGCCGCACCTGAGCGCGGATCGGCTGGTGGTTGCGTTGCCGAGCAAAGCTTTCCGCCAGCAACTAGACCGTCCGGTCCTTGCCATCGACGAAGTCGTCTACGTCGGCGAACCAGTCGCGGCAGTCATTGCGGAGACCCGACATCAGGCCGAGGACGCGGTCGCCGCAATCGAGGTCGAGTATGAGCCGTTGCAGGCGGTCGTCGATTGCAGGTCCGCGCTGGCGGCCGGCGCGCCAAAGGCGCATCGCAACGCACCGCACAATGTCGTCGCGGAGCTCGATCTGACGTTCGGCGACATCGAGCAGGCCTTCCGCGGCGCTCGACACGTCTTTTGCCAGACGCTTCAGCAATCGCGGGGCGGAAGCCATTCGATCGAGTGTCGGGGGTGCGTGGCCGTGCACGATCCGGTCGAGGCCCGGCTGACGGTCTGGAGCTCGACGCAAACGCCACATGCCGGTATGCGCCTGATCGCCGAGATGCTCGGACGCGAGGAGGAATCCGTGCGCGTCATCGCGCCCGACGTCGGGGGCGGGTTCGGGCCCAAGCTGGTCTTCTATTCCGAGGAGCTTGTCGTCGCCCTCGCTTCGATCCTGCTCGAGCGTCCGGTGAAATGGACCGAGGATCGACGCGAGCATTTCATCTCCACCACGCAGGAGCGAGATCAGGTCTGGGACCTCGAGATTGCGGTCGACGGCGACGCGAAAATCCGCGGCATACGAGGCTCGATGATCCATGACCACGGCGCCTATACGGCGCGTGGCATAAACGTCGCCTTCGAAGCGATGCAGACGCTGACGATGTCCTACAATGTGCCGGCATGCGCCCTCAACGTGACCTTGGCGGCGACCAACAAGGTTCCCGTGACTCCCGTTCGGGGAGCCGGCCAGCCGCAGGGCGTATTCGCGATGGAGCGGTTACTCGACCGCATCGCGCGGGAGCTCGAGCTCGACCGCGCGGAGGTGCGCAGCCGCAACCTGGTCCGTCCTGAACAACTGCCCTGCGCCAAGCCATTCAAGTCTCGGACGGGGATCCCCGTGGTGATCGATTCCGGCAACTTCCCGGAGTGCCAGGGCAAGGCGATGGCTGTTGCCGGGTGGAGCGACTTTGCCCAACGCAAGCGTCACGCCCGCAATGAGGGGCGCTTTCTGGGGATCGGGATCGCGAACTTTGTCGAGTTGACCGGCCGCGGCCCGTATGAGCCGGCGACGGTCCGCATCACCTCTTCGGGCAAGATTCATGTCCTGTCGAGCGCGGCCGCCATGGGACAAGGCACCAACACCATGCTCGCCCAGATCGTGGCCGAACAACTCGGCGGCGACATCTCCAACGTCATCGTGACAACCGGCGACTCGTCGTCCTCGACGACGGGCTTTGGCGGGTTTGGCAGTCGTCAGACGGTGACGGCCGGTTCATCGGCGTTGGTCGCCGCCCGCAAGGTGCGTGAAAAGGCGCTCGCGGTCGCTGGCCACATGCTTGAAGCTGCGGCCGAGGATCTGGATATCACCGGCCGTTCGATTCATCTCAAGGGCGCGACCGGCCTGAAGATCAGCTTGGCGGATGTTGCGAAAGCATCAGTCGGCGTGGCCGGTGCTTACCTGCCCGCCGGGCTTCCTCCCGGCATGGAGGTGTCCGAGACATTCATCGTCAATGAGATGGCATACACGAACGGGACCGCGGTCGCGACCGTGGAAGTCGACATCGAGACCGGAGGCATCAAGGTCCTCGATTATGTGATGGTCCACGACTGCGGCCGCATCATCAATCCAATGATCGTAGACGGGCAAATCATGGGCGGGGTCGCCCACGGAATCGGGAATGCGCTCTTCGAGCGCATGCACTTCGATGCGGCGGGACAGCCTTTGACCACGACGCTGGCGGACTATCTGCTGCCGGCATCGACCGAGTCGCCGCCGATCCGGCTTCTGCACCACGAATTGCCGTCGCCGCTCAATCCGCTGGGCGCAAAGGGCGTAGGCGAGTTCGGGCGTAATCCCCACTCCCGCGGCGATCGTTGGTGCGGTCGAAGATGCCTTGTCTGATTTCAATGTTCGCCTCGACTGCGTTCCAATCATTCCCAGCCAGGTCGTTGCCTTGATCCAGCCGGATGATCCAAGCCGCCGCGGTTGACAACCCCCGAATGAAACGTTTCATGCCGGGTTCGGATAACAGGCAGCTGCGGTCGTGAATGTTCGTGCCGGCAACCAGGAGCGCAGCCGCGCCGCCTATGTCACAATGAGCGTGTAGGCCTTACGAGGAGGCGAGAGCACATGGAGCCGATGGCTGCATCGCCTGCCGTTTCGGAGCGGCAGCGCCCGCACCGCGTGTCGCCGAACCTGAGTTGGGCGCTCCTGGCCCTTCCGATGGTCGTGACGCTGGCACTGGTGTTCGCCATTCCGATCGGCTGCCTCATCGTTCTGAGCTTCTTCAGCATGACCGGGCCGGCCGCCGTCGGTGACGAGTTCACCCTGGAGAATTATCGCAATTTCTTCACCGACGGCTTCTATCTCAAGATCGTGCTCAATACGTTCTGGCTGGGCGCCGTCGTGGTGGTCTGCTGTCTCATCATCGGCTATCCGGTCTCGTATTTTCTGGCGCGCACACAATCCCGCTGGCGCGGGCTGTTGTTGTTCCTGGTGGTGGCGCCGCTGCTGATCAGCGCGGTCGTGCGCAACATCGGCTGGTTTCCCATCCTGAGCAACGGCGGCCTGGTCAACTGGCTGCTGCTGAAGTCAGGCCTGGTCAGCGAGCCTGTTCCACTCATCAGCAATCTCACCGGCGTCGTCATCGGCCTGGTGCATGCGCTGCTTCCGTTCATGATTCTGACGCTCACGACGGTGATCCAGCGTATCGAGCCCGAGCTGGAAGAGGCCGCGGCCAGCCTCGGCGCGGGAACGCTGCAAACGTTCACACACGTGATGTTGCCGCTGAGCCTGCCCGGCATGGTCGGCGGCTCGCTACTGGTGTTCACCATGGCGATCGCGGCCTACACCACGCCCGTCATCATGGGCGGCAATCGCGTGCTGGTGATGGCCACGTTCATCGGACAGCAGTTCCGCAGCGTGCTCGATTACCCGCTGGGCGCGACCTCCGCCGCCATCCTGATGCTGCTGGCCGGGCTCCTTTCGGCGCTTGCGCTACGATTTGGCGCTCAGCGGACGGAGATGGCGCGATGAAAGCGGCCGCCATCGCGACAGTGCTTACCGCGACCTTCGTATTTCTGATGGCGCCGATCGTCGTCGTGGTAATTTCGTCGTTCAATGCCGTTGGCGTCCTGTCCTTTCCGCCGCAATCGTTCACCACGCGCTGGTATTACGAGATCGATCCGGCCTATTACCACGCGCTCACGACGAGCCTGATCGTTGCAACGATCACGGTCGTGATCGCTGTCCTGGTCGGCGTTCCCGGTGCCCTGGCGCTGGCCCGCGGCCGGTTTCCCGGCTGTGACATGCTCAACGCGATCTGCTTGTCGCCGCTGATGATCCCGGCGCTGGTCATGGGCGTTGCGGCATTTCAGTTTTCGCTGGTGATCTGGGATTACTTTCGTCTCACGCTCGGCGGTACGGTCGCGGGGCTGGTCATCGGCCATCTGACGTTTGCGATCCCGTTCGTGGTCCGCTCGGTGCTGGCCGGGCACACCCGTTTTGACTTTTCGATCGAGGAGGCGGCGCAAAATCTCGGCGCCGGTCCGGCACGGACATTCTTCCACATCACCCTTCCCATCCTGCGGCCGGGCATCGCCTCCGGCGCCATCTTCGCCTTTCTTATTTCGCTCGATGAGGTGCCGATCGCTCTCTTCATGGGCGGCGGCAACGCAACCACTTTGCCGGTCAAGATATTCAGCGCGATGGAGATCAGTTTCGGAGGGGATATCCTGGCGGTCGCCTCCGTCATCGTCATCGCTTCGGTCGTCTTGATGCTGGCGCTCGATCGGATCGTCGGCGTCGAGCGTCTGTTCGCAACCAGGCATTGACCTACGGTAGAAACAGGAGGGACCAATGAAGCTCATGCATCACATCGTCGCGGCGACGCTGGCCTTGACGGTCGGTTCGACCGCCGCGCTGGCGCAGCAGCGCTCCGACGTGACGCTGCGGGTCGCGTCGTTCGCAGGCCCGTTCGGCGAGGCGCTGCAGAAATATGCGTTCGACCTTTACACCAAGCGCACGGGCATCAAGATCGAGATCCAATATGCCAACCCGGCGGATTTTCTTGCCAAGATGATCGTCAGCCGCGGACGCGAGGCGCCATTCGACATCGTCTGCATGGATGACGATGTCACCGCCGCGGCGATCGATGCCGGAGTCCTGCAGAAGCTCGATCCTGCGATCGTGACGAACTTGAAACACCTTCACCCTGAGGCCTTGTTCAAGGACCATCAGAGCGCAACGCTGTTCTTCTTCTCGTTCGGCATCGCCTACCACAAGGACAAGCTCGAGGCGGCCGGCATCCCGGAGCCAACGTCGTGGAACGACCTTTGGGATCCGCGGCTCTCGGGACGCATCTCCGTGCCCGATATCATCAACATTCAGGGCCGCGACTTCATCATCCAGATCGCGCGAATGAACGGCGGCGGGGAAGCAAAGCCCGAGGTCGGAATCGACAAGATCGCGCAGATCAAGGTGCATTCCTACAACACCGCCTCGAACACACTGCAGGCTCAGCTCGAGTCCGGCGATGTGTGGATTGCGCCGTGGAATAACATGCGTGCCACGGCGATGGGCGACCGCGGCCTGCCGATCGGCTACGTCGTCCCGAAGGAAGGCGGCATCGGAAACTCCGACACGGTCAGCCTGGTGGCCGGCGCCCGCCATCCCAAGGAGGCGCAGCAGTTGATCAACTACATGCTGGATCCATTCGCTCAGCTTGGCATGGCCAAGCTGCTGCCGACCGGGCCGTCCACCACGCTCTTGGACGCCGTCATCGCGGCCGACCCCGATTGGGCGCGCAAGGCGCCGGTCACGCGGGAGGCTCATAAGGCGCTTTACCTGCCCGATTGGTCCGTTTTCAACAAGAACCTGAAGCGCGCAACCGATCACTGGAACCGCACAATCCACAAGTGACGGTGGGGGACATCCGGCGCGCGGAGCGAGCGAGCGGCTGCCGCCCGGCGTCCTTTGGGTCGAGACAATCGGCGATGGCTGACGTCGTGGTGGACAAGGTGCGTAAGTCGTACGGCGAGACTGTCGCCGTTCGCAATGTCGACTTGCGTGTGGCGCCTGGCGAATTCGTCACGCTGCTCGGGCCGAGCGGGTGCGGCAAGACCACCTGCCTGCGGATGGTTGCGGGATTCGTCGAGCCCGATGCCGGGCGGATCATCATCGGGGGGCGCGACGTGACCACCATGATGCCCCATCGCCGCAACACCGGCATGGTATTCCAGTCCTACGCGCTATTCCCCCACAAGACCGTCGCCGCAAACGTGGCCTTCGGCCTGAAGATGCGAGGCGTCCCGCGCAGTGAGACCGACAAGCGCACCCGGGAGGCATTGCGGCTGGTGCGGCTGGAGCAACTGGCGGATCGCTATCCGTCGGAATTGTCGGGCGGTCAGAAGCAAAGGGTGGCGCTCGCGCGTGCCGTCGTCATCCAACCCCAGGTGCTGCTCCTGGACGAGCCGCTCGGCGCGCTCGACCTGAAGCTGCGCGAGGAGCTGCAGGTCGAGATCAAGCGCGTGCAATCGACGCTCGCGATCACCACGCTATTCGTGACCCACGATCAGGGCGAGGCGCTCGGCATGTCCGACCGCGTGGCCGTCATGCGCGAGGGCGAGATTGTGCAGATCGACACGCCGCAGGCGCTCTATGAGCGGCCGAGCAGCGAATACGTCGCGAATTTTGTCGGTCGCAGCAACCTCATCGAAGTTGTCATACAGAGCCGCGCCACCGATGGCAGCTACCGCGTCGATTCCGCCGATGATGGGGGGCGCACGTTCAGCGTAGCGGGTTTGCAGCATGGTTCGTTCGCGACCGGCGAACGATGCCTGCTGGCGGCGCGTCCCGAGCACGTACGCATCGGCGCGGATGAGGCCAACGTCACGCTGGGAAAAGTGCTCGATGTCACCTACCGCGGCAGCATCTGGACGGTGGAGCTTTCCGGCAGCCGCGACGAGCCCCTGAGCGCGGTTGTTCGCTCCGGCAGCGCGGTGCCGGCCAAGGGTGAGACGGTGTCGCTGACCTGGGCTCCATCACGATGCTTTCTTCTCGAGCTCGAAAAATCGTCTGACGCGCCGGGGCGCGCCAAGGCGTAATTGCGATCGACACACGGGGACGGCTGACATGACGAGAAAATTGGAGCTGACGATGGCCTGTGGCCTCTATGATCGCATGCTCGATCTCTATCGTGGGGACGTCAGGCCGGACGAAATCACGCTGAATTTCATTCCGATGGATGGTTCGGCGGGCGCGCGCGAGATCTTCGATCGCATGGCGGGCAATCTCGAATTCGATGTGGCGGAAATGTCGAGCTCCGAGTTCGTCGCCCGCAAGTCGGCCGGCAAGACCGAGCTTGTCGCCTTGCCGGTCTTCCCCTCGCGCGTGTTCCGGCACGGCATGGTGACGATCAATCGGCGTTCCGGAATCAAATCGCCGAAGGACCTCGAGGGCCGGCGGGTCGGCGTGCCGATCTATACGATGAGCGCGGCAGTCTGGATGAAGGGTCATCTCCAGCACGACTATGGGGTCGATATCACGAAGATCCGCTGGGTCGAAGGCGCCATCAATCATCCCGGCCCGCATGGCCACCCCAACATCCTGCCGCTGGTGCGGCCGGCGCCGATCGAACAGAACACGTCCGGGAAATCTCTCAGCGATCTGCTGGAGAGTGGCGGCATCGACGCCATCATCGGCACGGTACTGCCGGACGCCATCCATCGCAATCCGGATATCCAGCGTTTGTTTCCGAATTATCGCGAGGAAGAGAAGAATTATTACAAGCGCACGCGCATCTTCCCGATCATGCATCTTATTGCGATGCGCCGCGATGTCTACGAGAAGCACCCGTTCATCGCCAGCAGCCTGTTCGATGCGATGTGCAAGTCGAAGGAGCGCGCCCGCAAGCGGATGCGCGATCTCGGCACGCTCAACTATATGCTGCCTTGGATGACCGCGGACATTGACGAGATCGACGAGATCTTCGGCGGCGATGCGTGGCCCTATGGCATCGAGCCAAACCGGCCGACGCTTGAAGCGGCCATGATCTATCTTTCGGACCAGGGGATCATCGACAAGCCGATGCCGATCGAGGATATGTTCGTGCCGGCCCACGGCCGCTACGACCGAAGGACCGGCCGCGCCGCCGCATAGACTTCGTGACGGCTACAGACCGACAATGAGCGCAATTGCCTGACCAACGATGCCGCTGTTTTCGCGGCGGCAGCCAGGAGATATCCCGTGAACGATCTCTCATTCCCTGCTGCCGAGTTTGAAGGCCGTCTCGTCGAGATTCGAGCCAGGATGAAGGCTGCGGGGCTCGATGCGCTGATCCTCACGCGCGGCGAGAACATTTTCTATGGCAGCGGCTTTCGCGCGGCGCACTTTGCGAGCTGGCTCTCCGAGCTGCATGCTTTGGTTATCCCATTAGACGGCGAACCGCGCCTGATGACGCGGGCGCTTGAACGGGAAATCGCCAAGCTGCAATGGACGCCTTCTCCGCAGCTCTATATGGATCACGAGAATCCCTATGAACTGCTCGTCGAGATCCTTCAGGAAAGCGGCAACACCCAAAAAGCCATCGGCATCGAAGAGCGCTTTCTGAAGGTCAGCCAACTCAAGAACATTCAGCGCCATCTGCCCGGCGCAAAATTCGCCGATGCATCCGGGCTGGTGGAAGGCGTCGCCGCCAAACCGTCCGAGGCGGAATCGGCCTGCTTGCGGAAGGCCGCGCGGATCACCGACATCGGCTTCCAAGCCGGAATCCGCGAGTCGCGCGAGGGCGTCTATCCCTACGAGGTGATCGGAAGAATTCACGATGCCATGTACCAGGCCGGGCAGCGCGATTTCGACATGTCGCTGGTCTGCGTGTGGTCCGGTCCGCAGGGTGGACGGATGCATGACACATCGACCACCGAGAAGATCAAGAAGGGTGATATTGTCACGATCGAGGTGTGGGGTGTCGACAACCAGTACAAGGCGGGCGCGCAGGGCAGCATATATGTCGGCGACAACCCGCCCGCGGCCATCGTCGACGCGTACAATCTCAATGCCAGGATGCAGCAGGAAGCCACGAAGGCGGTCAAAGCCGGCGCCGCCGCCGGCGACGTCTTCAGTGCGGCCAATGCGGTCTATCGTCCGGCGAGGGGTGCCGACTACTTTCGGCGCTGCGGCGGCTCGATGGGGTTGACTGTCTTCACTATCGATCTGGCCAACGGCCGCAAGGATGTGCTCCACCCCGGCGTGGCGCTGCTCATCCAGACACTGGTGAACGATCCCGTTCTGCTCACTTGCGCCAGCACGGTCATGGTCACCGATCAGGGCTGCGAGGAACTGACCTCGCCGCTGTTGCAGTTCAGGACCACATCGTGACGCCGAAGATCATTGCCCTCACGACCGGCGGCACGATCGGGCACCGGTCCCGGCAGGACGGCGTCGCGATCCTGAACTTCGATCCAAAGCAACTGATGTCCGACATCGGTCTTTCGCGATATCGATATCGAATTCAAAGAGATCTTGCGCAAAGGCAGCATGAGCATCGTGCCCGGAGATTGGCAGTTGATGGCTGCCGCAGTGGCCGAAGCGGTGGCGCGCCAGCCACGCGGCGTGGTCATCCTGCACGGCACCGACACCATGCACTACACCGCCCCGGCACTCGCCTTCATGCTCCGCAATCTGAACGTGCCGGTCGTCATTACGGGGTCCATGATCCCGGGCGGGGATAGCGGCAGCGACGCGCTGGCGAATCTGCGGGACGCCGTCGTTGTGGCGGCGGAGGCGGACTTCGCCGAAGTCTGCGTCGTGTTCTCCGCCGATATGGAGCGGACAAAGGCCGTCATCATCCGCGGCTGCCGCGCCCGGAAGATGCATTCCCACGCCATTGATGCCTTCGCCAGCATCAACGCACCGCCGATCGGCACCATCGCGGGGAGAACAATTGTTCGGAGTAGCCTCGAGGTTCGGCCGCGCACGGCCTCGACGCTCACCCTCGCGACCGACCTCGACACCAACGTTGTGCTGGCGAAGGCCACGCCCAATCTGGCCCCGGAGGCGCTCGATCAATTCCTGCGAGGCACCTCTGGCGTGGTGCTCGAAGGCACCGGGGTTGGCCACATCAGGGCCGAGTTGCAGAGCGTGATCGCCGGTTTCAACAGGCCGGCGGTCATCACCACCCAGACCGTTTACGGTGGGGAACGCCTTGGCTCATACGAAGTCGACCGCGACATCCTCGCCATTCCCAACATCATCCAGGCGGGCGACATGAGCAGCGACACGGCGCTGGTAAAGCTGATGTGGGCTCTCGGGCAGGGCGGCGACGTCAGGTCGATCATGCAAACCAACATTGCTGGCGAAATCAGCGCATCCGCCGGCAATTAGCGAACGCCGTCACCGTCAACGCGTGCGCGATATAAAGCGGTCCATCCCCACGTCCGGTTCCCATCCGGCCGCAACCGAGCCCCGGCCGCACGCCGGCTGCCCGCATGTCGAGCACAGGCGCGATCCCTGTCTGTACCGAACATCGAATTCTGCAATAATGGAGATATTTGGCGAACCGTCTCAAGGCGAGCTCGGGGCAATGGGCTTGTCACGGATGCCCATGGCTCGCGATCGGTGCATGACTGCAACGCCGTACACCCGATCCCAATACCTCCGGATATAATTTTCGGAAAGGACAGCCATGTATTTCACGACATGCGTTGCCTCATCGGGGGACACGCCTGCGTGCAGGGCTACAACTAACGAGGAACTTGAGGCTGGTTCCGAAGCATCAGCTCAGATGGGGCAGGTCTAATCCCGTTCGATCCAGGAATTATACTTGCCTCTTATCGTAATAGGTTTTTTCTTCAAGCAACCTATCGACCAATGATCGTGTGTATGGAGACATGACATAACTCCCAGTTTTACTATTTGGGATTATTACTATTATTTTCGGTATTTTGGCAACCCTCAATTACTTATACTTCAACAACATACCGTTTACTACAATTCTTACGATCCTTACGGTTATATCTCTTTGGTATTACAGCATTTGTCTTCTTCTTCCACGATGATGATTAGGGACAAAAAAAGAAATGAAAAAATGGCAAGTCGATTGCCGAGCAGTTCAACCGACTTGCAGCCCGGCATCGTGACGTGACGCGGTGTGGGATGAAGGGCTGCGTGACCGCTTGCCGCACGAGGCAACAGACGAGCGCGTGCGGCGCTTCGGCATACTCACGTCGCTCGCCACGGACCCGGCTCGGATACGCTGCAAAGCCGGTCTTACGAAACGGTTTTATAGACCTTGACTGCTATACGTTGCCGCAAGCTTTGATCCATGAAAAGACCGACGTAACAAGACCCATAGGCTGCCGCCTGTCGCCATGCCAAGAACGTAGACAACCGCAACCACTAGTGCCAACGGCAAGCGAGCGCTGAAGCCGAGGAATGACATGGTCACGATTTCGATGTTTTGGATAGCAAAAATGAACGTCGCGGCTGCGAACAGCGCGATCACGACAAGGTGGATCCAGCGCATTGCGTGTACCCTCATGTGGAGATGCAACATGGTACAACCCGCGAAGGCGTTAAATTTTGATAAAAATCAAGGAACTTGTTCCGAGCAGCACGATGAAAATGCCGTCTCGAACGCGATGGAGACTTTCGTCTCCGGTGCGTTGGAGACAACCTGCGGCCGGAGCTGACATGACACGCACCCACCACCGAATGTTCGCTGCACCGGCGTCCGGCGGATCCGATGCCTGCTGTGGTCGTGCTGTAGCCTCCATCATCACACCATTCCAACATG
>CAWHPT010000017.1:0-17000 GCA_963831225.1 uncultured Alphaproteobacteria bacterium
CGCTGATCGGCTCACCCAGCCCGGTGATTGACGTCCTCGGGAACCCGCTCGATGTCGCAGGGGAGTAGGCTGGGACCGTGCTCATCGATTGCCCCTTCCGATCGTCGTAGGGATAAGCGCAAGCGCAATCCGCCACCCTCGACGAGTGCGGTGGGTTACGGCGACGCGCCTAATTTCACCCGCCCTTGTACGGAAGACTGAATGGTCCGCCTATTGCAGATAGTCGTTGGTGAAGTACGCGTCCAACGGCTTGACCTCCGGCGACCGCCGGTCTCCTTCAGCAGCGTAAGATTGGCCTGCCAGTCCGCAGCTTCCTGCCAGCCGAACGGCTTTCCCTGCGGCGCATTGGTCGAGACGACGGTGGCCTCGACCTGCCGGTCGAGGACCTCCGGGTCTTCCGGGACCTTCATGTACTTCGCCATGGTCTTGGCGGCTTCCTTGGGATCGGCCATGGCGTCGCGATAGCCCTTGGCGGTCGCGCGCAGGAGCTTCTTGACCGTTTCCGGATTCTGCTCAGCAAAGGCGTTGCTCACGATGATCGATGCGCCGAGCAGGTTCAAACCGAAATCCGAAACCCGCAGCACGTTGAACTTCACATCGGCCCGCTTCTCGATCTGCGGCCATTCATTGCTCAGATAGACCGACATCACGTCGATCTTCCGCGTCAGGAACTGGCTGGTGCGGGCCGACGCGTCCATCTGGATCGCTGGATCTTGCCGATGTCGACATTGTTGATCCTGGTGAAGGGGCCGAGCATGTCGCCGAAGGTTTCTCCGACCGAGATCGCCAGCCGCTTGCCTTCCAGATCCTTCGGGGCTCTTGAGCGGCACGTCGGGGAACGAGATTACCCCCATCGGCGCCTTGGTCTGGTAGAGCGCGACGACCTTGACGGGAAGTCCCTGGCTCACCGCCTGCGCGGCGGAACTGCCGGGCCCGTAGCCGAATTTCTCGTTGCCGCTGGCCAGCAATTTGAGCACGGTCTGGGCGCCGGAGCCTTCCGCAAGCTCGACGTCGAGCCCTTCCGCCCTGTAATAGCCCTTGTCGAGGGCGACGAAGAGCGGCGCATACTCACCCTTCAGCTTCCAGGTGAAGCGAACCGTGAGCTTCTCGACGGCCTGCGAATGCGCCGGCTGCAAAAAGCCGGTCGCGAACAGGATGGCGAGCCCGCCGACTGCGACAATCGTTCGCAGCTTTCGCGCGCCAGGTTTCATGCACTCACCTCTCTGGTTGCCGAATAGATTGCCACCCGCGGACCAAACCGTCATCGTCGTTCGTCGCCTCGCCGTTTCGATGTTGCCGGAGGGGCCTGACCATGCCAAGGCCCAGGCGGCAGCCGCAGCTAAAAAAGTGTGCAAACATGGGCCTTTCATTGCCGGGTTTCGGCGCATTCAGCGTTGTTTCCGTGTGGCCAAGAGTTTGCAAGTCAGGCCTTGCTGCTGCCGCAGCGGCCGGCGCCGGCGTCGGAGCAGCAGCCATGACGGCACTGCGGTTTCTGTTGAATGGAAAAGAATGCAACGAGGCCGGCGCGCCGCCGACCATGACGGTGCTCGACTGGCTTCGGACCCGCTCGCATCTCACCGGCACCAAGGAAGGCTGTGCCGAGGGTGATTGCGGTGCCTGCTCGATCGTGCTGGGCCAAGACGTCGATGGCTCGCTGCAATATCGGGCGGCCAATTCCTGCCTGATGATGTTGCCGCAGATCGCCAATCGCGCGGTCGTGACCGTCGAGGGCCTGGCGCACGCGGATGGCGCCCTGCATCCCGTGCAACAGGCGCTGGTCGACGCCGATGCAACCCAGTGCGGTTTCTGCACGCCGGGTTTCGTGATGGCGATGTTCGCTTTCCATCAGGGCGGCGAGCCGCCCGAGGATGCGATCATCCACGAGGCGCTCGCCGGCAATCTCTGCCGCTGCACCGGCTATCGCTCGATCGTGGATGCCTGCCGGCGCATTGCAGGCGGCTCGGCCGATCGCTTTGCCGGCGAGAGCGCCGCGACGGCTGCTGCGCTCGCCGGCTTGCCGGCCGCCACCGACTACCGTGCCGACTCGCAGGCATTTCTGCTGCCGGGATCGCTCGATGCGCTGTTCGCAGCGATGGAGCAACTGCCGGATGCGCTGTTGCTCGCAGGCGGGACCGATCTCGGCCTGCGCGTGAGCAAGGGCCGCGAGTTGCTGCCGGCGGTGATCTCGACCGCGGGAGTTGAAGAGCTGCGCGCGATCAAGGCCGGCGACGGCGCGCTCGAGCTCGGCGCCGCAGTCCCCTATACCGAAGCCTTGCCGCATCTGGATCGGCATTTTCCTTCGTTCGGCGCCATGGTCCGACGCATCGGGTCGCGGCAGATCCGCAACCTCGGCACCATCGCCGGCAATCTCGCGACCGCGTCCCCGATCGGCGACACCATTCCCTGCCTGCTCGCGCTCGATGCCACGGTGAGGCTCGCCTCGCGTGCAGGTGTCCGGGTGATGCCGGTCGAGACGTTCATCACCGGTTACCGCACGACCGCACTCGCCGCAGGCGAGGTCATCGCCGCCATCCGCATTCCCCTGCTGGCGCCCAGCCAGGATTTGGCTGTCTACAAGCTGTCGAAACGCTTCGATCAGGATATTTCCACGGTCATCGCCGCCTTCCGCCTGGCGCGACAAGGCGGCCATGTGCGTGAATTGCGGGCGGCCTACGGCGGCATGGCCGCACGCGCCATGCGGGCGGGCCGGCTGGAAGCTGCCTTGGTCGGCCGCCCGTGGGCGCCGGCCTGGCTTGCCGATGTCGAATCGCTGCTGGCACGCGATTTCACGCCGATCGGCGATCATCGCGGCGGCGCAGCCTATCGCCTGCGCGCTGCGGCCGGGCTGCTGCGCCGCTTCCAGCTCGAAACCTCATCGACGGTCCCGGTACGGATAGAGGCGTTATGAGCGAGATCCTCGGTCGGATACGTGGCGGCGTGCACGCAGCGGCGCGCCACGACAGCGCGATCGGCCATGTCACCGGGGCGGCCCGGTATCTCGACGATATTCCGACCGTGCCCGGCACGCTCGAAGCAGCGCTGGTGCTGAGCCCGCATGCGCATGCCCGGATCATGCACGTCGATTTGTCGCGGGCGCTTGCGAGCCCCGGCGTGATCGCGGCGATCACAGCGGCCGACATCCCCGGCAAGAACGACATTGCGCCCATTCGCAGCGACGAGCCCGCGCTCGCCGCTGGCGTGGTCGAATATGAAGGCCAGCCGGTGGCGGCGATCGCGGCCGCGACGCTCGACCACGCGCGCGCCGCGGCGAAGCTGGTCGACGTCGGCTACGAGCCGATGCCCGCGGTGTTGACGATCGAGGAGGCAATTGCGCGCGACAACTTCGTCTCGCCGCCACAGCAGATGGTCCGCGGCGATGTCGATGCTGCACTCGCATCGGCAACCCATCGTCTGTCCGGGGAAGTGCGCTGCGGCGGCCAGGATCACTTCTATCTGGAAGGACAGATTGCGCTGGCGACGCCCGGGGACGCCGGCGACATGCAGGTGTGGAGCTCGACCCAGCATCCGACCGAGGTGCAGCACGGCGTCGCGCATCTGCTCGGCCTGCCGTTCAACGCCGTCACCGTCGAGGTCCGCCGCATGGGCGGCGCCTTCGGCGGCAAGGAGAGCCAGGCCACCATCATCGCCGGCATAGCCGCCGTGCTGGCCTGGAAATCGCGGCGGCCCGTGAAGCTGCGGCTGCCGCGCGACGACGACATGCGCGCGACCGGCAAGCGCCATCCGTTCCTGATCCGTTACGATGCCGGGTTCGACGGTGAAGGCCGCATTCTCGCGCTCGATCTCACGCTCGCGGCCGATGGCGGCAATGTCGCGGATCACACGCCGGCCGTGCTCACGCGTGCACTGTGCCACGCCGACAACTGCTATTTCCTGCCCACGCTGCGGTTTCGTGGACTGCCGTGCAAGACCAATACCGTGTCGAACACCGCCTTCCGTGGCTATGGCGGCCCGCAGGGCATGCTCGCGATCGAAACCGTGATCGACGTCATCGCCCGCACGCTGCGGCTTCCGGTTGATGTCGTGCGGCGGCGAAACTTCTACGGGGTCGGCCGCAACGATCTCACCCCCTACGGCATGACGGTCGAGGACAACATCATCGAGCGGGTAGTCGACGAGCTCGGCCGTGCCGTCAACCTCGCAGCTTGGCGTCGCGACATCGCCAACTTCAACCGCCACAGCCCGGTCTTGAGAAAAGGTCTTGCCACAATGCCGATCAAGTTCGGCATCTCGTTCAACCGTCCCGCGCTCAATCAGGCCGGAGCGCTCGTCCACGTCTATACTGACGGGAGCGTCGTGCTCAACCACGGCGGGACCGAGATGGGGCAGGGTCTGTTCGTCAAGGTTGCGCAAATCGTCGCCGAGACATTCGCCATCGACCTCGACCAGGTCCGGGTGTCGGCCACCAGCACGGCGAAAGTGCCGAACACTTCGGCAACGGCAGCATCGTCCGGCTCGGATCTCAACGGCATGGCGGCCTTGAATGCCTGCGAGCAGATCAAGCAGCGCATGACCGAGGTCGCCGCGCAACATTTTGCGGTGCCGGCGGGCGAGATCATATTTTCCTCGAATCGGATCTATGCCGGCAATCGCAGCGTTTCATTCGCCGAGCTTGCGGCCATGTCGTACGAAAAGCGCATGTCGCTGTCGGCCGCCGGCTTTTATCGCACGCCCAAGATCCACTGGGACTTCGCCAGCAATAGTGGCCGGCCGTTCTACTATTTCGTCTACGGCGCTGCCGCGGCGGAGGTCGCGATCGACGCGCTCACCGGCGAGTCGCGCGTGTTGCGTGCCGAGCTCATCCAGGATTGCGGTCGCTCCCTCAACCCGGCCATAGACCTCGGCCAGATCGAGGGCGCATTCGTTCAAGGGATGGGTTGGCTCACCACCGAGGAGTTGTGGTGGGACAGCGACGGCCGGCTGCGCACCCATGGCCCGTCGACCTACAAGATACCTGGAAGCCGCGATGTGCCGCCGATCTTCAATGCGCGGTTGTTGGAGGATGCCCCCAACAAGGAGGCCACGATCTTTCGTTCCAAGGCGATCGGCGAGCCGCCGTTGATGCTGGCGATCGCCGTTTGGCTCGCAATCAGGGACGCCATCGCGAGCCTGGCCGATTACCGACGCGCGCCCCGCCTGGATGCGCCGGCTACGCCCGAGCGCGTGCTCGCCGCCATCGACGAGCTGCGGGGGAGCTGAAGGTGGGGCGGATCAGCGCAGTTCCCTCCCCCGCTGGCGGGGGAGGGTTAGGGTGGGGCAAGCACGGCACGGGCCATCGTGTGTTCCCCCTCCCCAACCCTCCCCCGCAAGCGGTGGAGGGAGCAGCCCGCGTATGCGGCGCGGGATCGTGCAATTTTCACTCGCGCAACCAGGCACGCATTCAGCGCGCGTGCGGCGCAGTAGATTAGCGCGCAAGGCTCAATCCGCCATGCCTGCTGTCCGCCTTGAGCAATCGCAAACAGTGTGATGGTATGTGGCACTCGCTCGAACGACGCTTCGCTCCTTTCCAATGATCCGACGAATCCTGCACCATGACGAATGACATCACCCGAGACGTCGTGCGCGAGCTTGCGCCGGGTGGGCGGCTGCGCGCGGCGATCAACTTCGGCAATACCGTGCTGGCGCAGAAAGATCCCGTCACTGGTGAGCCGCGCGGTGTCTCTGCGGAGCTCGCGCGCGAGCTTGCCCGGCGGCTCGATGCTCCTATCGAGTTCGTCACCTTCGATGCCGCCGGAAAGGTCTTCGATGCGCTGGCGGCCGGTGCGTGGGACGTGGCGTTCATGGCGATCGATCCGGCGCGCGCCGTCGGCATCGACTTCACCGCTCCCTATGTCCTGATCGAGGGCGCCTACGTCGTGCCCTCGGAGTCACCGCTGCGCACCGTCGAAGACGTCGACCGCGACGGCGTACGCGTCGCGGCCGCGCGCGGCAGCGCCTACGAGCTCTACCTTACCCGCGCGCTCCAGCGTGCAACGCTGGTCCGGGAGCCGAGCGGATCCGAGGCTCTCGCACGGTTCCTGAAGGACCGGCTCGAAGCCGCAGCCGGGGTCAAGCAACCGATCGTCGCCTTCGCCAATGCAAATCCGGGCCTGCGGGTGATCGAGGGCCGTTTCATGGCGATCGAGCAGGCCATGGGCACCCCGAAAGGCCGCCCGACCGGCGCGCGCTATCTGCACAACTTCATCGAGGAAATGAAGTCCTCGGGCTTTGTTGCTGATGCGCTCGAGCGCAGCGGCCAAGGCAATGCTGCGGTCGCACCGCCGTCCCCGGAACGCTGACGCTGTCGTCCCCGCGCAAAGCAGCGACGGCTCACTCCGGCTGAAAGTTCATTGCGACGCCGTTGATGCAGTAGCGCAGATGCGTCGGCGGCGGCCCGTCGTCGAAGACGTGCCCCAAGTGACTGCCGCACCGGCTGCAATGCGCCTCGGTGCGCACCATTCCGTAGGTGCGGTCAGTCGAGGTCTCGACCGAGCCGGGGACGGGATCGTTGAAGCTCGGCCAACCGGTGCCGCTCTCGAACTTCTTCTGCGATAAGAACAACGGCTGCTCGCATCCCGCACAGACGAAGCTGCCGGGGCGCTTCTCATAATTGAGGGCGCAGCTGCCGGGAGCTTCGGTCCCGTGTCCACGCATGATCTTGTACTGCTCCGGCGTGAGCAGTCGCCGCCATTCCTCGTCGCTACGGGTGACCTCGAATTGCTTGTGTTCCATGTTGCAACCCTTTCGAGTTTGCCAGTGCCCTCGCTGCGCTCGCCCGACGATACGATCAGCCGGCGTTGCGGTCGAGCAGCTCGATCGAGACGCCCTCGGGCGCGCGCAGGAACGCGACGCGCACGCCGGGCCGGACCGTCGTCGGCTCCTTGGTGAACACGGCACCCTTGGTCTTGAGCTCTGCAACGACCGCATCGATGCCGCTGACGCGCAGGCCGAAATGATCCAGACCCTGATAGGGTGTGACCGGGGGTGGGTTGACGCCGTCGCCCGCGGCGACCGGCGCAATGAAGATATTCACGCCGCCGAGCTTGAGATCGATCCGCGGCTTGCCGTCCTGCGTGCTGCGCAGCACCTCGGCGCCGAACATGCGCTCGTAGTACTGCGCCGTCTCCTCCGGATCGGGGCTGCGCAAGTGGATGTGGTCGTAAACGAACATGGCGGATGCTCCCTGTTTGCAGTGCCTCGGGAAACGGAGCCTCGCCTTCTCCCAATCCTCCCCCGCTTGCGGGGGAGGGTTGGGAGGGGGAGCACTCGATCACGCGGCTGCGCTCATCGATGAGCGGAATGCCCAACCCGTGAAATAGACCTCGATATAGGCGAACACCGCATACATGGCGATGCCTTCGACCGCAAGCAGAAGCAGCGCTGCGAACACCAGCGGCATCTGGAAATTGGATCCGGCGAGCGCGATCGTGTATCCGAGACCGGCATTGGCCCCGACCGTCTCCGATACGACGGTGCCGACGAAGGCGAGCGTGATCGCGACCTTGAGTGAGCCGAACAGATAGGGCTGCGTGCGCGGGATGCCGACCTTGAGCATGATGTCGAGCTTGCGGGCGCCGAGCGCCCGCAACACGTCCTCGAGCTCCGGCTCCATCGTGGCGAGCCCGGTCGCGACGTTCACGACGATCGGGAAGAACGAGATCAGGAACGCGGTCAGGATCGCCGGCACCTCGCCGATGCCGAACCACATGATCAGGATCGGCACCACCGCCACCTTCGGGATGCAGTTGAAGCCGATCATCACGGGGTAGAGCCCGCGGTAGATCGTGCGCGACCAGCCGACGATCAGCCCGAGCACGATGCCGAAGCCGACCGCGAGCGCAAAGCCGGCCATCGTGGTCCACAGCGTGACCGCCGAATTGCGCAGCAACGGCCGCCAGTAGTGCGCCATCGCGACGAACGTTTCCGATGGCGCCGGCAGTATGAACTTGTCGATCTGGAAAACCCGGCAGCAGAATTCCCAGAACAGGAACAGGCCGACGGTGAACAGCCAGGGCGACAGCTTCTCCAGCGTCGAGGTCATGCCTTGCGCACCTCGGCGATCTTGCCGCGCAATTCGTGCACGATGTCGGTGAACCGCGCCTCGTAGCAGATATCGAGATCGCGCGGGCGTGGCAGCTCGACCAGCTTGGTCATGACGATGGAGCCGGGGCGTGCGCTCATGACGTGCACCTTGTCGGCGAGGAAGGTCGCCTCGCGCAGATCATGCGTGACCAGGATCACGGTGAAGCCGATCTCGTGCCAGAGATCGCGCAGCACGCACCAGAGCTCTTCGCGGGTGAAGGCGTCGAGCGCGGCGAACGGCTCGTCGAGCATCAGCAGCGCCGGCTGATGAATCAGCGCGCGGCAGAGCGACACCCGTTGCTGCATGCCGCCGGACAGCTCCCACGGAAAGCGATGGCTGAAGCCGTCGAGCCCGACCGTCCCGAGCAGGGTTTCGGCCTGCGCGCGATACTCTTCCTTGTGCTGGCGGAACCGTTGCCGATGCGGGGCCACGATTTCGAGCGGGAGCAGCACGTTGTCGATCACCTTGCGCCAGGGCAGCAGATTCGCATTCTGGAACGCCATGCCGGCGATCTTTACCGGTCCACGCACCTTGTCGCCGAAGATGACGATCTCGCCGGAGTCCGGCCGCACCAGGCCGGTGACGAGCTTCATCAACGACGACTTGCCGCATCCGGAAGGTCCAACGACAGCGGCGAACTCGCCGCGGCCGACGACGAGCGTCGTGCCCTGCAAGGCGAGAACGCCGCCCGCAGCGCTCTTGTAGGTCAGCGTGACATTGCCGATGTCGACGGATGCGGTCATGCGAGCGCCCTGCTTACGTGCGGCGCGCTCCCTCCCCCGCCTGCGGGGGAGGGTTGGGGAGGGGGCCCTCTTCGATGGCAGCAGCGATCGTTTCCAAAACGCCCTGCCGGTTGGTCGTCACGTCGTGGTTATTGAAGCGAAGAACGTGGAAACCTCTTCCAACGAGAAAAGCGTCTCGGCGGGCATCGCGTTGCTCCTGCGTGGGTTCGAAATGCTGGCCGCCGTCGAGTTCGATAGTGAGCTTTGCAGCGTGGCAAACGAAATCAACAATGTATGGGCCGATCGGGGTCTGGCGGCGAAAACTCGCGCCGATCATTCGATGCCCTCGTAGTGCGGCCCATATCAGCCTTTCAGCATCGGTCGAATTCGTTCGCAGCGAGCGTGCCCGGACCCGCTGCTTCGTGGATACATGCCAACTGGGAGCTTTCGGGCTGCCACTCATCAGAGCTCATTGTCGGATGCCCCCACCCCAACCCTCCCCCGCAAGCGGGGGAGGGGGCGGGCCGAGTGCGCGCCGCGGTATTGTACGCACAAACTCCCTGGTGTCATCGCCCGCGCAGCGCGGGGCCAGCCGAGAGGTTTGTGCCGGACGATTTCACAGCTTGCGCTCGGACGCCGGCGGCAGATACTGGTCGGTGAAGATGTCCTCGGGCTTCGGCCTGTTCTTGAAATCGTAGGTCAAGGCGATCTGGTCGATGGACTTCGCCAGCCGCGCCATGTCGACGCCGCCGAAGCCGTTGGCCCGCACCCACGGCGTCACGAAATTGTCGCGCAACGACATCTTGAGGCGGTCGAGCTCGATCTTCTCGTCGCCGGTATCGTTGCGCTTCATCACCGACTTTACGGCTGCGTCCGGATCCTTGATGGTGTCGAGCACGCCCCTGATGGTGGCGCGCACGAAGCCGCTCACCACCTTCGGATTGGCCTTGGCGTAATCCGGGTTGACCATGATGGCGTTGCCGTAGAGCACGAGCCCATGGTCGGCCATCAGCAGGATCCTGATGTCCTCCGGTTTTAGACCTTTCTGCATCAGGTTGTAGTGCATCGAGAACGAGAAGCCGGTGATGGCGTGGACCTTGCCGTCCGCCAGCATCGGCTCGCGCACGGGGAAGCCGATATTCTCGATCTTGACCTTGGATGCGTCGATCCCGTTCTCCTTGACGAACGCCTTCCATTGCGCAAAGGCGCCATCCGCCGCCGGCGCGCCCAGCACCTTGCCTTCGAGATCCTTCGGTTTTGCGATGCCGGTCTTGGTGGTGGTGGCGATCGCGAACGGCGGCTTGTCGTAGACCATCAACACCGCTTGCACGCGCTTGTCCGGGTTCTGGTCCTGGAACTTGACCAGCGAATTGATGTCGAAGAATCCGATCGGATAGGTGCCGGCGGCGACGCGGGCGATGCCGGCGACCGAGCCCGGCCCGGAGTCGATGGTGACGTTGAGGCCCTCGGCCTTGTAGTAGCCCTTGTCGAGCGCGACGAAGTAGGGGGCCGCCGGCCCCTCGAACTTCCAGTCGAGCGCGAACTTCACATCGGTCTGCGCCGATACCGGCGTCGCCGCCAGGGCGGCGGCGGCCGCGCCTGCAAGCATCCCGAATAGCTTGGTCCGGTTCATGTCTGTAGCTCCCTCTCAGGCCGGTTAGTCGGTCGGCTTTGCGGTGATGAGCAATCGGCGTGCCAGTCGCTGGACAATCCAGCTGGGCGGCGAAAGCGCATGCCACCTGCTCTTGCCGCAACACTAGGCACTTTGCCTGCCTTTGCCTATTCCCCAGTCGGTGGCGGATTACGCGCTTACGCGCTGATCCGCCCTACGCGTCAGCTGCCGCGATACGTGGAATAGCTCCACGGGCTGACCAGCAACGGGACGTGATAGTTGCCTTCCGGCTCGGCGACCGCGAACTGGACCGGCACGATATCGAGGAATCGGGGATCGCCCTGGGGGGTAGCGCGCCGCGCGAAATAATCTCCGACATGAAACCGCAACTCATAGCGTCCGATCGGCACCGGCCGTCCGCCGATCAACGGCGCATCGGGGCGGCCGTCTCCATTTGTGGCCGCGCTTGCGATCACGCGGCGTTCGCCATCGTCGGACAATTCCGCGAGCTCGACCATGACACCCGCCGCCGGATGCCCGCCATGGATATCGAGCACGTGGGTCGACAGGCGTCCGTGCACCTCGAGAGCGTCGGCAGCCTCGATGCGCGCATCGAGGCGCAAAGCGGCAATCCGGAAGATCTCGGAGAGCGCGGTCTCCGCTTCCGTCGCGGCGTCGTTCTGCAATCGGCGTTCGAAATGCTGCAAGATCAAATCCTGGCTGTGCCGCCGCACACAGATCACGAACGGCATTACGAACTTTTCGCGGTAGGCATCGTCGAGGCGATGAAATTGCGCGAACTGCGCGTGCGACAGCCGGTCCAGCCCGGCGCTCGCCTGTTCCGTCCTGGAATCCGCGCTCAGCGTGCCCGCGCGCGCCGCTTTGCCGGCCAGATCGGGATGACCCTTGATCAATGCCAGCCGTCGCTCCGCCGGCGCCGCGCGCACCGCGGCGATCATCGCATCGTGCAGAGCGCCCAGCGTGGCGAACGGGCGCGCTCCGGCAACGGCTTGCGCCACCCACGGCGCATGCTCGTAGACATCGCCCAGTGCGGCGATCACGCCGGCGTCGTCCGCCGCATTCAAGCTGTCGAGCGAAACCGTGGTCACCGGCTCACACTTCACGCGAGCGACGGGGCAACTACGGCCGAGGCGCGGTGCTCCCGGTGCCAATGCCGCGCGATGTCGAGCCGCGTTGCGGTCCAGACGCGCTCGCGGGCGGCGATGTAATCGAGAAAGCGCTCGAGCGCAGCCGCACGCCCGGGGCGTCCCGCCAATCGGCAATGCAGCCCCACCGACATCATCTTCGGTTGCCGTTCGCCTTCGGCATGGAGCATGTCGAAGCTGTCCTTGAGATAGCGGAAGAATTCATCGCCGCTGCCGAAGCCCTGGCTGTTGACGAACCGCATGTCGTTGGCATCCAGGGTGTAGGGAATGATCAGATGCGGCCCTTTCGAACCATTCACCCAATACGGCAGATCGTCGGCGTAGGAATCCGATGAATAGAGAAATCCGCCCTCGTCGAGAACCGCTTTCAAGGTGTTGGCCGAGCTGCGACCGGTATACCAGCCGAGCGGTCTCGCGCCGGTCGCCGCCTCGTGAACGCGGATCGCCTGCGCGAGATCAGCCCGCTCTTGTGCCTCCGGCACGTCCCTGTAATCGATCCATTTGAGGCCATGGCTTGCGATTTCCCAGCCCGCCTCGCGCATGGCGGCCACCGCCTCGGGATGCCGCGCCAGCGCGGTCGCGACGCCGAATACGGTGACCGGGATGCGGCGCTGCGTGAACAGGCGCAAGAGCCGCCAGAAGCCGGCGCGCGAACCGTATTCGTACATCAATTCCACGTTCATGTGCCGCTGACCCGGCCAGGGCTGCGCGCCGAGCACGTCGGACAGAAAAGCTTCCGAGGTGGCGTCGCCGTGCAAGATGTTGCGCTCACCGCCCTCCTCGTAATTGATCACGAATTGAACCGCGACGCGCGCGCCGCCGGGCCAGCGCGGGTCGGGAGGGTTTCGACCGTAGCCGACGAGATCGCGGGGATAATCGGCAGTTGGAGGGAGTGACATCGGCAGGGATCGTAGTTTAGAGCGAATTGCGTTGGAACTGGAATTCGCTCCAGCCGTTCCGGCTTGGCATGTTTCTTGCGGCGGAATGTGCCGTGGAACATGAATCCGGCCAAATGTCCGGGACGATGCAGCGGCTTTTGAACAACAGGAAGCCGGACATCGATTGGCGCCTATGAAGAAAGCACTGGAAAAGCGCTCAGTTACTCTCGATATGTATGCGCTGGGAGAAAGCCGGACGTGGCGTTCGGATAGATGAGTTCCCGCACCTCACGTCGGACGCAATGGCCCAGATCTCGAGCTCCAGCCTTCCCGTGCTTGCGGTGACCGGTCTTGCCCGCGAGGCGCGACTCGCAGCAGGACCGGGCATCACGACGGTCTGGGCCGGCGGCAATCCAACGCGCCTGCGTGCCCTCCTGGGCGAGCGAATGCCGCCGCATTGCCGCGCAGTCGTCAGCATCGGCATCGCAGGGGGGCTCGATCCGACGCTCGTTCCCGGAGATGTGATCGTGGCGACCGGCGTGGTCGCACCCGACCGGCGCTATCAGGTCTCCCTGAACCTGGCGCGCCGTCTTGCGGCCCGTCTTTCCGGGCATTCCAAGCTGGTCGTTCTCGCAAAACTTGCCGGCGTCGACGCCGCGGTGATATCGCCCGCGGCGAAGATGGCCTTGCGGGATGCTACGGGAGCGCTTGCCGTCGACATGGAATCTCATGTGGCGGTGGCGTTCGCGGCCGCGCATGGCTTGCCTTTCGCAGCGGTCAGGGTGGTCTGTGATCCCGCCGGCCGGACGTTGCCGCATCTGGCTGCCAACGCCCTGCGCCCTGACGGCAGGATCAGCATGCTCAACGTGCTCGGCGGGCTGGTGCGGCGGCCGATGCAGATCGCTGCGCTGGCACGCGTCGCAACCGATTTCGCGGAAGGGCTGAACGCTTTGCGGCGATGCAGAGATCTGCTCGGTCTCGGGTTTGGTGTTCCCACGCGTGCAGAGCTCATGGACGAGCTTCCCCCGCGGCAGCTCAGATGGGACCATGAGCGGGCAGCAAGGCCTCACTATGCGACGGAAGCCCTGGCGGAAAGCCACTGCAGGGTCTCGGCCAACGCGTTCTGTATCGGCCGGGGCGCGTAGCCGAGCTCGGTGCGCGCCTTGCGACTGTCGAAAGGTGCCGACCGCAGCGCGAGCCGAACGCCTTCACGCGTCGCCATCGGCCGCCGGCCGGTCACTCGATCAGCCACCCATTCCGCGACCGCTGCTGCCGCGAAAGCCATCGACGGCGGCAGCGCCCGCTTCGGCATCGGGCGCCCGGAGATCAGCTCCACCGATCCGAGCAGCTCGCGCAACGACATGTTCTCGCCGCCGAGGATGTAACGCTCGCCCGGTCTTCCACGCTCAGCTGAAACGATCATGCCGGCGGCCACGTCGCGGACATCGACCAGATTGAGAATGCAGTCGAGAAAGACCGGCGATCGGCCCGCCAGGAACATGTCGAGCATCGCCGCCGGCGGCGTCATATTCTGGTCGTTGGCTCCGATCGGCACCGTCGGATTTACGATACGGACATCCAGCCCGTCTCTTGCGGCCGCCAGTGCGGCCTGCTCGGCCAAATGCTTCGACCTGGTATAGGGACCCGGCATATCCGCATACGGGGGCGAAGCATTCTCGTCCAGCAAGGTAACTTGCGCAGGAGACTTCGGCAGCAGAATCGATTCGGTCGAGCAATGCACGAAACGTTCGATTCGCTGCTCGGAGGCGGCTCGCAGGATCATCTGCGTTCCGCGCGCGTTGATGTGCTCCAGGTCGGCTTTCTCACGCACCCAGAGATGAGCGATCCCCGCGAGATGATACACGTGCTGGACATTCGTCATGGCTCTTGTGAGGAGCGCTTCATCGAGGATGGAGCCGTGCAGAAGCTCGACGTCTTTCGAAATCGTCGTATCGGCGCGCAACGTCGAGAACCCGGATGCGGTCGCCGCGCGCTTGCAACTGGTCGACAAGATGCCGCCCGATGAAGCCGTTACCGCCGGTGACCAGCGTCAACATTATCGACCCGCGCTCGGGGCGTGTCGCGCGCTCATGGCTCGGATCTTGCGAATGCTCTGCGGATTGAGCAGGTGTGAGCCCCATCCCCGGCGCGGCAGGTAATGCGCGGCCTTCGGATCCACCAGCAGCCACAGTGCCGTGATGATCGCGGGGAGCACGCTCACCCAGTCCAATCGCAGGGGAGTGAGCTCCTCGCGACTCGCGTCATAGGGTCCGCGCTTGAACAGCAGCCGCCAGCACTCGCGCAAGATCTTCCAGCGCGACGGCTCCCGGATGGCGCAACCGAGCAGCCCCTGCATTGCGAGGTGGGTGCGTACGCCTTCCCGGCCTTCGGCCGCAACCGGCGGAGTGTCGCCGCAGGAGATTCGAAGCAGCAGATCCGTAAGATCGAGTCCTGCCAGAAGGGCGCTCATCGGCTCCACGAGCCGGGGATTGCAATCGATGTAAAGCGGAGCGCCCCGATCCTGCTCCAATATATAGTCGACCGACAGCGCACCGTGCCATCGTAACCGCTCGCCGATTGCGGCCAAATCCCCGCGCACTTGCGGGCGACGGATGCTTTCCTTCGCGGCATCGCCGCCGCCGGCGCCGCGGCTCAGCTGGCGGTAGGCATGGAAGCCGATGAGACACCCGCTGGAGAATACCGCTTGGGCATGCTCGACAAATCCGGAAGCGAGCTCCTGGACGAGAACTGCTTCATCGGAGTTGCCCATGGCGTCGAGCTCCCGAGAGCCTGCTGCAAATCCGTGCGGGTGCGAACGATCCAGGTTCCGCGACTTGCGGTTCCAACCGATGCCTTCAGCGCAAACGGGAAGCGATCTATCCCGCCCAAATCTCGTCCGCTTGCAAAGATATCGGTATCGGGTTGCGGCAGGTCGAGCTCCGACAACAGCCGGCTGAACTCAGCCTTGCCGTGCACACGCTCGTAGCTCTGAAAGCTGGGAAGAGCGACAGCGACATGCGGTGGAATCTGCCGGCGTAACGCTGCGAAGAGGAAGCCCTGCTCGTGAATCGGCAACAGAACGTCGAAGCGACCGCTTGCGAGCAGACCGGTAACCAAGGAGAAGTATCCTTCCGGATCGGTGCCCAGTGCGGGGCAACGATGAAACCGGCGCACGAAGCGGGAAAACCGTCCGAGACAGTGCGGATCCGGGTCGCAGATTTCCACGGTGTGACCATTGAGGCCCAAGGCAGTGATGGCCTGTCGTGCCGACGTGCTGGCGCCTTCGGAGAGGAGAATCCGCATATGCACCCTCTCTAAACGATCACGCGGATTCCGACTATCACCCACAACCCCGAGAAGGAGACGCGATGCAAGTCCAACCCTATCTGTTCTTCGACGGCCGCGCCGAAGAGGCGGTCGAGTTCTACCGCAGCAAGCTCGGCGCCGAGGTGACGATGCTCACGCGCTTCAAGGACAGCCCTGAAAAAAGCATGGTGCCGCCAGGTTCCGACGACAAGGTGATGCACATGAGCTTCCGCATCGGCGATACGACCGTGATGGGTTCCGACGGCCGGTGCCTGGGACAGCCGAGCTTCCAGGGCTTTGCGCTGTCGCTCACGGCGCCCAACGAAGCCGAGGCCGAGCGGCTGTTCGCTGCTCTCGGCGAAGGCGGGCAGGTGCAGATGCCGCTGACCAAGACCTTCTTTTCCCCGCGCTTCGGCATGGTCGCCGACCGTTTCGGCGTGTCGTGGATGATCAACGTGTAGGCTCGAGCAGGGCGGATCATCACCAACGGGTCGGCGCGAAGCGCCGGCCCGTTAGCGCGCAATCCACCATCCCGCCGCCGGAGCGGCGGGTCTAAAGGGGCGGGTACGCTTCGGCTAACCCGCCCCGCGCTGCGCCATTGATTTGTATCCCATTTGTGCTACATCTTCGCTTTGAAGGAGCGATTGGCCATGTCGAAGACCGCGATGATCCGCGCCCGGATGGAGCCCGGCCTGAAGGAGGAAGCGGAACGGTTGCTGGCCGAGGTTGGCCTCTCCCCGACCGAAGCTATCCGCCTGTTCTATCGGCAGGTGTCGCTGCAAGGTGGGCTGCCGTTCGAAGTTCGCGTGCCCAATGCAGCGACACGCGCCGCCGTTGCCGAGGCCCGTTCGGGCAAGAAGCTCAAGATCTTCAAGAGCGCTGCTGCGGTTACGCGCGCGGCCGATGTGTGAAACGAATCCAAACCACCAACCGGTTCCTACGGGACCTGAAGCTGGCGCGCAAACGCGGTAAGCCTCTTGGCAGGATCGAGGCGGTGATTGGCGCGCTCGCCCAGGGGAAAAAGCTAGCCCCGAAACATCGACCGCATCGCCTTCAGGGTGACATGAAGGGGCTTTGGGAGTGCCATATCGAACCGGACTGGCTGCTGATCTGGGATGAAACCGACGAGGCGATCATCCTGATCCGCAACGGAACTCACGCCGACCTGTTCGACTGACTGCTTCCGCGCCTCCAAAGCCTGATCGCTACTTCAAAGGCGCGCCGGCGGCGAGCCAC
>CAWHPT010000018.1:0-55859 GCA_963831225.1 uncultured Alphaproteobacteria bacterium
GCGCCCATGACGAGCCACGAAATCACCGCACCGCTGATGGCGGAGCCGTAGGGGTCGAACCCTTTTTGCCGAAATCCCCAGGCCAAGAAATCCGCGAGAATGTAAGTGGTGAAGGAATGACCGATCTTGTCGATGCCGCCGGCGTAGGTGTTCTGTCCGAACCATCCCTCCCGCAGGATCGTAAAGCGCGGCGAGCTGCTCCAGTCAAAGTCCTTGTAGGCATACCAAGCGATCGCCGCTGCCCCCACCAACGGGATTTCGGAACTCGCTCGCACATGTTCCCATGTGGTGGCGAGGGTATAAGGCTTTGCCGGCGGGTACTTGCTCAAGGCCCGCAAATCCCAAGGGTCTGGTGCAACGGCAGGCGGCGGCACGATGAGCCAGTGCTCCGGCGCCGGCTCGCTGACCGACACGTCGGCCGAGCGCGCAGCGGGTGACGCGACCAGCAGCACGGCGGCTACGGTCGAGACCAGACCAAATTGCCAGGCAATCCCCACCCGCCCCGCGTACATTTCGCAATTCCAGCCCCGACTTTCAATAGTCAGATCAATCTGGGATTTGGTGTGATGCAGTTGCGGGTATTTCGTGGCGACAGCTTGGCTCGCGCGCCGTCGAGCGTAACCAGCCTGGGATAATCGAGCTCCGGGATATCGACACCGAGACGGTGGTGAATGGCGATCACGAAAGTTGAGGAGATCGTAAGAGGGGCAAAACTCGGGGCGCTCACGGCGGACGAAGTTGAGCGAGGACCATTTCGGGCAGATAGGGAACGTTTGGGGTGCCCGGAACCGCAAGTCTCGAGCCGAGATAGTCCCAGAAGGTGATTCTGAGCCTGGCGCAGGTCTTGGCAAGGCCGAGGAAGGCGTCACGGCAATCGCGACCGGCCTCGCGGCGGGTGCCACCGCTGACTTTGCGCTTGGTGACCTGACAGCGGATGTCATTCTCCGATCCGTTGGTGTGCAGCGGGATTTCGGGGCGATCGAGCACCATCAGCAATTCGCGCTTGTTGGCATGGAGCCGCGCGAGGAGACGGGCGAGTGCGGATGAAGATGCGGTCGAACCGCGCCCGCAGCGCCGTGTTCCGGAAGCACCTCTGGAAACTACTTCCACTGCTTCCAAGCCGCGCGCCTTTATCCCGCAGAGGGGGTGCGCGTTGCTTGTTTGCCCGCCTGTAGCGCCCTGCGTGTTCGAGCGAAGCCGGCCACCCATTCCGATCGAAGCCGGCCACCCTGTGGAGGGTGGTCGAGACGCTCTCGCGGTCGGCGACCGAATCGCCGGACGAGACCTCCTTTGCGGTCACGCAAGGGGAGGTCCGATGCCTTTCGAGAGAGCGCCGATGCGGAAGTTCTTAGCGTTCGCACTGAGCAGGATGTCGATCAAAGAGAGCCGCGTGGCATTCATAGTCGCTTTGTCGTGATTTCGTTCTACCCGACGACTGCCTGTCGCCGTTGATCTCAGTGAGTGGTGTCGTCGATCCAGCCGACCCGGAACACCTCCCCGCTGCCGGCGTCGCGGTAAAGATCCACCCGCGTGCCGTCCCAGTGATAGTCGAGATGGCGGCCCTGGACCGGATCGCCGCGAGGTCGGGATAGAAAGCCCGGCGCACTCCCCGCCGGGATAGCGCACGCTCGGATAGACGAGGCCGTCGGATCCGGCGGCGCGCAGGGCGGCGCCGAGCGCCTGGGACTCGACGTAGTCGTCGGGGTCGAGCGCCGGCGCGAACGCGGGATCGCCGCCGCGCAGATCATGCAGCGTCGCGTCGAGTCCAGCGCCAGCTCGCGGAACTGCGAGGTCCACCCGGCGCTTCCTGGGTCCGCGCCATGAAGCGGGCGTGGTGGTGCATCGTCTCGAGCAGCGCCGTCTCGAAGCGGTCGGCCACATAGAGCACGCCGTAGGCTGCCGTCGCCGAACCGGCTCGGCCGGTCGGGGCTGACATGGGTGAACGGCGCCATCAGGTAGGCCGCTCCGGGGCCGCCGACCCGCCGTGCGGGCGGGACGAGATCGAGGGCGCCGAGCGTCTCCATCAGCCGCGGGTTGGTCTTCTGCTCGGCCGCGATCAGCAGCGGCCAGTCCTCGGGATCGGCGATATCCTCGAACAGGTCGATCGGCGGGAAGAGGCTGCGGATGATCCGGCGCGCCCGCGCCACCGGACCGCGGCTCGTCGCGACGACGGCCGGGTCGATCACCAGCCGCCGCGCTCGGCGTCGAGGTAGCGGCGCACCCGCATCAGGTCGGTGAGCTCTCCGCCCAGCATGACGTCGAGCGCCGAGCGGCCGCCGAAGGTCGCGTTGGTCGCCTTGATCCAGGCGTAGCCGCGCTGCGGCTCGCGGAAGAGGATCCGCAGCGCCTTGTGGATGCCCATCAGGTTCGACAGCCGCGCCTTGCCGTCGCGGCCAATCCGGCCCGATCTCGCCCGCCTTCCAGCGCGCGAAGGTCCGGCGCGGCAGATCAAGCAGGGTGGCGGCCTGCTCGTCCGTCACGCCCCAAAGCCGGAACAGGTTGAGCGCGGCGCTGAACATGGCCGCGGCCTCTTCATCGGTGATCGGCTCGGGGGTGAAAGGCCTCGCCTCGGTCTCGACCCTGGTGAGCACT
This sequence comes from uncultured Alphaproteobacteria bacterium, assembly GCA_963831225.1. GTDB lineage: Bacteria > Pseudomonadota > Alphaproteobacteria > Rhizobiales > Xanthobacteraceae > VAZQ01. The sequence goes on from CAWHPT010000018.1 coordinate 2,593, forward strand.
GCCATCTCATTCTCATGCCATATGGCTATATATTGCATAAATAACGCCAAATGGCAAGAGACGCCCCTGACAACATCAGGGAAGGAATAGCGTCGGATTCTGGCACACAGCGTCCCGGGGCGTGTGCGACGGCCTGTTCGCAGAGCCGCCCGGGCGGTCGGCGAAAGCGCCGCCCCTAACAAACGCAATCGACCATTCCGTGATCGCCGTCACATCAACCGAAGCCGAGCATCGACACTCTGATCCCCGTGAGATGCGCCGGAAAAACTTCCCGGCAGCAAAATCAAGGGGAGTTGGTCATGATCGATGCTGTGGCTTTCGGACTTGTCGCCATTGCGCTCGGATTGCCCGCACTCGCTGCGGCGATGTTGGGGCTTATCGAACCCTGATGTCATGGCTGGTCAGCGAGCGACGGCGCACATCGTCCCGGTAGCACCGCCCCCAGCCTCGGGCGGTGCTCGGGCCGGCCAATGGTTTCGGTCAAGGTCCCCCGGCCGACCGCTCGAGATCAACTCCTTGTGAGCGTTCGCGACCGCACGATGGCCAACCCGGTTGGGAAGGTTTCGTTGCCGCGTCGGAGTTTGCCCTCTACTTTCCCGTCATGCCGAACGTCCCCGCACAGCCTGATTCGGACCTCGATCCGAGGGACCCTTACGCCCGTGAGGCGCAAGCTTTCCCGCGTCTGAGCGAGGAGATGGCCTCCGGCGTCGGGGCCTATGGCACGGGCGCCGCCGAGGGCTCGGTGGTCGTCCAGGCGGTCCATCAATTCCTCAATCCCGAATTCCTCGATCCCGGCGTGGCCTGAAGTGGCGGACGCGCACGGCATTCTGTCGGCGCTCGTCCCCGTCATCTTGCTGCTGACGCTCGGGCGTCATCGCCGCGGTCGCCTCCCGCGCGGTCGGGCCTCAGCCCGATCGTCGGCTACCTCATCCTCGGGCTTGGCGCTCAGCGGCATCGGCCTCAACCTCGTCGCCGACAGCGCCATGATCGCGACGCTGGCCGAGCTCGGGGTCGTGTTCCTGCTGTTCGACATCGGCCTGCACTTCTCGCTCGGCCATATCCGCGAACAGGCGCGCGACATCTTCGGCTTCGGGCCGGTGCAGGTGCTGGCCGGCACGCTCGCGCTCGGCCTCTTCGGCCTGCTGTTCGGCCTGCCGCCGGTGGCAGCGTTTCTGGTCGGCGCGACGCTGGCGCTCTCCTCGACCGCGGTGGTCGCCGGGCTCATCGCCGAGCGGCATCAGCAGAACTGTCCGGTCGGGCTCACGGCGACCGCCATCCTGATCTTCCAGGACGTGGCCGCGATCTTCCTTCTCATCGTGGCTTCCGCGCTCGGCACCGGCGAGGCCATGGCGCCGGCCATGGGCGTCAGCGCTCCTGAAGGCGGCCGGCGCCTTCGGCGTCGCGGTGCTGCTCGCCCGCCTCGTGGTCCGGCCGCTGTTCGACTTGATCGCGCGCACGCGCAACGAGGAGGTTTTCACGGCGATGGCGCTTCTGGTCGCGCTCGCGGCCGGGTGGGCGACCGGGACGATCGGCCTGTCGTTGACCCTAGGCGCCTTCCTCGGCGGCATGATCATCGCCGAGACGCCGTATCGGCCGGTCGATCCAGTCGGAGATCAAGCCGTTTCGCGGCCTGCTGCTCGGCTTCTTCTTCATCTCGGTCGGCCTCTCCCTCGACCTCGGCGCGCTCATCCGCTTCTGGCCGGCGGTGATCGGCGTCGCGGTCCTTCTTGCTTGCCGTGAAGATCGTCACCAACGCCGCGGCGAGCCTCGTCTTCCGCTGGTCGGTGCCGGGATCGACACAGCTCGGCTTCCTCCTCGCGCAAGGCTCCGAGTTCGCCTTCGTCATCCTGAGCCTGCCGCCGGTCCGCGCGCTGGTCGGCGAAACCACAGAGCGCGGTGCTGATCGCCGCCGTCGCGCTGAGCCTCGCCGTCACGCCGAGCCTCGCCGAGCTCGGCCGCTCGCTCGCCGGGCGCATGCGCCGGCGCGCGGCGCGCGCAGCCGATGCCGAGCTTCAGCCGCGCGAGCTCATCGGACCCGTGTTCATCGCCGGCATGGGCGCGGACCGGGCGCACGCTCGCCGATGCGCTCACCGAATTCGACATCGGCTACGCTGCGATCGAGCGCGACCAGCAGCGACTGCGCGAGGCGGTGGCCGACGGCTACAATGTCGCGTTCGGGGATTTGAGCCGATCCGCGCATCTGGGAGCCGGTCGCGCTTGCACGGGCGCAAGGTCAGCGTTCTTACCGCGCCGGTCTTCGAGGTCTCGCGCGACTTGCGCCCGATGGCGCGGCAGCGTTTTCCCAACCTGAAACGGATCGCCGTTGTGCGCGATCGGGACGAGGACGCGAGCGGTTCAAGTCGATCGGCTGCTGCCGGTCATCGATCGCAGCGTGCCGCCGGGGCTCGATCTCGCAGCCTTCGTCCTGGGTGAGCTGGGCGTCGATCCCGACCGGATCGGCGCTTGGATGCGCCGAAGCCGAGAACGCGAGCTCGAGTCGCCGGAGCGGGCCGCGGCATGAGTGCGTCGGCGTAGGCGGCGGGCGCTGGCAACCCACTGCATGAACCCCGTGGCTCACGACCAGCGATTGGCCGGTGAGCGCGTTGCTCTGGAAGCTCGCGAAGAACAAGGCGATTTCGGCGACGTCTGCGACAGTGGTGAAGCCGCCGCGCATTGCGCGGATTTCCTCGTCATGTAAGCTCTCTGCCATGTCGCTCACGCCGGAAGAACTGTACTTCGACCTCGGCAGGCTGGTGGCCAAGATGCCCGATTTGGCCACGGCCGAAATCACGCCTGAGACAAGCGATTGGATCGCACGCGCAGTTGCACTCGTCGGGTTGAGTGGCAGCTTGGCGGACAAGATCCAATTGAGCGTCGCAACCGAGAATCTGGAAGGTGTTCTGAGGCCCCGCAAGGCTCAGACGATTGCGGCGATTGTGCATCGAGCCCTCGTCAGGGCGGAAGGCAATGTTCCACCTGCGTTGCAGGGAGCATTCATTACCGCCCGCAATGCATTCGAAGTGTTCGCGGCGCTGCGCAAGCTCCTCGGCACGGCACAGGACGACGTGCTCTTCGTCGATCCCCATGCGGATGCGGCTGTGTTGACCGATTACGCAACGCTGGTGCCGGACGGCGTCACCGTGCGTCTGTTGACCGGCCAGGCGGCCAACATCACGTCACTGACCGCCGCCGCGCAGAACTGGCTGCAACGGTTCGGCGACGCCCGACCCTTGACGATACGCGTGGCGGACGCCGACGTGCTGCACGATAAATTGATCCTCTTGGACAACGTCACAGGCTGGGAGTTGGGCGAGTCATTCAACAATCTGGGCAAGCGCAAGCACGTGAGCCTGGTGCGGATATCGGTGGACGCCACAGATGCCAAATTGGCCGCGCTGACCGAAACCTGGGACACGGCGGCACCATTGGAGCAAACTTAGCCGACCTCTGTCGTGTCCGCATACCAGTCACACGTTGATCAGCGACCGGGAGCCGCTATCCGGCCGCGAGTGGCCGCGCATGACATCTCGTACGCTTGCGACCGATGCTCCGCGCCGGAGACGAAGGAGACGAATCTCTTCTGTCGCAAAGGTGCAGAGAGCTCAGGCGCCGTCCACGGGACGGCCATCGACGGCGCGGCGGATCACCTGCCTGATCTGCGCGTTCGACAGAAACAGATCGTGATTGATGAAGCCCCAGCCTTCCCGCGAGGCATCGATCACGCGCAGACCCAGGCGCTTGAGCTCGGCCTGCTGCGCCGCGCCGACGCGCGTGATCCCGGCGATCCAGCCCGAGAGCTTGAGCGCGCGGTCATTGGTGGCGGTGATCAGCGTGATCTTCGGCGCCAGCCGGCCGACCCGCTCGACCGAGGAGGAGAACACATCCATGTCGATGTCGGGAGCGGCAAACACGACCGCTCCGACGCGATCGGCCGCGGCTTCCCCGTGCCGCGCGTAAACCAGGCGCAGCGCCTCCATCGTCAGCATGGTCCCGATGCTGTGGGCGACGATATGGGTGCGCCCGACGGCGGGACTGCCGATCAGGCCGTCGATCACCTGCTCGAGCGAATCGCGCGACCACATCGCACTCTCGCGATCATAGCCATAGTCGAACAGCTTGGCCTTGGATGGCCAGGAGAACACCATGGTCTCGCCACGGAAGCGGATGCCATCGGAGAGACGCGCCGCGTCGAGCGCCGCCGCCTCGAAGGTCTGGTTGAAGCCGTGGACGTAGAGCAGCACATCGCGCGGGCCAGCTGCTTCTCCGAGCAATTCTCCCAGCTGCGGCACCGGCTCGACCGCATCGAAGCGCCAGTCGCTGAGCCCAACCGAGGAGAACGAGAAGCGGCCCTGGTCCGGCGGCAGTGAGCTTGGCACGCGCGACGCTCAATCGCGCGCGCTCGTGCCCGAACCAGGGCTTGGCGCGTGCGCCGTTGATCGGCTTGCGCGTGGTCGCCACCAGCAGGACCGGATTGGCGGAAAGCTCGGCGGCATCGAAGCGCACCGCCGTCGTCGACGACAGCGAAGCGCATCCGCCGAGCGCCAACACCGAGCCGGTCGACGCGAGCGCGCGCAACACCTGGCGCCGCGAGGGACCCGATCGAAGGCACATGGAGGAAAGAGCACGTGCACCATCGGCAACGCTCCCAGCTACACGCCGACCCCCTCTTGGCTGACGCCTGATCGCGGCGATAGCAGGGCGGCGGCGATCACGAAATGGACCGGGCGATGCGACCGCGCGGAGCAATGGAACTGTGTCGAAATGGAGGGATGACACGGCGAGAGGGCAGCCCGGGTAGGATGGGTTCGAGCGAAGCGAAACCCATCACCTCGGCTCAGCTTGCAAAGGCGCGATGGGGTTTCGCAAGAGCTCAATCCATCTCACACCCCGATCAGCGAGCAGAACAGCGCCAGCACCCACATCACGATTGCAATTGCCGCCGTCCAGCGGGCAAACGTGAGATAGGTCTCGCGCAACACGGTGGCGCTCGCCCACTGAGCGTAGGATTCCGGCGGCCGCAACTCCTTTGGCAGATAGAGCCACATCTCGGTCTTGCGGTAGTTCTTGGTCAGCGCCTCGCGCGCCTTGAAGATCAGAATGAGCGCCATCAGCGTGGTCAGGAATCCGCCGGCCTGGAAGGCGGCGCGCGGCTCGAACGACAGCCCGATCATCACGCAAAAGATGGCGAGCGAGGCAAATCCACAGGCGCGCAGCACCGTTTCGAACGCGACCCGCCGCATATGGTCCATGTCGCCCCCACGCTTGGAAGCCCGGTCGGCTGCATCTTGCCGCGAATTGACGGACGGCGCCATCACAAGCCGGTGTTCCCGTCGGATCGCTGGCAAGGAACAGTTGTCTCAAAGCCGGATTGCGAAGAAATTTCCGATCGCCGGCAAGGTCAGAACCGCAGTTCCGGCGAGCCAGATCCAGAGCGAAGCTTCGGTCGAGTCGTCCTTTGCGCCGGTCACGCGCTCGTAGATGGCGGCGGGAATGCCGCCGAGAATGATGGTGGCGGTCGATACCATCAGCGACGCGAACATCAAGGTCAGGGGGACGCTGCCGAACAGCAGTGCCGGCGCCAGGATCTGCATATGGATCAAGGAAAACAACAGCAACGTCTGGTTGAACAGGCCGTTGATCATGCCGAAGAAGGCGATCGCCGATATAGTAAAAGTTGCGGTCCATGGTGTCGGCTCAACTGCTGCGCGGGATCGCGCCGAGCAGCAGGAACAGATAGAGCAACCCGACCCGCAGCCAGAACAGCCAGACGACGCCGAAAAGCCAGAGCTACGACCGGCGCCGCAGCCTTCGGCGTCAACGGCGCGATCAGCGCAAGGAACGGATCGGTGATGCGGCAGAAAAACCGCCAGATGTAGTTCGATGAATCCGGCGCCACGATCAGAGCGAGCAGCACGCGGCCGAGCAGCGTGTACATCAGCGCCGCCAGAATGAAATTCGGCAGATGGAAATACCAGAACGTCAGGACGGGATAGGACGCACCCAAGGCGGAACTCTCTTCACGGCGGATCCAGTGCGCTCACTCGCGGCGAGGATGACCGCCGCAAATCCGTCCAGCAAGGGACTTTGCAGAAGCCCTTCGAAAATAAGCGGGGCCCCGCAGGGCCCCGCTCGCATTGCACCCAATCGCGGTCAGGTCTTTTCTTCGAGAACCGTCCTGCCGCGCGGCTTGCGGATCTCGTCGACCAGGGCTTGCATTTCCCTGGACGGCTCCTTGGTGAGCAGGCTGACGACGTAGATCACCAGGAAGCCGAGCGGCATCCCCAGCAGACCGCAGTTGATGTTGTTGAGGTCGAACCATCCGACCTTGTTGGCCAGCGGATGGGCGAGCGTCGGCCAACTCTCCATGGCGTTCGGCAGTGCCATCGCTGCTGCAAGGTCCGCGATCACCGGCCTTCCGGTTATCGGGTTGAGCAGCGAGGTCATGCCGAAATACTTCACACCGAAGCCCGGGTAGTATCGGGTCACGACCAGATAGAACAGGCAAAGGCCGAAACCGGCGATGATGCCGGCGATTGCCCCCGCGCGAGGTCGCGCGTTTCCACCAGATGCCCATGACCAGCGCTGGGAAGTTGCCTGCCATCGCAAGCGAGAACGCCCACCCCACCATGGCCAGGATATCCGCCGGCTTGGTCGCGGCAAGCGCGGCCGAAGCCACGGCGACGAAAAACAAGAGCACTCGCGCCACGGTTAGGCGACGGATGGTCGGCGCGTTCGGGTCGAGCATCTTGTAGTAGATGTCGTGACTGAGCGCGTTGGCGATGGCGAGCAGGAGCCCGTCGGCGGTGGAGAGCGCCGCTGCCAGGCCGCCGGCCGCCACCAGCCCGGAGATTACATAGGGCAGGCCCGCAATCTCGGGGGTGGAGAGCACGATCACGTCGGTGTTGATGACGAAATCCTGCAAGCGCACGATGCCGGGATGGCCGGCGATCCCCCGACAGGCCTCGACGACCGCCTGCACGCTGGCGGCGTTCTTGCCGCAGATTCTGGATCAGGCCGAGCTCGCCCCACGTGAACATCCAAGGCCGGATCGCATCGAGGTCCCGGCCGATGATGTTGGTGTAGACCTCGAGCTTGGAGAACGCCGCATAAGCGGGCGCAGAGAAGTAGAGCAGGAAGATGAAGAACAGCGACCACGCCACCGACTGACGCGCTTCGCGCACGCTCGGGGTGGTGAAGTAGCGCATCAGGATATGCGGCAGCGACGCCGTGCCGACCATCATGCAGAAGATGATGCCGAAGAAGTTCAGCGGGCTGTAGTTGATGAAGGGCTCGATATGCGGCTTAAGTGATCCGGGCGGACAGGCTTGCGGCCGTGCACAACACGGCAAGACCGTCCTTCAGCAATTGACCTTCGCGTGCGGCGATTTCCTGGATCGCCTGCCCGTAGGTGAGCTCGGGGATCGGGATCCCGAATTTCCTGGTGGACAGGATCACGATCGGCGTGAGATAGGCGATGATCAACACGATGTATTGCGCGATCTGCGTCCAGGTCACCGCCCGCATGCCGCCCAGCATTGCGCAGAGCAGGATGCCGACAAGCCCGACGAAGACCGCAACCTCGAATTGCATGCCCAGGAAGCGCGAAGCAATGAGACCGGTGCCGTAGATCTGCGCCGTCACATAAGTGAAGGAGCAGCACACCAGGACGACCACTGCCAGGAAGCGGCAAAAGTTGCCGCCGAAGCGGAACGCCATGAAGTCGGGCACCGTGTAGGCGCCGAACTTGCGCAGATAGGGTCCGACCAGGATCGATACCAGCACGAAGCCGCCGGTCCAGCCCAGCACCCAGGCAAGGCCATCATAGCCGAGCAGGAACAGCGTACCGGCCATGCCGACGAAAGATGCCGCCGACATCCAGTCGGCTCCGGTTGCCATGCCGTTATAGAACGCCGGCACGCGCCGGCCGGCGACGTAGTATTCGGAGATCTGCGCAGTACGCGTCATCACGCCGATGACCGCGTAGACCGCCAGCGTGAAGAACACGAACAGATAGCCGAGAACCCTGTTCGGCACGCCGACCTGCTCGAGGATCGCGAGCAGGATGATGAAGCCGATGAAGCCACCGGTATAGGTTCCGTACATGCGTCCGAGATTCTTGATGAAATCCGAGCTCGCAGCCGATGTCTGAGTAGCCATGTTGCAGACCTTCCCCTATTCGTCTTCCGCGACGCCGAACTCACGGTCGATCTTGTCCTGCTGCTTAGCGAACAGGAACAACTGGACCACGAAGACGATGAGCGAGCCCTGGGCGGCCATGTAGAAGCCGAGCGGAAACCCGAGCACAGGAATGATGATCTTATTGAGTGGGACCACGAACATGTGGATGATGTAGCCGAAAAAGAACCAGACCCCGAGATGGATGAGCATCAGGTTGGTGGTCTTTTTCCAATGGGCTTCATCGTTGGCTGAAGTGCCTGCAGTGGTTGAGGTGGCTGAAGTGGCTTGTGCCATGGGCCGGTTGCCCTCCCTTTCGTGAACCGGACCGGAAGGCCGGAGCCGGTACCAAAGATTTCGAGGGCGCCGACGATCAGCCGGTGCGGCAACCCCCATTGCCACGGTTGCGATGTCCGCTCCCCGAGCTGACCCTGCAACACGCCTCAAAATGGTATCATTGCGGCGATGCCGTCTCTAATTAGACTTTCGGCCTAGGCGCGCCGCCGACGCCTTGAAACGCTTGTATTGTCGAGGCATGGGCCGCTGCCCGGCTGGGTGCCGGCCTGTGGAGAGATCCTGCCACCTGTGGAGAGATGATGAGCTTTCTCGGATTTTTCCGCCGCCAGCCGCCGATTCGCGATCTCGAGGCGCTCGCCGATTTCATCGACGAACAGGCGGCTTTCCTCATGCAGAAGGGAATTTACGAGTATTCGCGGGCCCGCGCCGGACACTACGCCAAGGTCTTGTTCGCGGAGCAGGGTTTCCAAGACGCGGTCGAGCAATCGCGGTGGCGGGCTTATCCGCTCGGGCTCGCCATGGTCGCCGAACTGGTTGAGGGCGTGCTGAGGCCATATGGAAATGACCGAAGCGGGCAACTCGATGGGCTGCGGGCGCTCGTGCTTTCGGTATTCGACCGCTACCCGGTTCCGGCCGCGATCGGAGTGCAGGACTGGTCGGATGCGCGGGCCGAGCTTGCCCGTCGCCTGCAACACATCGGCCTGCACGCCCCGAAGCGTGCGTTCGACATCGCCGAGCCCTTTGCCGAAACCTATTTCAACCTGATGCCGATCCACGAGAAGCTGCGCGGCCGCGATTTCCCGACCACGCGCAACTATCTCAGGGTGACGCTGTGCAACATCCACGAGGAATTCAGCAAGCGCATGGATGCTCCAGCCCTGGTTGGCATGCTCAATGACCGCAACGGCTGACCTTCGCTACAGTGCAATTTTACTCCAATGTGACAAGTGCCTAGAGCGAAAAGTTCACAAAAGCTCTGCATTCTCTCGAGGTTGGGTTGATCGGAGAAGAGCATCTGAACCCGGCGTGGCATCGAACTCGATTTGGCCGCACCGGGGCACCGATGAACCAGGAGGCCGGCTGCCGCGACTAAAGGAAGCGAAAGCCATCTACCCGGCCTCGAGCCGGAGGAACAAAAGGTGGCACCGCCAAGTTGGTGGACAGGCGAGGTAAGTCATGCGTGTGCAAAGTGGGCATTGGCTCGACTACGATCCGGTTGCGCTCGTGGTTCTGGTCGTCGGCATCGGCGCGGTGGCGTTGCTTGCGCTGAGCATCTGACTCGACACGCTGAGCGGCAGCAGACCGCCGCGGTAGGATACCGCCGCCGCATTCTGTTTTTCTGCGCCACCTAAACGCCCGGCGGGCCGAACACATTCGCCCGCGATGAATACCCTCGCCGTTTGGGTTTTCACCCACGCGGCTCTATGTCGCTCCCTCCGCACCGCCGCCATCTGGTCATTGCACCATCCGCCGGCCTAAACTCGGTCCCAGTGCCGCGTCCGATCCTAGCGATTTTCAACATGAGGGTTTTGATGCAAAAGCTCCGCTCCTCGATACCCGCGGCCGGGGTGGTCGTTCTGGCGCTGTCCTTCTCGGTCACCGTCGCCCAGGCGCAGACCAAGATCACGATCGGCAAGGTGCTCAGCGGCAACGGCTTCCATATCCCGAGCTACGTCGCGATGGACCAGGGCTTCTACAAGGCGGAAGGTCTCGACGCCAGCTTTGTTTCGTTGACCGGCAGGGCGCTGGTGACCGCGGCGCTTGCGGGCAGCATCGACTTCGTGCCGATCCCGTCCGGCGGCGCACAGGCGGCGCTGAGCGGCGCCGAAATCCGCTACGTGGTCGGCCAATCGCTCAAGTCGCAATGGCTGATCGCGGCGCGTCCGAGCATCGACAAGGTGCGAGGACCTCAAGGGCAAGACCTTGGGCTACGGCCGCACCGGCTCCGCCGATTACGACGAAGGCGCCGCCGTGCTGCGTCGCGCCTTCAAGATGGAGGTCGGCAAGGATTACAAGGTGATCTCGTTCCAGGGCGAGACCGAGCGGATCGCCGCCCTGGTCAACGGCGACATCGAGGCGGCGCTGATTTCGGTCCCGCACGCGCCCAAGGCAGTCAATGCCGGCATGAAGATACTGCTGCGTACCGGCGATCACATTCAGCGGGCCGGCGGCTCGTTCTGGACACGCAAGGCTTATGTCGACCAGAATCCCGAGACCGTCACCAAGTTCATCCGCGCCATCGCCAAGGGCGTGATCTACTACCGCGACAACAAGGCGGGCTCGCTCAACACCCTAAAGGAGCATCTCGGCGTCGCCGACGACAAGGACGCCGGCCTCATCTGGGACCAGACGCACAACACGTTCGGTGCCGAGCTTCCCAAGGACCTGTTTCGCGAGATCTTCGAATCGCGGCTGCTCGACATGATCGCCGCAAAGCAATGGGCAGCCGACAAGCCGCTGCCCGATCCGGAGCAGTTCCTGTTGCGCGGTCTGCTCGATTCGACGCTGAAGCAGATGGGCTACGTCCCGACCAAGGTCGATGTGCCGGCAAACTGACCGGTGCGCTCATTCGACGTTCACGCAGGCCGATGAGGCATGATTTGCGCGGACTGGGCTGAGCGGACCTGACTAACCTGCGCCTTGCGGCTGCGGCCGCCAGCGGCTGAGCCGGTGCTCGAGCACCTGCACCAGCCCCGTCATGACCAGCGAGAGCGCGGCGAACACGATCAGGCCGGAGAACACCACGCGACCTGATAGCGGCCCGCCGCCTGCACCATCATCACGCCGAGCCCGGACTCCGAGCCGAAGAATTCCGCCACCACCACGCCGAGCACGGCGCGGCCGATCGCCAGCCGCAGACCCGCGACGATATAGGGCAGCGCATTCGGCACCACCACCAGCCGCGCGATGTCCCATTCCTTGGCGCCGAACGAGCGCACGACGTTGATCAGCACCTTGTCGGCGTTGCGCACGCCCTCGTAGGTGTTGATCAGGATCGGGAACAGCGCCCCGATGAACACGATCACCACCTTCGACCACAGCCCGAGCCCGAACCACAGCATCATCAGCGGCAGGAACACCAGCCGCGGCGTCGCGTTGAACGCGGTGATGAACGGGTCGAGCATGGCATTGAGCGTGCGCGAGCGCCCGATCAGCACGCCGAGCGGCAGCCCGACCACGATCGCCAGCCCGAGGCCGAGCGCGAAGCCCGAGGCGCTGACGCCGAGCGGCGTCCAGATCGTGCCGGTGGCGAACATCGTCCAGAGCGTGCCGGCGATCTGGCTCGGCGTGGTGAAGAACAGCTTGGTGCCGGCGGACATCGTCACCAGGCGCGGCAGAAGCTCCCAAACCACCAGCAGGGCGACGATGCTGCCGGCGCCGAGCATGGTCGGCTCGAAGCGCTGCCATAGCGCTCTTGGCCGGCGCGCTGCGGTCATCGGCGGCTGCGACATCTGCCTCGAGAGCTGCGGATTCGCTCATCGCCTACTGCCCGACCCGCCACGGGAACGCCGCGCGCTCGGCCCACCGGATCCCCTCGGTCATGACGACCGCGATGATCATGATGACTGAGGATGCAGGCGAACATCTTGTCGAGCGCGAACAGATCGCCGAACCGCGCGATCGCATAGCCGATGCCTTCCGAAGCCGCGAAGAATTCGCCGACCAGGACGCCGATCAGGCCGCGGCCGACCGCGATGCGCGCGCCGGCGACGATGATAGGGCAGCACGCTCGGCACGATGACCTTGAGATAGAGGTCCTTCTCCGTGCCGCCGAGCGAGCGCACCACGTTGATCAGGAGGGGGTCGACCGCGCGCACGCCGGCATGGGCGTTGAAGATGAAGGGAAAGACCGCGAGCAGGAAGATGATGATCGCCTTGCCGGAAACGCCGACGCCGAAGAACACGATCACCAGCGGCGCCAGCGCGACCAGCGGGCTGGCATAGAACACCGTCATCAGCGGATCGAGCGCATAGCCGACCCGCACGCGCCAGCCCATGACGATGCCGATCGACACGCCGACCATGACCGCCGCGGACAAAGCCGTAGACGAACGGCACCGCGCTGACGGCGAGATCGCGCAACAGATCGCCGCTCGTGAGCAGCTCGACGAAGCTCTCGGCGATCAGGTCGGCTTGCTGATGAACAGCGTGTTGAACGGCACGACCAGGAACACCGCCTGCCAGGCGGCGAAGAACAGCGCGACCGCAAGCCCGCCGAGCAGCAGCTTGCGGTGCTGCGCGAAGCTCACGGGCGAAGCTCGGAACGGTGGCAGCGGATCGTCTGTCATCGCCATGCGCTAGACCGTGATCTCGTCCTTGAGCGCGTGCCAGATTTCGAGCTTGAGCTCATTGAACTCGCGGCGTCACCCGCATCTCGTAGTCGCGCGGCCGCGGCAGATCGATGGCGAAGATCTTCTTGGCGCGGCCCGGACGCTTGGTCATGACCATGACGCGGTCGGACAGATAGATCGCCTCGTCGATCTGGTGGGTGACGAACAGCACGGTCTTGCGCGCCTCCTGCCAGATGCGCAGCAGCTCGACCTGCATCATGTCGCGCGTCTGGGCGTCGAGCGCGGCGAACGGCTCGTCCATCAGCAGCACGTCGGGATCGGTGGCGAGCGCGCGGGCAAGGCCGACGCGCTGCTTCATGCCGCCGGACAGTTCGTGCGGGTAGTGCCCCTCGAAGCCGGCGAGCCCGACCATGTCGATCAAGCGCTGCGAGATCTCGCGCCGCGCCTCGGCCGCCATGCCCTTCAGCTCGAGCCCGAGCTCGATGTTGCTCTGCACCGTCCGCCACGGCAGCAGCCCGAACTCCTGGAACACCATGGCCCGGTCGGTGCCGGGACCGGCGATCGGCTTGCCGCGCAGGCGCAGGTCGCCGGAATCGGGCTTGATCAGGCCGAGCAGGACGTTGAGGAACGTGCTCTTGCCGCAGCCGGACGGGCCGACGATCGAGAGGAACTCGCCTTCGCGGACGTCGATGTCGAAGCCGTGCAGCGCGCGCACCGGCCCGCGGTTGGGCGGCCGGAAGGTGAGATTGACGTTGCGACCCTGGATATAGGCCTGCATGAACCGGAACCGGTCTGTCGCACCACTCTCGCCATTCGGGCGTGGCGGTCAAGAAGACATGGGCGCGCGTTTGCCCGTTCGGGGGGTGCATTGCCGCATATGCCCGATCGCGGCTTGGAGTACAGACCAAGGAAGGAACGAGCTGCGTGAACCGGTGGTGCCGCTGACGGCGCCGCCGCCTCACCGCATGGCCGGCGCTCGGCGCCCTCAGCTCGTTCGCGCAGTGCCGCCGCGGTTCCAGCCGCGGCCGCCTTCGCCATAGATGTCGAAGCCGCTGTCGGTGACGACGACCGTGTCCTCGAGCTTGATGAAGCCACGCTGCGGGTGCGCCAGCGTGGTCTCGACCGACACGACCATCCCGGTTTCGAGCGGGCGGTCGGCGTCGTAAGCGTCGTAGGGAACCGGACCGCGTTGCGGTCAGCCGCGGCGCCTCGTGGCTGACCAGTCCCATGCCATGCGCGAGGAAGTGCATGTGGTTGTGGTGCTTCGATCGCCTGACGAGCGGCTCGGCCGCGGCGTAGGTGACGCTGCCCAGGGCGCCTGCCTTGATCGGCTTCATCGCTGCGCGCTGGATGTGCTCGATCTCGGCGAGCATGTCCTCGAGCTCGGCGTCCGGCTCGCCGTGGATCGCCATCCGGCAGAGGTCGCCGATATAGCCGTGATAGTTGCCGCCGGAATCGAGCGAGAGCACCTCGCCCTTTTCCCATCGCTGGTCCGAGGGTGCGCGGTTGAGGCTCGACCCCGCCGTGATCAAACAATACTCGAAATGCAGCCCGCGGTTGGTCTCTTCCCGGCGCAATGCCTCGGTCAGCTCCCGTTTTGGTCGCACCGGGACCATGGCTGGCAATCACTGCCATCATCGAATCGATCACTCGCTCCGAGGCGATGCGCAGCTTCTCCAGCTCCCACGGGCTCTTGACCGCCCGCTGGCGCTCGAGCACGAACACCGCATCCACCAATCTCGCTGTCAGGGAACGCCTTGCGCAGCGCCGCGCCCGAATCGACCGGCAGGAAGGACAATTCGGCACCGATGCGCCGGGTCTCGAGGCCGGAGCGGCGGATATGGTCGACCGCCTTTTGCATGACGTCGATCGAGCCCGACGAGTTGGTCTGCGCCTCCGCCACCCAGAACGGCTCGTTTTCCTTTTGAAAGCCTTCCAGGCGATGACCGAAATAGGCCGCCTTTTCGCGAGCGCCCTTGGGGTAGATCAGAACCGGCAGATACCGGCTCAATCCCATGGCATCCATGTAGTCGAAAAAGAATGCGCGATGGCCGCCGAGCAGATATTGCACATTGTGCTTGGAAGTCGCGACCAGGATATCGATGCCGGACTGATCCATCAGCCGGTCGAGCCGATCGGCATCGAAGGGAATTTTGGGTGCAACGCCGGGTCGCGTGGCGACATCGAGCATGGCCGAAGCTCCTTGTTGAATGTCAGGTCCGATAGCTCGGATCGATGCGGTCGAGCATGCGAAGATAAGCGGGCCAATCGGCGGCGCCACGGCCGCTGTCGTGCTTATGGTACTGCTGCACGGTGGTCCTGCAGACCTCGGCTGGAATTTCGATCAGCTCGCCGCCGGTGGCTTCCATCGCCAGCTGAATTTCCGCCGCCTCCAGCAGGTGCTTCATGAGGATGAAAGCCTCCCGCGCGGTCTTGCCGACCGTGAGCACCCCGTGATTGTGCATGATCATGGCCCGATTGTCGGCGAGATTGGCGATCAGCCGCTCGCGCTCGGCGAAATCTTCGGTGATGCCTTCATAGGGATGATAGCCGACACAACCGAAGAACCGCACCGCCTCCTGCGAGACCATGCGCAGCCCGCGCTCGAGGCCGGCTATCGCCATCCCGGTCCTGGTATGGACATGGACTGCGCAATCGACGTCGGGCCGGCCGCGCAAGACGCCGCCATGCAAGGTAAATCCCGGCCGATTGACGCCGGCACGCTCGTCGAGGTCCTGATCCATATCGACCTTGACCAGGTTCGATGCCGTGACCTCGGTCCATAACAGCTCATGCCGCTTCATCAGGAACTTGCGAGCATTCACCGGGAACGCGCATGGAGCAGTGATTATAGATGACGTCGTCCCAGCCGTGATGGGCGACCAGCCGATACACCGCGGCAAGGTCGACGCGCGCCTCCCATTCCTGCGGCGGGATATCGACAGCAGCGGCTTGCGCTGGTGACGAATGGATGTTCATGGCGGCACCTCTCCTGCGGCGGTCTAGTCTATCCGGATGTTGGCGTCCTTCGCCACCTTGGTCCACATCCTGACTTGGCGCTCCACCAGATCGCGCATCTCGGCCGGGGTCGTGCCGCGTACCTCGCCGCCGGCATTCTCGAGCCTGCTGCGAACGTCCGGCACGCTGATCGCCTTCTGGATCTCGGCATGGAGCCGCTCGATGACCGGCTTCGGCGTCTTGGCGGGCGCGGCCATGCCGGACCATGAGATCACCTCGAAATCGGGCAGACCTCCCTCGGACACAGTCTGAATCTCCGGGATATCCTTCCAGCGGGACTTCCCGGTGACCGCGAGCGCCCTGAGCGCTCCCGAGCGGACATGGGGAATTGCCAATGAGGTGGTGGCGACCACGAAGTCGGTATCGCCGGTGAGCAGTCCGGTGACCGCAAGCGCCTCGCCGCGATAGGGTACGGACAGGATTTTCAGGCCAGCCATTTGTGCGAGCAGCTCGGTGGTCATATGCGCGATCGAGCCGTTTCCCGGCCGTGCCCGAGCTCACGCCGCCGGGCTTTGCACGGGCGGCCGAGACGAGATCGGCGAAGGTGCGCAGCTTCGAGTCGTTGCGCGCGCAGATGATGAATGGATAGAAGCTCGCCGTGGAAATCCACGAAAAGCTGTCCACCGGATCGTATTTGAGATTCTTGTAGACGGCGGCGGTCGCAGGGTGGGCGCCCGCGACCAGCAGCAGCGTATGCCCGTCGGGCTCCGCTGCGGCGAGCGTCTCGGCGGCGAGGCTGCCGGCCTGTCCCGGCTTGCTCTCGATCACGATGGTCTGTCCGAGGTTTTTCTGCATCTCGTTTGCCAGCAGCCTGGCGACGAACTCGACATTGCCGCCCGGGGGGAAACCTTGCATCAGCTTGATGAGGCGCGTCGGGTACTCCTGCGCCTGAGCCGTCACCGTCAGCGCGCAAAGAACCAGGAAGCTCGCCAGGCTTTTCATCGTTTTCATCCAGAGCTCTCCCGTTGCTCGTTCTGCTGCCCGCCGGTCCGAATTCCGTTCCTGTTCGAGCCAGGTGTCAACACGATAACGCGCGAGCGGGCGCGCGTAGCGGGCGACGCCGTGTCGCGGTCAGAAGCTCACGTCCGATCAGGAGACGATCGAGGGAGATCGCGCCTCCGCCGTGCACCAGGAAATAGAATGCGCCCAAGGTCCACATCAGGGTGTATTCGACGCCGAGCTTATTCCAGAAATACCCGCCCACGCGCCAGCGCTCGTAGTTGGCGACCAGAAGAAAGATCACGATCGGAATCGCCGCGAGACGCGTCAGCAATCCGAGCGCCAGCATTGGACCGGCGACCAGTTGCGTGATCGCGATCGCAGGTGCCCAGAACTTCCCCGGCCGGTAGCCGTCACGGTCGAGTTGTGCCGATAGCATTGCGAGATTACGCACCGGCAGGCCCGTGCTCGGGAACAGGCCGAAGGTCATGCGCAACGCGTGAGGAACGAGCGCCAGTCCGACTCCAACCCGCAAAGCCGCCTCGGCCCAGGGCGCGAGCGATTGATAGAGCTGACCGAGCTGCGGGAAGATGAGAGGGGTCGAAGCATCGAGCATGGAGGCCGCAATCTTTCTCCGCTGATCCGCGGCGTTCCCGCCGCGTATCCCGCCTCCTTGGTGCAAGAGGACGAAATCGCGTGGCATCCCGGCGTGCGGGGGAAGGGCTAGACTCTAGCCTGATCTCACCAAGATTGATGCTGGCGCCCAGATTTGCCTCCACGGCTCTGCTGGTACGGCCGGGCGCAGAGATCTCCACCAGATACTTTCCCGAGTTCTCATCGAGCCTGTCGAACTTGAAGTCGCCGTAGTTGTCGCTGGTGGTCTCGGCTACCGTTCGGCCATCCTTGGTCAGACGAAGTTCGGCACCCTCGATGCAATCGACAGCGCCGTTGGCTTCGGCTGCGAGCGTGCCGCCGATGAAGCATTTCGAATAGCGCCAGAGATTGCGGTAGTAGACCCGCGGCTTGGTGCCGGCCTCGGGTTTCATCACTTCGAGGCCCTCGTCGCGCGCCAGCCGCGCCATGTCCTCGTCCTCGAGCTTGACTGCGCGCATCGCACCGGTCGGGCAGGATTGCTGGCCGCGGGTCTGCTGCCAGCCCTGATCGATCAGGTGGGCGTCGAACGGCCAGATCTGCGGCAACTGCAACTCCTCGTTCCACCAGATATGGCCATAGGGACAGGAGTCGACCAGGTCCTTGCGCCCCTTCGCCTTCTGCGGATCGATGAGAACAATGCCGTCTTCGCGTTTCTTCACCGCGTCACCGGCTTTGGCCATGCACGGCGGGTTGTCACAGTGATTGCACATGGTGGGAACGTAGGCGATGTCGATCATCGGGATCTGCCCGCGCTCCTTCTGCAGTATGTTGATCCATTTGTGCCCGTGCTTGGGCATCGGCGCGGCATAGCCCGGCCAGTCATTGCCGACATATTCATCCATGGCGGCGAGCGTGCACAGAGTTGCAATTGGTGCACTCCGCGACATCGATGATCATATTCCATTTCTGCATTTCCGCATCACCTCGGAAGTACGGTTCATCCAACGCGACAACCTCTCCGCCGTCATGGCCGGACTTGTTCCGGCCATCCACGTCTTGTTGGCAGCGAAGGAAGGCGTGGATGGCCGTGACGAGCACGGCCATGACGCTTCCTCATTGCAGGCGTCTCCACCCCTATTTCGCCGGCACCAGCTGTGCCGCCTTGAGCGTCTCGCGCAATTTCTTGTCCTTCTCCATGCGGGCGAAGGTTTCCGACATGTGCTCGGTGCGGCCGTCCCAGAGCTCGACCTGCACCAGCGAATTCGCACCTGCGATCGAATGCGTGGACCTGGTCTGCGTCCGCTCGGGCGTGAGCAGGTTGAGGCACCCTCCCCGGTCGACGGATTTGCCGGGCTCGCCCATCGGATCGTACACGGCGGAGGAATTCGTAGCCGTGACACACGCCGCGCGGCAACCGCTGCGTCGGCAGCGCGGCGCAAATCACCGCGCCGCGGTCATTGTAGACCTTCACCAGCTCGTGCTTCTTGATGCCGCGTTCGGCGGCATCCTGCGCGTTGAGCCGCATGATCCAGTAGTAATATCCATCGACCTTGACGCGGTGGTCCTCGATGTTGAGCAGGAAGGAATCCTTCCCATCGCCCTGGGTATGGAACGAGTATTTCGAGTGCGGCGTGAGCATCTGCAGCGGATACCGCGCGAACATCTCGCCGGAATGCTGGCCTTCCCATGACGGCTCGTATTTGACGATCGGCGGCCGCTCGGGATCGTTGAAACGCTTCAGGCTGCTGCACTCGAATT
Organism: uncultured Alphaproteobacteria bacterium; assembly: GCA_963831225.1. Classification (GTDB taxonomy): domain Bacteria; phylum Pseudomonadota; class Alphaproteobacteria; order Rhizobiales; family Xanthobacteraceae; genus VAZQ01. Next base: position 21,666 of record CAWHPT010000018.1, read on the forward strand.
CGAGCTTGCCGGACTGGGTCTGCAACCCACTCAGGTATTCGCCGGCGTAATCGGACGGCAGCGGCTGCGCCTCCGGCACGTCCTTCTTGCGGCTCTCCCAGAACCAGCGGAAGGAGACCGGTGCGCGCAACTTCTCCTTCTCCGCCGGTACCACGTAATAACCGCGCTTGATGAACTTCTTCCAGGAGATCACCTTGGGCATGTCCGAGGCCAGATAGAGGCGCTTGACCCAATCGATCTCGTTGACGCCCTCGGAGAAATAATTGGCAAGGCCGAGCCGTTTGCAGATCTCATTGAAAATCCAGAAATCGGACCTCGACTCGCCCAATGGCGCGATCGCCGGCGCCTGGAAGATGATGACACGGTGGTTGAGCTGCTGCTGGCCGTGATGGCCGTACCCGCCGAGCCCAGCCCATTCGCTGATGTCGACACGCTCGAAGTTGGTGCAGGCCGGCAGGATAACGTCGGCGAACTTGGCCTCGCCCTCGAACCAGATCGACTGGTTGACCACGAACTCCAGATTCGACGACTGATACATCCGCACCCACCGGTTGGTGTTGTTCATGGTGGAGAGGATCGAGCCGCCGTATTTGAACATCATGCGCACCGGCGCATGGCCGGGCGCCGGATAGGCGAACTTGGCGAACTGGTGCTCGATCGACTTGCCGATCCAGGGATAGCCTTCGGCCTTGCCGTCGGCGATCGCCTCCGGCGTCCAGAGCCGCGGGATGCGCTGGAAGGTCGTCGTCATGCGTCGGCAGTTGCGGCATGCGCTGATAGAGCGAGACCGGCATCGCCGTGCCCTCGAGGTCGCCCGACATGCCGCCTTCCGAATAGCCGGGGAAGTAGAACTGGAAGTCGAGCGGGCAGCCCCACTGCAGATTGCCCATGTTGACGCCCGGCTTGCCGAGACCCTGCATGGCGGTGAGGCACACCATCACGCGCGCCCATTGGATGCCGGTCTGGTTGCGGCAGGCGCCGCCATGGCCATTGCCCCAGCCGCCGGGCGCCAGATAGACGCGCTTCCTGCCCCACTCGCGCGCCAGCGCGCGCACGTCCTTGGCCGGGACGCCGGTCTCCTTCTCCTGCCATTCCGGCGTCTTCGCGATGCCGTCCTCCTCGCCGACGAGATAGGCCTTCCACTTGTCGAAGCCGATGGTATGGGTCTCGACGTAGTCCTTGTCGTAGAGGTCTTCCTTGATCCAGACATAGGCGATCGCCATCGCCATCGCGACCGAGGTGGTGGGCCGGGGCGCGAACCACTTGCCCGGCAGGAATTGCGCCGAGGCGTTGTAATAAGGGTCGACGTGAACGACCTTGATGCCGAGCTTCGGATTCTTCAGCCACTGCCGGCGCACGGTGCCTTCCTGCGCCCCGTAGGAGCCCGATGTGCTCTCGGGATCGGCCGCCCAGAACACGATCATGTCGCAGTTCTGCAGGCAGTCCTCGACCGTGCCGTAGGTTTCCGACTGGCCGACGCGCAGCGTGTAGCCCCAATGGTGCACCGCGCCCCAATACCAGCCTTCCCAGCTGTCGGGATTATGGTGGATCTGGGTGTAGCCGACCGCGTTGCGGAAGCGGTGCAGCGCTGAAAGGTAGTAGCCGATATTGCCCCAGGTGTGATGCGAGCCGTGCGATACCGCCATCACGCCGGGGCCATAGGCTGCGCTTGAGCCGCTTGATCTCGCCGGCGACCAGATCGAGCGCCTCCTCCCAGGAGATGCGCACATACCCGGACTTGCCGCGGTTCTGCGGATTGCGCTCGCCGTTCGGATCGAAGTCGACGCGCTTCATCGGATGGAGCAGCCGATCGGGGGAATAGACGATGGATTTGGCGTTCTGGCCGTGCGGGGCGAGCGTGGTCTTGCGCGGCGGCGTGAGCTCGAGGCCGCGCGCACGGATGGTCCATGGCGGCGGATCATCGTCGCCGAAATCGATCGGCGTCATGCGCACGATCTTGCCGTCCTTGACGTAGACGAAGACCGGACCGCCATTGGTCATGTTGCAATAGCGCATGGTGCCGTCGGCAAGCTTTTGGCCGATCTTGAGGCCGGCGCTCTGGCTCATCATGATGGTCTGCGCGAACCAGTTGGTGAGGTCCTCCGGCCCCTCGACGGTGAGCTTGAAATCCTTCTGGGCGTTGATCTGGTCGAGCCAGTTGATCGGCGGCATCAGCAGATCGGCGCCGAGCGCGGCGTTCTTGAAGGCGAGCGTGACGTCGGCGTCGGCGCGCAGCCCGGAGCCCGAGCGTGACCTTGCCGTCGCGGATCGCGTACCAGCGGCCGATCTCCTCGTCGCGCGCCTTGAGCTGCGCGATCAGATTGCGCTCCTTCAGCCGCGCTCGGAAGGCCGGGTATCGCCAGGCGGCATATTTGAGCAGCAGTGCCATTCCCCACAGGATGACCGAGAACTTCATCGCTGAGAGCATGGTCTCCTCCTGGCCGGCTGGTGCGCCGTCAACCTGATCTTGCGATCGCGCTCGACGGAGCTGGATTCAGGGTTGAATCGCATCGCGATGCGCGGATGGCGTGACATCTGCATAAGCGCCCACGCACATCTGAAGCGGCCGACTGGTATCCAGGGCTGCAAGCGCGCCGCGGCATTTTCGGCCGTTTGACGGATGCGCAATATCAAAGAGAGCGTCGGGCGCTGCCGCGCCGTCGCTGCTGTTCGAATCCGGCTCTGCAGGAGTGCGGCGTCATTGCGGCTGCAAGCCGGCTGCCTTCACCACCTGCGCCCATTTCTCGATGTCCTTGCGCAGATAGGCATCGAACTCGGCCGGCGTCATCACCAGCGGCACCGCGCCCTGCTTGTCCCAGGCCGCCTTGCACGTCGGGGCGGTTGATCGCCTTGTTGATCTCGGCATTGAGCTTGTCGACGATCGCCTTGGGCGTGCCGGCCGGCGCCATGATGCCGAGCCAGATCGTCGCTTCGTAGCCGGGCACGCCGGCTTCCGCGATGGTCGGAACATCGGGCAGCACCGACGAGCGCTTGGCGGCGGAGGTGCCGAGCGCGCGCACCTGGCCGGCCTTGACGTTCGGCGCCATGGTGGTGATGGCGTCGAACACCATCTGCACGTGGCCGCCGATCACGCTGTTGCGCATCTCGCCCGACGCCTTGTGCGGCACGTGCACGAGGTTGGTGCCGCTCATCGCTTTGAACAGCTCGCCGGCCATGTGATACGGCGTGCCGGGCCCGGACGAAGCGTAGTTGAGCTCGCCCGGCTTCGACTTGGCGAGCGCGATGAATTCCTTGAGGTCCTTCGCCGGCACCGAGGGATGGACCACCATCACCAGGTCGGAATAGTTGATCGCCGCCACCGGCACGAAGTCGCGCATCAGCTGGAACGGCTTGTTCGGGCGTGAGCGATTCGTTGGTGGTGTGGGTGTTCGACATCGTCAGCAGCGTGTAGCCGTCGGGCGCCGATTTCGCGACCGCGTCGGTGCCGATGATCGAGCCGGCGCCCGGCCGGTTCTCGACCACGAAAGACTGCTTGAGCGCTTCCGACAGATGCTGGGCGAGGACGCGGGAGTAGACGTCGGCCGGCCCGCCGGCGCCGAACGGCACGACGATCTTGACCGGTTTGCTGGGGTAATCCTGCGCCGCCGCGGACGCCAGCGCCGAGGAGCGTGAGGGCAAGCGCGGTAGCAACAGGCGCAATCGCTCGCAGCAACGGAGTCATTCGACATCCTCCCTGAAATGCGGGGCATAGCTCGGAACGATAGACAACCCCGCGATGCGGTTCAATGAGGCGCTTGGCTCGCATCTGGCTCGCATGAAGGCAATTGCCTCCGACAATTCACGACCCGAGCAACGGGTTCCCCGCACCCGATCTTCGGCGGCCATCAGCAAGATGTGGAGGGCGCCATCAGGGCGCCATGAAGGCGCTTTGCACCACTCGCCGGCCTGGATAAGCTGATGATTCAGCGCTCGGCCGCAAGAGGCGCGCTTTTCGCCTGTCGATAAAAGACGCAGGCGAGGATCATGGAAATGCATCGAGGGGGTTATCCAATGGCGCAAGCAACATCACGACTTTACGTTCCCGCGCTCGGCGGGATTTACAGTGCTCTGAACGAGTATGCCGAACCGATCTTGAGAATAGGGCTCGGAGCCATTCTCATTCCCCACGGAATGCAAAAGCTGTTCGGAGCGTTCGGCGGCATGGGCCTGACCGCCAATGCAGCGCTGTTCGACCGGATAGGATACACGCCCGGAATGTTCTGGGGCACGCTGGTCGGGTTGCACCGAGCTCATCGGCGGCATCTTGCTGGTGGTCGGACTGTTCACCCGCTTCGCCGCCGCTGCGGTGCTGATCTTCATGATCGTGGCGGTGAAGTTCACCTCCGCCAAGGGTTTCTTCTGGACCGCCGGCGGCTTCGAGTTTCCGCTGCTGATCGGGCTCTGTGCCTTGTTCTTCGCCATTCGGGGCGGGGGTGCCTTGTCGCTCGACCGTTCCGTCGGGCGAGAAATCTGACAACCGGCAAAAATCCAGCGCGGGCAGTCCAGCATGCCCGCGTACGTGGCAGGAGGTAACGATCGCGGAATCTCGCCGCGATGCGTTTGGCCACGTCAATTCCAGAGCTCTTTGCTCGCCAATCGCGCGCCTGCGGCCAAAGCTTCGAGCTTCGCCCACATGATCGAGGGATGGACGCGTCGGTGGAACGGGCCCTGCGCGAAGCCGCAGTCCGTTCCTGCGATCACGTTCTCGCGTCCGACGAGCTGCGCCAGGCGCACGATCCGCTCGGCGACGAGCTCGGGATGCTCGACCACATTGGTGGCGTGACTGATGACGCCGGGGATCAGCACCTTGCCCGTCCGGCAGCTTCACGTCGCGCCAGACTTTCCACTCGTGCTCATGGCGCGGATTGGCGCCTTCGATGACATAGGCCCCGACCCGCACCGACAGGATGAGGTCGACGATGTCCCTGAGCGGCACGTCGGTCGTATGCGGTCCCGGCCAGCTCCCCCAGCACACGTGGTAGCGGATGCGCTCCGGCGGCAGGCCCGCGATCGCGGCGTTGAGCACCTCCATGTGCATCGCCACCCATCTGCGGTAATCAGCGAAGCTTGCCGGCGGCACCATGCGGTCGTAGGTGACGGCAGCGCGCGCATCGTCGAGCTGCAGCAAGAAGCCGGCCTCGACGATCATCCGGTATTCGGTGCGCATGGCCTCGCCAATGGCGACCAGGCACTCCTCATCGCTCTTGTAGAATTCGTTCTTGCGGTCGGGAATGACGCTGGCAGGCGCCGCAACGGGCAGGAACGCCTCCTCGACCTGCACATGCCGCCAGCGCAGCTTTGAAATTGTCGATATCGCGTTGCAGAGCCGCTTGCCCGGTATAGGAGATCGGCCCGACGCAAACGGAGTCGGTCGTGGTGGCAAGGCCCTCGCGCGCATCGAGCTCAGCATAGAACTCGGCGAACCTTTGCCGATCGGCTCCGCGCGCGAAAGGATTGGCGCCTGCTGTGACCGGCCGCCGCTCGAAGCCGCTGAGCCGTTCGAGAACGTACTGCGACCAGCTGATGGATTTCCCGAACTCGCCGTCGCTGACGATGTCGATGCCGGCATCGGCCTGCCGGCGAACGATCTCGGCGACGGCATTCGCTCAGGCATTCATCATAGACTCCTGGTCGAGAGGCTCGCCGGCCTGCTTCGTGCGCAGGAAATCCTGCAATCGCTGCGGCCGGACCAGGCTGCCGACATGGGTGGTCAGAATGCGGTCGGTACTTCGTTTCATTTGCTCATCGTTGCTCGCGGATGATGACACAGGCTTCTATCAGCTGCGATCCAACGCATCCAATCCCGATCGTTTTGGCGGCTCGCCGCAAGATCAGGACATTGTGTTGCGGGGTCCCCTTCCCGCTTGCGGGGACGGACCAGGAGCCGCTGACCCATCAATCGGTACGAGAGGCCTCAGCAATCGCGCGAATGGCATCGTGATCCGGCTCGAACCCAAGTCCAGGGGCATCGGAAAGTGAAAGCCATCCGTCCTTTGGCTCCGGCAAGCCGCGATAGATCTGCTTGCAGAGCTCGACGGCAAGATAATGCATCTCCACCAACCCGCCGTTGGCAATCCCGGCTTGCAGATGCATGTTGTGATAAGGCCAAGCCCCGCCATTTGCGAGCGGAACGTTGAAGGCGGCGCCCAGGCCGGCGATTTTCGCGCACTGGGTAAAACCGCCGCTGCTCACGACATTGGGCTGCAGATAATCCACCGCGTCGTGCAGCAGCAGGTCGCGAAAACGGAAGATCAGGCCCTCGTTCTGGCCGCAAGCCAGCGGCATGCCGGTCGCGCGCCGCAGTTGCGACATTTGCAGCACATCATTCTGTGTGATCGGCTCCTCGAAAAACGTAATGCCGTAGGGTTTTACCATCTCGGCGAGCCGGGTGGCATGATGAAGATCCAGGCTGCAATTGGCGTCGATGTAGAGCTCGATATCCCGACCGACCGTTTCGCGCACGGCCTGCACACGAGCCGCATCCGCCTCGATAACCGCGGACAGCGGCTTCGCCTCGCGGCGCTCGAGCGCTTGGTGGCCGACAACCATCTTCAGCCGCCGATAGCCTTGCTGCACCCAGAGCTTTGCGGCAGCCGCGAGTTGCTCGCGATCGAGGAAATCGAAACCGAATGTTGCGTAGAGCGGCACACGCCTGCGGGCACCCCCGAGCAGGCGCCAGACCGGCTGTCCGAATGCCTTGCCCCGGATATCCCACAGCGCGATGTCAATGGCCGAGAGCGCCTGCGCCCCGAAGCCGGTTTGCCCGCGCGGCAGCAACGTCCAATAGAGCTTGTCCCAGATGCGTTCGTTCGCCAGCGGGTCATCCCCTTTGATCGCCGGAGCAATGACGCCGTTGACGATCTCGGCAATCACCGTCTCCCGCGTGATCGCCGCCAGGCCATGTCCGATGATGCCGAGATCGGTTTCCACTTCCACGAAGCATGCCTCCAGCGAAGACTTGCGCTCGATGCCGGGAAGTGAAACTTGAATCGGAACCTGGAGCGGCGTTGCCGCAACGCGGACAATCTTCATGAAGGCGAATTCCCCCAATTCCCGCAGGTGTCGACTGCTACGATCCTCGCACACCCACAGCAAAGCAATCGCATTGCAAGCTGAAAATAATTGGTTGTGATCGGTTCCGTTGGCCGTCACATTGAGGCTATCAGGACCGATCCAATGTTGCGTCCCTGGAAAAACCGCATCGCTGACTTTCGATGATCGAACGGGAGAACCACATGACTGCTTGCATTTGGATAGCCTTGCTTGCCGCGCCACTGCTCTTTTCTGGTGTCTCGAGTGCGCAGTCGGCCGAGCTCAACCCAGCCGCCCTCGCCTACAAATTGCCTGACCAGATCAAATGGCGTGACCCGACCGGAGCGGCCCCGGTGAACCAAGCGATCCTACAGGGCGATCCCACGAAGACCGGTCTCTATGTGGTGCTCAACAGGTTCAAGCCGGGCAACTTCAGCAAACCACATTTCCACCCGAAGGACCGTTTCATCACAGTCGTCAAAGGCACCTGGTGGGTCGCGACCGGCAACAAGGTCGATACGGCCAATATGGTTGCAATGCCGACCGGCAGTTTCGTCACACACTTCGGGAACCAGGTGCACTGGGATGGAGCCAAAGAAGAGGAGGCTTGGGTCCTCATCGTCGGCGAAGGTCCGGGAACTCTGACGCGGGTTGAAGAGGCACAATAAGTCGGGCTCGCCTTCTTCGAGCGGGACAGCGTGGGATGCAGATCAGCGAAGGTATCATCGGGGCTATAGGCAACACGCCGCTTATCGTGCTCAAGCGCGCATCCGAGGTGACCGGTTGCACCATCCTCGGCAAGGCCGAGTTCATGAATCCGGGGCAATCGGTGAAGGACCGTGCCGCGCGCCAAATCATCCTGGAAGCCGAACAGCGTGGAGAGATCGAGCCCGGAGGGCTGGTGGTCGAGAGCACCGCGGGCAATACCGGAATCGGGCTCGCACTGGTCGCCAATGCCCAAGCGGCTATCGCACCCTGATCGTGATTCCCGAGACTCAAAGCCTCGAAAAGAAAGACATGCTGCGCCTCTGTGGGGCCGAGCTGGTGGAAGTACCCGCAGTGCCCTACAGCAATCCCAACAATTACCAGCACGTCGGCCGGCGCCTGGCGGAGCAACTGCGCAAGCGTGAGCCGAAAGGCATTCTGTTCGCCGATCAGTGGAACAACCTGGACAACCGCAAGGCGCACTACGTCTCGACCGGCCCCGAGATCTGGCAACAGACGGACGGCACAGTTGACGGTTTCATCTGCGCAATCGGCACAGGGGGGACGATTGCAGGAACTTCCACCTATTTGCGTGAACGCAACAAGGACATCGTCATCGGCATCGCCGATCCGAGCGGCGCTGCGATGTACAATTTTTTCGCGTGCGGAGAAGCCAAGGCGTCGGAAGGCGGCTCGATCACGGAGGGCATCGGGCTCGGTCGTGTCACCGGCATGATCGAGGGCGTCTCGATCGACAAGCCCTACTTGATTCCCGATGCGGAGGCGGTGCCGATCATCTTCGATCTGCTCGAGCACGAGGGGCTTTGCATGGGGGGATCGACTGGAATCAATGTGGCGGGAGCGATCCGCCTCGCAAAGGACATGGGACCGGGCCACACCATCGTGACCATCCTCTGCCGATTACGGGACGCGCTATCAGTCGAAATTGTTCAATCCGGATTTCCTGCGCCAGAAGGGGCTCCCCGTTCCCGAATGGCTCAGCGCAAATCGGAGATCGTGGTACCATTCAAGCAATAGTAATCTCCGGGATTGATCGAGACGTCGCGATGACCACCGATTGTCTGTTTCGCGCCGATGCCTATCTCAAGGAATGCAGTGCCACCGTCGCAGGACTCACCGACTCCGGCGGCGTCGTCCTCGACCGAACCGTGTTCTATGCCGTTTCCGGCGGCCAACCGGCGGACCGTGGCGTGCTGACCACGGCGACTGGTGATTCCATTTCGATCGAGAGCGCAACCTATACCGGTCCCGGGAAAACCGAGATCGCGCATGTGCCGGCCACCACAGCCGGCTCGAGTCTCAAAGTGGGCGAGCCGGTGCACGCGGTCATCGACTGGGACGTTCGTTATGCCCGCATGCGCATGCATACCGCGCTGCATCTGCTTTCGGCCGCCCTGCCCTATCCGGTGACCGGAGGCTCGGTCGGCGAGAATGACGGCCGGCTCGACTTCGATATTCCCGAGGCCGGTCTCGACAAGGAGGAGATCACTGGCAGGATTGCCGAGATGATCGCCGCCGGCGCCGAGGTGCGGTCGTACTGGATCACGGATGCGGAGCTCGAGGCCAAACCCAACCTCATCAAGACCATGTCGGTCAAGCCGCCCATCGGCACCGGCCGCGTGCGGCTGATCGAGATCGTCGGCTATGATCTGCAGCCTTGCGGCGGCACCCATGTTCGTACCACCGATGAGGTCGGAAGCGTGCGGGTGACGCAGATCGAAAAGAAAGGCAAGCAGAACCGGCGCGTGCGGATCGCGTTCACATGAGCCGATGCACATGGTTCCTCTCCGCTGTCGACGGCGAGGGGCTCGATATTTAGCAATGGCGAGAGCCGAACATGCCGAATGAAACACCCTCGTCCCCCTGGCTGGTGACCACCGACTGGCTTGCGGCACGTCTCGAGGCGCCCGACACCGCAGTCGTCGACGGCTCGTTCTATCTTCCCGCCATGCAACGCGACGCTCGAGCCGAGTATCTGGCCGGCCACATCCCGGGAGCGGTGCGCTTCGACATCGACGCGATTGCCGACCATTCCAATCCGCTGCCGCATATGCTGCCGAGCGCCGAGCAATTTGCCCGCGACGTCGGCGCGCTCGGCATCGCCGATACCGACACCATCGTCGTCTATGACGGCGCCGGCATGTTCTCGGCACCACGGGTATGGTGGACGTTTCGCCTGTTCGGGGCGCACGAACGTGTTCATCCTGGACGGCGGACTGCCGATGTGGAAGGCGCAAGGGCGCCCGCTCGAGCAAGGCATGGCCACACGGCCACCGCGTACCTTCAACGCGCGCCAGCCTTCCGACGCGGTGGCCTCGGTCGAAGCGGTTCGCGCCGCGCTCGAGCACAAATCCGCGCAGGTGGTCGATGCGCGGCCGGCCGACCGCTTCCTTGGGCAGGCGGCTGAGCCGCGCCCCGGCGTGCGGCCAGGTCATATGCCGGGAGCATTCAACGTGCCGTCCACCGCCGTCGTCGAAAACGGCAGGCTTGCATCCCTGGAAAAGCTCGCGCAGGCATTCGCCGCCGGCGGCGTCGACCTCGAAAAGCCGATGATCACCAGCTGCGGTTCCGGAGTCTCGGCCGCAACGCTGTGGCTCGCGCTCGACGCGCTCGGCAGGCCCCCGCGCGCTCTTTATGACGGCTCATGGTCGGAATGGGGGGCGCGCAGCGATCTGCCGGTTGAGCCCAAGGCCTGATCCCCACGACAGTGCGGGTCAACTGCGTCAGTCCCGGCTGGATCGTGGTCCGGCGCGAGGAGCAAAAGCAGCTTCGGCGCAAGGATCATCTCCAGCATCCCGCCGGCCTGGCCGGCCAAGCCGCAAGACATCGCCGAGCTTGTGGCGTTCCTGCTCGATAGCAAGCGCGCCAGCTTCATCACCGGCGCGAACTTCGTGGTCGATGGAGGCATGACCCGGAAGATGATCTACGAAGAATAGACACTTCGCCGCACTGTTGGCTGGGACATAGAGGATTAGTATTGTCGTGTGTAGCTTTGGAGGATTCGAAATGCCTGATCTCGGGAGGCAACGATGATCTTCCGCCAGCTCTTCGACAGCGTCTCCGGCACATATACTTACCTGCTGGCCAGCCGGCGTGGCGGAGAGGCATTGATCGTCGATCCGGTGATCGAAAAGGTCGACCGCTATATTCAACTCGTCAGCGAGCTGGACCTCAAGCTGGTGAAGGCTGTGGACACGCACCTGCATGCCGACCACATCACCGGCCTCGGCGCGCTGCGCGACCGCACCCACTGCGTGACGGTGATGGGGGAGCGCAGCAAGGTCAACGTGGTCTCGATGCGCCTGTCCGAGGGAGATAAGCTCACGATCGAGGGCCTCGCGCTCGACGTTCTCTATACGCCGGGGCATACCGACGATTCCTACAGCTTCCTGATGCGCGATCGGGTGTTTACCGGTGATACGCTTGCTCATCCGCGGCACTGGCCGCACCGATTTCCAGAACGGCGACCCGCGCGCGCAATACGACTCCATTTTCAACAAGCTGCTCAAGCTGCCGGACGAGACGATGATCTTCCCGGCCCACGACTACAAGGGCGAGACGGTATCCACCATCGGCGAGGAGAAGGCATTCAATCCGCGCCTGCAGGTCAGGTCCGTCGACGAATACGCCGAGCTGATGAACAACCTGAACCTCCCCAACCCGAAGATGATGGACGTCGCGGTCCCTGCCAACATGCGGGTCGGTCTCGCCCAGGACGAAATCGCGCGACGCGGCTGGTCGGTGAGCGCGGTCGAGGCGATGACCCTGATCAGTTGCCCGGATGTGGCGCTGGTCGACCTGCGGGAAAGCACCGAGCGCGACAAGCATGGCGTCATAGCCGGCTCGCTCCATGCACCATATCCCGACCTGGCCGCCAATGTGCGGCTTGGCGGCATGCTGCACGAGCTCGCCCTGGCCACGGGCAAGCGCATCGTTTTCTATTGTGCCTTCGGGGAGCGATCGGCAATGGCGGTGCAAGCGTCTCAGGACGCCGGCATCGTCTCGGCCTGCCACATCCAGGGCGGCATCGACGCCTGGAAGAAGGCCGGCGGACATCTCGAGCGCAGCCGGTAGCGGCTCGCTGTACGCGGCGCATTGCAGTACCGATCATCGCAAGATCTGACTCAGGAACAACCGCGTGCGTTCGTGCCGAGGATGGTTGAAAAAAGTGTCGGGCTCGTTCACCTCGATGATCTGCCCGGCATCCATCAGCACCATGCGATTGGCGACCTGCCGGGCGAATCCCATCTCGTGGCTCACCACCAGCATGGTCATCCCGTCGAATGCCAATGACACCATCGTGTCGAGGACCTCCTTGACCATTTCCGGGTCGAGCGCGGAAGTCGGCTCGTCGAACAGCATGATCTTCGGCTGCATGCAGAGGGCACGCGCAATCGCGACCCGTTGCTGCTGGCCGCCGGAGAGTTGCGCCGGATATTTGTCCGCCTGCTCGGGGATGCGCACGCGCCTGAGATAGTGACGCGCGATCTCCTCGGCTTCCTTGCGCGGCATCTTGCGCACCCAGACCGGCGCGAGCGCGCAGTTCGCGAGCACGGTCAAGTGCGGAAAAAGGTTGAACTGCTGGAAAACCATGCCCACTTCTCGGCGCACTTCGTCGATCTTCTTGAGATCCTCCGTCAGTTCCACGCCATCGACGACGACGCGGCCGCGCTGCCAGCTCTCGATCCGGTTGATGCAACGGAGCAGCGTCGACTTGCCGCTACCTGACGGCCCGCAGATGACGATGCGCTCCCCCCGCATCACGGTCAGATCGATGTCGCGCAGCACGTGGAAAGCGCCGAACCACTTGTGGAGACCGGCGATCTCTACTGCCACTTCATTGCTTGTCGTGCGCATGTCGGCCGCCACCGCTGGCGACGGATCGGCACGCGGCAATGTATGATCTTCGCCGCTCATGATCTCAGCGCGACTGATCGGTGCTCAAACGCCTCTCCATCGACAATGCATAGCGCGACATTCCGAAGCTCACGAGGAAATATATGATCCCGGCGAAGGCGAAACCGGTGAACAGCGTGACCGGCGTCGCCCAGTTCGGATCGGCGAACGCCGCGCGCAACTGGCCGAGCAGGTCGAAGATCGCGACAATCAGCACCAATGTGGTGTCCTTGAACAGAGCGATGAACGAATTGACGATACCGGGGATGACCAGCCGAAGCGCCTGCGGCAGGATGACCAACCCCATGGTGCGCCAGTAGCCCAGCCCGAGCGCCATCGCGGCTTCGAGCTGGCTGCGCGGAATCGCTTGCAGACCGCCGCGCACCACTTCCGCCATGTAGGCGCCGGCAAACAGCACGATTCCGATCAGCACGCGCAGCAACGGGTCGATGATCCAAGTCACCGGCAGAAACAGCGGCAGCATGTAGGTTGCGAAGAACAGCACAGTGATCAAAGGGACCCCGCGCCAGAACTCGATGAAGACGATGCTCAGCGTACGGATGATCGGCAGCTCCGAACGTCGTCCGAGCGCCAGCAGAATGCCGAGCGGGAGCGAGAAAATGATGCCCGTGAACGAGATCACCAGGGTCACGAGCAGCCCGCCCCAGAGCCGGGTTTCGACATGCGGCAAGCCGAGCACGCCGCCGAGCAGCAGGAAGAATCCAATGACGGGAAACACGCCGAAAAAAAGGATCGCGTTGAGCCCCTTCTGGGGCAACCGTGGAATCAGCAGCGGAACGAGCAGGATCGCGCCGAGCGCGTAAGTCAGATTGACCCGCCACTGCTCGCTTTCAGGATAGAACCCGTACATGAACTGGGCGAATTTCGCCCAGACGAAGGGCCAGCAAGCGCCGACCTCGCGGCCCACGGTCTGCTCCAGGCAATCGACCCGGCTCGAGCCATCCCAGACCGCATCGATGAGCAGGAACTTGACCGTCGGCCAGACCAGCAGGACGATCATGGTGGCGCTGATGATGGTCAGCACCGTGTTGAACGCTCCATCGAACAGCCCGCGCATCCCCGCCGATGGGGCGGCGCCCGCAACCGGCGGCGGCTCGGGCTCCGCCAGCGCGCGCCTCAGGTAGGACTCCTGGGGGATCGGCATCAGCGCTCCGCAATCCGGATGTGAGCGTTGTACCAATTCATCAGCGCGCTGGTGACGAGCGAGATGGCAAGATAGACCGCCATGGTGATGGCGATGATCTCGATCGCCTGGCCGGTCTGATTGAGCGTCGTGCCGGCAAAGACCGCGAACAGATCGGGATAACCGATAGCAACGGCGAGCGAGGAGTTCTTCGTCAGGTTGAGATATTGATTGGTCAGCGGCGGCACGATCAAGCGCAACGCCTGTGGCACGATGATGAGCCGAAGGGCCTCTCGTCGCCGCAACCCAAGAGCAAGCGCCGCCTCGGTCTGCCCGCGCGGGACCGCGAGCAGGCCGGCGCGCACGACCTCGGCGATGAAGGCGGCAGTATAGGTGGTGAGCGCGAGCAGGAGTGCGACGAATTCAGGAAGCAACCTGATGCCGCCGACGAAGTTGAATCCGCGCAGCACGGGTGTCTCGAAACCGATCGGAAAGCCGGTGGCGACGAGCGCAGCGAGCGGGAGCACGATGACCAGCGTGAGGCCGGTCGGTAACCAGGGAAATCGGCGGCCGGTGCGATCCTGCCGCCGCTTCGACCACAGGCTCAGTGCCAGCGTCACGATCACGCCCAGCGCGAAGGCGGCAACGACGTAGCCGGCTCCCTCGCCGGCCACCGGCGCGGGCACGATGATTCCCCGATTGTTGATGAAAATCTCACCGAAGATCGAGATGCTCTGGCGCGGTCCAGGCAGCGTTCCGAGCACGGCGAGATACCAGAACAGGATCTGGAACAGCAGCGGCAAGTTGCGGATCAGCTCGACATAGCCGCCCGCCAGCCGGGCAACCAGCCAATTGGGCGACAGTCGGGCGATCCCGATGATGAAATCCGAGAACGGTCGCGAGCACGACCCCGATGCTGGCAACCAACAGGGTGTTGAGCAGACCCACGACGAACACACGGCCGTAGGTATCGGCCTCCCGATAGGCAATGAGTGATTGGTTGATGCCAAATCCGGCGGTGTTTTCGAGGAAACCGAAGCCGCTCGCGATCTTGCGCGCCTCCAGATTGGCCTTGGCATTGAGCACAAATTCGTAGCCGAACCACAGCACGACCGCGAGCAGGATGAGCTGATAGAAAGCGGCTCGCACCTTCGGATTGTTGCGGAGCGCGACCCGGGGCGGTGTGGAAGCGGCTTCGACGTCGGCTGCCACGAGCTTCGCCCCGTCCTGTGCTGGTCATCTGCGCAAGCGCACGATCAAGGGCACGTCCACAGCGGCTTCCGGTCGTTCGTCACCCCGGGCTCGACCCCACTGCTCACCGGACCGGCGGCGCGTATTGGATGCCGCCCTTGGTCCAGAGCCGGTTGAGCCCGCGGCTGATGCCGAGCCTCGAGCTCGTTCCGACGTTGCGCTCGAAGACCTCGCCGTAATTGCCGACCTGCTTGACGATGCGCACCACCCAGTCCTTGGTCAGGCCGAGCTGCTCGCCGAAATTGCCCTCGGCCCCGAGCAGCCGCCGGATCTCCGGTTGGTTCGACTTCATCGCCTCGTCGACGTTCTTGGAGGAGACGCCGAGCTCTTCGGCATTGAGCATCACATAGTGCGTCCACTTGACGACGTCGAGCCATTGATCGTCGCCGTGGCGAACCAGCGGGCCCAGCGGCTCCTTGGAGATGATCTCGGGCAGGATGACGTGATCGTTTGCGTTGGTGAGCTTGAGCTTCTCGGCATAGAGCTGCGAGACGTCGGTCGTGAACACGTCGCAGCGACCGGACTCGTAGGCCTTCACGGTCTCGTCCGCGGTACCGAAGGCGATGACTTCGTATTTCATGTTGTTGGCGCGGAAAAAGTCGGCGAGATTGAGCTCGGTCGTGGTGCCGGTCTGCGTGCAAACCGAGGCGCCGTTGAGCTCGAGCGCGGAATTCACCTTGAGCGCCTTGCGCACCATGAAGCCCTGGCCGTCGTAATAGGTGACCCCGGCGAAGTTCCCGTAAGAGGCGTCGCGCGACAGAGTCCAGGTCGTGTTGCGCGACAGCAGGTCGATGTCGCCGGTCTTGAGCGGCTCGAACCGATCCTTGGCCGAGAGCGGCGTGAACTTGACCTTGCTGGCATCGTTGAACATCGCCGCCGCGATCGCGCGGCAGAAATCGACGTCGAAGCCGGTCCAGTTGCCCTTGTCGTCAGGATTGGAAAAGCCCGGCAGTCCCTGACTGACGCCGCAGACGAGCGAGCCGCGATCTTTCACTTTCTTGAGCGTCTGAGCGGGCGCCGCCGTGACGCAAAAGGCGGCGAGGAACGTCGCACCGACTACACAGATTTTGCGTTTCATGGAACAGCCTTT
This sequence comes from uncultured Alphaproteobacteria bacterium, assembly GCA_963831225.1. Classification (GTDB taxonomy): domain Bacteria; phylum Pseudomonadota; class Alphaproteobacteria; order Rhizobiales; family Xanthobacteraceae; genus VAZQ01. The sequence goes on from CAWHPT010000018.1 coordinate 37,805, forward strand.
CATAGGACGATCTTCGTGAGGCATCGACCGTAACCTTGGGGCGGCTGATGGCATTTTGGAACCACGGGTTCGAGCCTTCCCGTCCCATAGCATGCCCCCGCGCCGCTGTGGTCTGCCCAGCATCTCAGAACGATCGGGCATCGCGGTCAAGGGGTTGACGCTGGCGTCGCCTGACGCCATGACCCGATGCGGTTGCAGCGTGCGCGATGTCCCCGTGACGCGCTTTCGTCCGAATGACAGTCCGCTCGAAGGATTTGCCGAGATGCTCGAATGCGCACCGGGGGCGAGCCAGCGCCCGTTGCAGGCAAGATTGCGCTCGCATCAGCGCGGCGAGCAGGGAAGCAACGCATGAAGAAGAAGACCGAGGCCGACCCGTCGCATCCGCAGTTGAAGCCGGCAACGCGCCTGATCTCGGGAGGCCGCGACCCGGCGACAAATCATGGCTTCGTCAATCCGCCGGTGCACCACGTCTCGACCGTGCTCTATCCGACGGCGGAGGATTTCCTCGCCCGGCGATGCGCGCTATCTCTACGGACGTCGCGGCACCCCAACCACCGAGGCACTCGAAAATGCATTGCGCGAGTTGGAGGGCCCCGATTGCGCCGGCGTGGCGCTGGTGCCCTCCGGGCTCGCGGCCGTTTCTACGGCGCTCCTCTCGGTGCTCGATGCCGGCGACCATCTCCTCGTCAGCGACAGCGTCTACCAGCCCACGCGCAAATTCTGCGACGCCGTCCTCGATCGGTACGGCATCAGCACGACCTATTTCGATCCGCTGATCGGCGCGGGCATCGCCGCGCTCATCGGACCGCGAACGCGCGCGGTATTCGTCGAGGCCCCGGGCTCGCTCTCTTTCGAGGTGCAGGACGTGCCCGCGATTGCGGCAGCCGCCCACGCCAGCGGGGCAGTCGTGCTCATGGACAATACCTGGGCGAGCCCGCTTTTTTTCCCGGCATTCGACAAGGGGGTCGATCTCTCGATCCAGGCCGCGACCAAATATATCGGCGGTCATTCGGACGTGATGCTGGGCACGATTTCGGCCAATCGGGCAACCTGGGACCGCCTGATCGATACAGTGCATGCGCTGGGCCTTTGCGTCGGGCCGGACGACGTCTTCCTCGGCCTGCGCGGTCTGCGCACCATGGGTGTGCGGCTGGCGCGGCATTGTCAGGCAGGGCTCGAGGTCGCACGCTGGCTCGAGCAAAGGCCGGAGATCGCGCGCGTGTTGCATCCGGCACTCGACTCCTGTCCCGGCCATGACATCTGGCGCCGTGATTTTTCCGGCGCGAGCGGATTGTTCAGCGTCGTGCTCGAGCCCGTCGCAACCGCCGCCGTGCATGCGTTCCTGGACGAACTGCGCCTGTTCGGCATTGGAGCCTCGTGGGGCGGCTTCGAAAGTCTCGCGATCCCGTTCGACTGCAGCAGCATCCGCACGGCTACCCAATGGGCACCGGGTGGCCCGACGGTGCGCTTCCATATCGGCCTCGAGGACATCGGCGACCTCATTGACGATCTCGAGCGCGGCTTTGCGGCGCTCGCCGCGGCGCGATGACTCCGCCAAAAACCCGCCGCTCCGCGGCCGGAGCTGGCGGATTTCGCGCCACGCGCTGATCCGCCCCTGCTGCTACATGGCATGGGTCGCTTTGCGGTCGCGCAACTCGAAATAGAGATTGCGGGCGTAAACGAAAACGCCGAACCCCTGACCCAGGATGAATACCGGGTCTCGGATGTAAAGAGCATAGGCCAGAAGCAGAACGCCGCCACCGATCGAGAAGAACCAGAATGCGATCGGCACGACCATTCGTCCCGCGCGCTCGGACGCGATCCATTGCACCACGAAGCGCATGGTGAACATGAGCTGGGCGAGATAGCCGAGCAGCACCCACCACTGGAACTTGGCCACGAATACTTCGTGGAAGTAGGTGCCGATCGCCTGTGAGAGCTCAATCAACATTCAATTTCACCTCTAGGACATTGGGCACGCGGCTACGGCGGCGGATGAGCCACCATACTCCGAAGAGATCGAGGAGCCCTACCCAGAGCCGGTTCCACATTCCGTAATGAGTACGTCCATGACGGCGCGCGCGATCGACGACCTCGACCTGCCGCAGCTCCAGCCCTTCGCGACGAACCAGCGCCGGCATGAACCGATGCAGCCCATCGAAGAACGGCAATGCCAGGAACACGTCACGCCGAAACGCCTTGAGTCCGGATACGCTGTCGCGCGTGCCATCCTTCAAGATTGCCGCGCGCACGCGGTTGGCGATCCGCGATTGCACGCGCTTGGAGGCGGTGTCCTTGCGGCCGATCCGCACGCTGTTGACCAAGCCGATCCGTTCGCCTTCCGATTGCAGCATGTCGACGAGCGCCGGGATGTCCCTTGGATCATTCTGCCCGTCACCGTCGAGGATCACGATGAGCCCCGCGCGCGCGGCGCGGACGCCGGATCGCAATGCCGCCGCCTTCCCGCTGGCGGCATCGTGGGTGATCTGCCGCAGCCAGGGCCGGGACGCCATCAAACCCGTCAATATCGCAGCGCTTTCGTCGGTGGACCCGTCGTCGACGAAGATCACTTCGAAGGCGCGGCCGCCCGCGAGCACCGGCTCGATTTCCGCGAGCAGGGGCGTGAGATTTTCAGCCTCGTTGTTGACGGGCACGACGATCGACACGTGCGGCGACGACGTCGTCAGAATTGGCGAATTGTCGACCATCATCCACCTGCCGAAGCGCCAGGCGCAACGCGCGCAATGGCGAGGCGCGTTTTATGCGCGGAGCAGGCGGACGGCAACCTCCTTGATGCGACGGAGCGAAGGTCCCGGCAAGATCCGCACGCGACCATCGGGAGCGATCACAAAGCCGAGTCTGGACGCCGCAAACCAGTCTCGCACCAGGAGCGCGCCTACAATCCCGACGATCGCTCCAGCGATGACGTCGCTCGGATAATGCGCCGTGAGCACGACGCGGCTGACTGCTATGAGGACTGCGTAAGTCCACATGACGGCACGAGCTCGCGGCCAGATCGCGCCGATCGCAACGGCCGCCGCGAAGGCAGTGGTGGCGTGGCCGGACGGCAGGCTGGCATGCTCGACGCTCCAACCGAACGGCAGGTAGTGAAAGGGATCATCGCTGCCGCCGACCAGGGGACGCGCCCGCCCGATCAGGCGCTTGACGACAGTCACCGCCAAGCCCGGCAGGCCGACCGCCAGGAAAATAAATCCGATCCGCACCGACGCGGCCATCAGCACGAGACGCGACATGCGGGGCAGCGCAGGTGAAGCGAGTGCGGCTATGGCCAAGAGCGCTACACCGGTCGGAACGAGAATCCATCCCGACTTGCCGAAGTCGCTCACCTCGCCGAAGATGCCGACCAACCAGAGGGGCAGGCGCTGCGCCTGCGCAATGGCCCAGGCATCGAACGTATTCATCGTTCCGGCCATGAGCGCCAGCACCAGCAAGCCGCCGATGCCGAGGCGAAGAGGAGCGCGCCACGCCAGCTTGGCGGCTGCTTCGGCGCGCGGCCGCTTGCCGATGAGCGCGAACCAGCTCGCGGCATTGCTGCGCAGCCATGTTCGCCGCGATGGCATCCGCGGGGTGCCCGGATCCTTGATTCTCTCGGTGATGCTCACGGCGCAGGTCCGGAGCGGTAGACGGCGATCGTGATCGCCCGCCCCTTGCTGATATTGATTCCATCGATGCGCGGGCCTGAAGAATATCGCAAGCCGATGGCATCGGCTCTCTGGATGAAGCTCTTCTGCTCGCCGGCGTCGACAAAAGCGAATCGACAGTCGCCGGCGCGCAAGAACTCGGCGGCGCCGATTCCATCGGTCAGACGGGTCGACGTGCCGGCGAGGAAGATCAAGCTCGGCTCCTGAAATCCGCTCGTGCTTGCGGCGAGCGGCTGCCTGCAGCCACTGTCGCGCAAAACACGGGCCAGAGTCGCGCTCGGAAAGACGGGTGCCATGGCGGGTACGATCACCCCGAATGAAGCGGCCCAGAGCAGCATGCCGGCCACTACGGCACGATGCAGCGAATGCTCGGGGCCATCGACATCATAGAAGCGCCAGGCCAGCAGGCCCATGACGAGCGCCCCACTGAGCAGCGGCCATGCCAGAAACCCGAACTGCCGGCCGACGACGACCAGAGCGACAAGCCCCAAGGTGCCGACCAGCAGGGGAAACAAGAACCACCAGATGGTGCCGCGCACCAGCGCGGGCCAGCGGGAAAGGAGCTGCTTGTCCAAGGCACCGGCAATGAGGATCGCGACCGCGGGGTAAAGCGGCAGCACGTAATGGGGCAGCTTGGTAACGACCAGCTCGAAGAGGATCCACGACGGCAACAGCCAGGCGAGCAGAAATTTCGTGGCCGGCTCGCGCCGCGCGGCAAAAACCGCCGGCGCCGCCAGCCCCGCCAGCGTCGCGCCCGGCCAGAACGTGACCCAGAACAACAGCAGGTAATATCCGGGAGGAGCGCCGTGCCCCTCCTGGCTGCTGAAAATCTTCGGCAGCATGTCTTCGCCGGCCGACCCGGCGATGAAGGTCTCGCCCGCGAGCCTGAGGATGGTGACGAACCACGGCAACACCAGCACGGCGAACCACACCACGCCTGGGAGCGGCCTGAGCGCTGCGAGCCAGCGCCAGGCGCGTTCGTGGATCACGAGGGTTGCGACGGCGAGACCGACGAACAGCAGGATCAGCGGCCCCTTCACCAGCACGCCAGCCGCCAGCGCGGTCCAGAAGATCGCCGGGACCGTCCACGCTGCTCGGCCCGCGAGCCGTTGGCGTTGCTCCGGTAAATAGACCCGCGCCAGCGCGCCCATGGCGGCGATCACGGTGAGCAGCAAAACCGCGTCGGTCTTGGCCAGTCGCGCTTCGATGCTCAAGATCAGGGAGCTCGCCATCAGCAGGCCGGCGAGCACGGCCGCACGGCGCGAAACAAATGCGAGCGCCGCCCAATAGGTCATCAACACCGCGCCGACCGCGCCGATCAGGGACGGGATACGGTAGATTCCGATGGTGGTGAGCGCCTGGGCAACGCCGAGGGCGCTGGCCACATTGACGACGCCGCTTTGCAGCCAATAGATGCCGACCGGCTTCTTGTAGCGCACCTCGTCTTGAAAGCGGATGTCGATATAGTCGCGGCTCTCGACCATCTGCTTGGCGGCCTGGGCGAAGCGCGCCTCGTCGCGGTCGATCGGCGGGATCGCGAATAAACCGGGCAAGAAACAAAGCAGCGCCACGGCCATCAACACTGCGGCCGCACGTGCATGGGTGCCGACGGCGAAATCGAGGATGGCTGTGAGGCCCTGTTTGGCTCCCTTCCGACGATCCGCTTTGTCGGTCGCTACCGCCATTTCTGGTGCCCTGCCGAGCGGCGCATGCAACCGACGCAGCCATCAATTCTTGTAGGAGGGATCGCGCCGGTCCAGCATCCGCTTGAGCGCCGGCCACTCGATCGATCCGTGCGGACGTTTCTTGCCTTGCGCGTCCGGGGTCGGCGACACGGCGAGCTGGGTGTTCGAGCGGGCGATCACGTCCGAGCCCGGCATCGAGAGCTCGGCATGGCAGGCCATGGCCAGAAGCTGGGTCTGGCAGGCTCGCTCCAGGCGATAAATGTTGTTGAAGGCCTGACCGATGGTCTGGCCCACCGAAAGCAGGCCGTGATTGCGCAGGATCATCACTTCACTGCCGCCCAGATTTTCAACCAGCCGCTTCTGCTCGTCGAGGTCGACGACCACGCCCTCGAAATCATGATAGGCGATGCGCGACCACCTCATCGCCGTCTGCGTGAGCGGCAGCAACCCGCACGCGAGGGCGGACACGGCCATCCCCGCATTGGTGTGAGTATGCACGACGCAGGCTACATCGGGACGCGCGGCGTGGATTGCGCTGTGGATCACGTAACCTGGGAGATTGATCGAGTATTCGGGATTGCAATTGGCGACGACGTTGCCTGCAAGATCGATCTTGATCAGAGAAGTGGCGGTGATTTCCTCGTACATCATCCCGAACGGATTGATCAAAAAGTGCTCCTCCTTGCCGGGCACCCGCGCCGAGATATGGTTGAGATGGAGATCGCACATGCCGAACAAATCCACCAGCCGATAGCAGGCGGCGAGATCGATCCGTGCTTCCCATTCCAGCGGGTCGATCCCCGCAATGCGGGCGGCGGATCGCAGCGTGGCCGGATTGATCCTGGGCACCGTGTTCATCGTCGTTCACTCCCAACCCGCGAGCAGGTGATTGCTGGCCGATCCTAGCATCGGCGAGCACTTCGCGCCATCGAGCGACGGCGCCCGCTGTCTCATTGCAACCGCACGGAGACGCTGTCGATCGCGCCGTTCGCATCCATGACCGTGAGACGCACGAAGCCCGGACCATCGGGCTCGAAGAACAGGGTGCGCCGGCCCGGTGGCGCGGGCAGCGGCAGCCCGTTGACCAGCACGGTCAGCGCTCCGGTGCCGCCTGTCACCTTGAGCGCGATCGGGTCGGCTTTGCCGTCGGCATCGCTCGCAAGCTCGAGCCTTGCGCCGTTCGGTGGAAACATGATGCGCAGTTGCGGCTCGGCGTCTGTTCCAGCCAAGGCGCCCGGCCGGAAGCGTTGCAGCGGTGGCGGCAGCTTGCTGTGCGATGCGAGCAGCGCTCCATTGGGTGCAGGCGCGAGGGCTGCCGGCAGTCTTCCGTTGCGGGCAAAAGCATCGAAGAGAATCGGCGCCGCAGCAACGCGTCCGATGAGATTGGGGACCGGGCCGCCATCGGGCCGCCCGACCCATACGCCGATGGTGCGACTGCCGTCGAAGCCGAGCGCCCAGGCGTCGCGGTAGCCGTATGAGGTGCCGGTCTTGAATGCGATGCGGCCACCGGCTGCATTCTCGGGCGGTGGCGTGCCGAGGAGCACGTTGCCCACGTGCCAGGCAGCGGCCGGGTCGAGCAGCCGGCGCGGAGCCGGGTTGCGTTCGGCTTCGCTGCGGCGCTCGGTGAGCGGCAGCGTGGTGCCGAGCCGCGCCAGCCCGGCATAGAGCGTGACCAGGTCGGCGAGCTTCACACCGACGCCACCCAGCCCCATGGCCAGTCCCGGCACTTCCCCTTGCGGCAGCACCAGCGATCCTCCGGCCTGCACGAGCCGTGCGGTGAAGCGGCTGGCGCCGACCTTGTCGAGCACGGTGACCGCCGGCACGTTCAGTGAGAGTTGCAATGCACGGCGCACGCTGACCGTGCCCTGATAGGTGAGATCGAAATTCTCCGGTGCATAGCCGCCGAAGCGCACGGGGCGGTCGTCGATCAGGGTCTCGGGATGAATCAGCCCATCCTCGAAACCAAGTCCGAAAATGAATGGCTTGAGGCTCGAGCCCGGCGAGCGGAGCGCTTGGGTCATGTCGACTTGTCCGGCGCGGCCGGCGTCGAAATAGTCCGCCGAGCCGACGCGGGCGAGCACCTCTCCGCTGGCATGCTCGACGGCGAGGATGGCGACCGAGATGTCGGACCCCAGCGCACGGGCGCGTTCGCGCGCGAGCTGCTCGAGACCGGCCTGCAGCGATGCATCGATGGTGAGGCGGTGGAGGCTCTGCTCGGGCGCGGCGGCGACCGCCGCGTCGGCGGCATGCGGCGCCAGCATCGGCATCGGTTTGCGTCCGTCCGGCACCGGCTCTTGCCTGGCACGCGTCGATCTCGTCGCGCGGCACCACACCGGCGGCGGCGGCGCGGTCGAGCACCCGGTCGCGCGCATGGCGCGCCGCGTCGCGCGAGCGATCGGGGCGGCGCTGCTCCGGGGATTGCGGCAAGGCCACCAGCAGAGCCGCCTCGCCCAAAGTCAGGCGACGCGGCTCCTTGCCGAAATACGCGAGCGATGCTGCGCGCACGCCTTCGAGATTACCGCCATAGGGCGCGAGGCTGAGATAGAGCGCCAGGATCTCGTCCTTGGAGAGCGCATGCTCGATCTCGATCGCGCGCACGACCTGGCGCAGCTTCGCCGTGATTGAACGCTCCGTGCGCGGCTCGAGCAGCCGCGCAACCTGCATGGTGAGCGTGGATGCGCCCGAGACGATCCGGCCGTGGGTGATCAACTGTGCGAATGCGCGGCCGAGCGCGAGCGCATCGACGCCGCGGTGCCACGCGAAGCGCTGGTCTTCATAGGCGAGCAGAAGCTCGAGGAAGCGCGGATCGACCAGCTCGCGCGAAGCGGGCAGCCGCCAGCGCCCTTCCCGCGTGGCGTAAGGCCGCAACAGCTTTCCGTCGCGATCGAGCACGACCGTCGAGAAGGCGATCCGTTCTCCGAGCGGTGCCGGACCGAGGGAAAAGAGCCAGGCGGCGCCGATGCACGCGAGCGAGACCAGTGCGATGACCACGCTCGACAATAACTGTCGTCCCCGCGCAAGCGGGGACCCATCGCTCAGCACGCCGTGTCGCTCTTGGGTCCCCGCTTGCGCGGGGACGACAGCCGGATGTGTCGTTCAAGCGATGTGTCGTTCCGGTCGAGCGACCCCGGACTTGTCCGGGGAAGCGAGAGCCGGAACCCAGCACGCACCGAAGCTGGTTGTCGGGATGACTGTGCCATATCGCTGGCTCCGTGCTTACTGGGTCCCCGCTTTGCGCGGGGACGACAGCCGAACGTGACGCACTGCCATGCCCAACCAAACCATGACGCTTCATTTCACACCCGTCACCTCGATCGCGCCGGTGCCGGTGCGGCCGAAGCGATCGGGACGGTACATGTCCTCGACATGCGCCTGCGGGTGAACATAGCGGCCGGGTGAGACCGCGCGCACCACGTAGGCGACCGTGAACACGGAAGGATCGCTAGTCTTGCGATCGAAGGCCGCGCTGAAACGGTCGTCGCGGAATTCGACATTGACCGGTTCCTGCGCGTCCTCGATCCAGGCGAGCCTGCCGGCGTCGCCGGAGGAAACCAGCCGCGGATTGTCGATCTCGAAGCCGGCCGGCAGGTAATCGGCAACGATGATCCGCGCGAATTGCGGCTGCGGCTCGGTGATCTTGAGCACCACCGCGAAGCGATCGTTCTGTCGCGCCTTGCCGGGATCCATGGGCTTGCCGGCGAGCGTGTAGTAACTGCGCTCGAGCCTGAAGCCTTTTTCGGCCGGCGGCTCGGGCACGATCGGCGCTCCCGAAACCGTGACCACGGCCTGCACGCTGCCCTCGCCCGTGTTCGTTATCCGCAGCGGTTGCCGCAGCACTTCCGCGCGCAAGTTGCGATTGAGCGCGCCTCGTGTTCGTTCGCCGGCGACCTCGAGCGAGACCGACTGCATGTCCTTCGCGAGCGCGCGGGCCGCGAGCACCATCCACGCGTTCTCCTGGGTCGACGTGTAGGGAGTGAGACCGCGCGCGGCCTCCACCCGTTCGACGGCGCCGGTGATGGTTGCACGCGAGGCGCCGCTCTCGGAGGCGAGCGTGACCAGCGCGGCGGCGTCGCGCAGCACCGAGCCGTAGTCGGTGCGGCCATAGTCGAGCACCGGCTGCGGCGCGATCGACGCCAGCGCCGCGGCATACACGCGCTCGGCGCGCGCACGATCGCCGAGCATGCCGAGCGCGGCGGCGATCTGGGCCTTGGCGATCGGGGTTGCGATCGCATCGAGCCTGGTGTCGGCGAAGTAGCGCAAATCGCCGACCGGCGCCGCTCCATTGCGCGCCAGCACATAGAGCGCATAGGCGAGATCGCGCCCGCCGGACTTCGCGGGATCGTCCGCGTTGCCGACGAAATTGCGCAGGCGATCGAGCGCCAGCTTGAATCCGATGTCCGGCACGGCAAAGCCGCGCTCGCGCGCCCGCGTGAGAAAATCGGCGATGTAGGCGTCGAGCCACACGTCCTCGCCGCCTGCCGACCACAGCCCGAACGAGCCGTTCGCGCCCTGGCGCGCGAGCAGCCGGTCGATCGAATCGCGGATGCGCTGGTCGATTCCGGCATCGAGCGCAAGCTGCGCGGCGGAAGCGAGATCGTTGACGTAAAGGAGCGGCAGCGCTCGGCTTGCGATCTGCTCCGAGCAGCCGAACGGATAACGGTCGAGCGCCGCCAGCAGCGCCGCCGCATCGAGCGATGTCGCCAGACCGACCGAGAGCGCGACGCTGCCGCTCCCCGGAACGAGATCGGAGAGCAAGTCGCTCGACAAGGTGAGGCTCTCGCCCCTGGCGAGCGGCTTGACCGTGCGGCGGGCGAGAACCTGGTTCGCCGCTCGCACGCCGAGCGCAACGTTGCGCTCGAGTGCAAATCCTCCCGGCCCGCTGAGACGCAGGGTCACCGCGGCATTGCCGGTGGCGGACGCCGACAGCGGCAGGCTTACCGCGCGGCGTTGGCCGGCGTCGAGCCTGAGCGTCTGCGGCGCGGCGCTTGCGACAACGTTGGCGCCTTCGTTTCCGAGCTCCAGCCGGTAGTCGCCGGGCGGACCTTCGACATTGTGCAGGTCGAGATGCATGCTGCTGCGATCGCCGTTGAGGAGAAAGCGCGGCAGCGTCGCGGTGAGCACCACCGGATCCCGGATGGCCACGTCGCCGCTCGCGCGGCCGACCTTGTCCTTCGACCACGCCACCGCCATCACCCGCGCCGTGCCCGCGAAATCAGGCACGTCGAAGACGACCTCGGCGGTGCCGTCCGGCTTGACGGCGACGATGCCGGAATAGAGCGCAAGCGGCTTCTGTGTGGGGGGCGAGCCCTGCAACTCGGCTGCTCTCGCGTCACCGCCGGACCTGATCTGGCCTCGCGTGCCATGCATGCCGTCGATGAGCTGGCCGTAGAGGTCGCGGATGTCGGCAGTGAGCCGGCGCTGCCCGAAGAAGTAGTCGTCGGGCGCCGGGGGCTTGTAGCCGGTCAGGTTGAGGATGCCGACATCGACTGCGGCGACGACGATGCGCGCCTGCTCGCCGGGGCCGAGCCCCGCGACCTTGATCGGAATGCGCAGCGTGCTGTTCGGCCGCAACACTGCCGGCAAGCTCATGTCGAGCGCCAGCGTGCGTGCCTTGCGACCGATCGAGAACCATTGAACGCCGATGGAGCGGCCGGGCATGCGCTCGGCTTTGCTGTCGAGCGGGCGGCGCAGGGTGGCCACCACGTAGGCGCCGCTGCCCCAGTCGCTGCCCACCGGAACGCGCAAACGCGCGGTGCCTGCTGCCACGTCCTGCGCGATGGTGGAGACCAGGCGGTCGCCCACGACGTTGATCGTGACCTTGCCGGCGATGCGCGCCGTCACGGCGACCGTCATGCTGTCGCCCGGCACGTATTCGGGCTTGTCGAGCGCGATTTCCAGCAGCTCCGGCGTCTCGGCGCTGGCTTGCGCATACCAGCCGGCATCGAAGCCGATCGATGTCGCCGGTCCGTTGCGTTCGTTGCTGGACACTTCCAGCCGATAGCGGCCCCACTGGGCCGGAAGCGTGATGCGCGCCGGGCGATCGGCTGCGACGTCGACGCGGCCGTCCACGACCCGCTTCGTGGTCTTCACCGGCTCGAAGTCCCAAACGCCGTCGCGACGATACCATTGATACCTGGTATCGACCTTGAGCAGCTCGTAACGCAGTCCGGGACCCGCGATCTTGGTGCCGTCCGCAGCAGCGACGACGACGTCGAAGCCCGCGTTCTCACCCTCGCCGAGCGAGCGGCCGGAAAACGTCGGCTTGATGCCGATCATCGGGCCTTCTGCAACGACGGGAAGCGTCAGCTTGCGCTCGATCGCGCGTCCGCCCGGCTCGGCCATGCGCACCGAGAGCTTCGCTTCGAGCGGGCGGGTCGACACCGGCGGCTTGTCGAGCGCGACGGAGAAACTCGCTTTGCCGTTGGCATCCGTCTCGCGGCAGGCCGTCGAGCGCCTGGCGGGCGGTCTCGACCTCGTCGTCGCTCAGCCCGAATGTGTAGCCGGCAAATCCCGGCCGTTCGGCCGCCGGCGCAACAATCACCTCGCCTTCGAGCGTGAGCCTGGCCGCCGGCGCGCCATAGAGAAAGCGCCCGTCGACGGTGAATTTCGCCGGGCTGGCCCTGGAGATGCTCTTGTCCTGCGAGGCAAGCTCGAAGTCGAGCCGGTCCGGCACATAGTCTTCGACCATGAACGTTGCTTCGCCGACCGGCGGGCGCTTCGGATCGGTGAACGCGCGCACCCGCCAGGTTCCGGTCGGTGCCGAGGACACCAGGGGGACCGCCAGCGCGCGTCCGCCCACGCCCTGATCGGGGACGACGGTGCGGCGGTATTCGACGCCGTCCGGGCGCGCGACAACCAGCGTGAGCGGTACGTCGAGCGCGGCCACCCCCCTGCTGTCACGCAACAGCGTGGTCACTTGCACGGTCTCACCGGAGCGGTAGACGCCGCGCTCGGTATAGACGAAGGCGTCGAGGCCGGCCGGAACGGTGCGGCCGGACACCCCGCGATCGCTGAGATCGAAGGCCGGAGCCTTGAGATTCAAGAACGCATAGTCGCCCCTGCTGTCGCTGGCGATCAGCATCGCCGGCGCCAGTGCCGCTTCGCCGCGCGTCAGGCCGGCTTCGAACTGAACATGGCCGGCATCGCCGGTACGCTTCGTTGCGAGAACCTCATTGCCACGGGAAAGCAGGCGGACCTCGACCGCGCCGCGCGGCTGCGTCGTGTCGAGCGAATGCACGAAGGCATGGATGCCGTCGTTGCCGGAGAGTGCGGTCAGACCGAGATCGGAGACGATGAACCACTGGGTCGCCTGCGCTTCGAATTCATCGCTGACCGCGCCGGCCGGCTTCGCCGCCATCACGTAGACGCCGGGCGAGAGATTGCCGATCGCCTGGTCCAGCGGAAAGGCGGTGGTGACGTCGGTGTTGAGCGTCTGCTCCACCCCCATGTCGCCGGTCCAGACCCGCGCGCCGCGCTCCTGGCTCAGCCGCTCGAGATCGTAGCGGTCGAGATTGCGCTGGAAATCGCGGCCTACCACGGTGTCGAGCAGATTGCGGTCGCCGATGCGGTAGATTTCGAGCGCGACCGCGGTGGTATTGACGCTGACGAGCGGTATGCCGCGCTGTCCCGTGCGCGGCAGCACATAGGCTTTGCCGGTAAAGCGCACCAGCGGCTTGCGATCGCGCACATAGATGTTGAACTCGGCCGATCGCGCCAGCGTCTCCTTTACGAGCGAGGGAATGCCGGCGCGCAACGTGACGGTGTAACGCTCGCCGTGGCGGAGCCCCTCGACGCAGAGTTGCCGCTCCTTGGCCGAGAGCGCCGGCTTGTCCTGCCCGGTAACCGCCACGAACGGCGAGAGGTCGGCGCGCTTGCCCGGGAGGTCCTCAGAAAACTGGAAGCAGGCGCGCGGAGAAGCGGCGTCCGCATCGACGCTGTAGTCGAGCACGCGGAAGCCGTGATTCTCGCGGATGCGCTCGTACTGCTGCCGCACTTCGGCGACCTCGCGCAACTCGAGCGAGACGCGCAGCGCATCGAGCGCCGGCCGCCATGCCGAGCGGTCGACATAAGTGCGGGCGACCAGGACGAGGCTTTCCGCCTCCTCGGCGCCGCTGCGCGAGCGCTGATAAGCGATGTAGCCCGCGGTTGCCGTGCGCTCGAGCAGGAGATTGCGTTCACGATCGTTGCCCGGCCGCAGCTGGAGCACCGATTTTGCGAGGCGCAGCCAGTTGGCGCTGTCGTCGGGAGCGACCGCCACGATCTGGCCGAGAATTTGCAGGCCGCCGCGGAAATCGTTGCGCTGGAAGGCGGCGTCGGCATCGCGGCGAAGCGTGGCGGCAGGTTTTGTCACCTGGCCGGCTTCGGCCTTGATCTGCGCTTCGAGCTTGATTGCGGCGTCGGCGAGATCAGCGCGTTGGAAGGGCTTGTCGGCGGCAGATGCGGGGAAGGACAACAGCAGGACGAGCGCGGCTGCGAAGGCAGCGCGAACCAGCGCGAGCATGCGGGGACCTCCATGCCCGTCGGAACGGGGAAATCCGAACGGGATCGTGAAACTTGAACGGTAAAACATGTCGAGGTCGTGGCCAGGGGTTGCGTAGCGCTCGATGCGGCAGTCGACCGCGCCCATGTCTTCGGGTCCATTGCGAACGGCAGCTCGAAACACCCTGTAACGTTTGAGGTTTTGCCGTTTAGCTTTGTTTTGTCATTTTTGTCGTTCGGGCCAAAATGCCGGCCGATGATCGGCAATGCAGGGCGCGAAGGTCTGCGAAGAAGATCTGTGATCCCATGTCGAAGTATATCAAGTGACTCGGCAATGCAGGGCGCGAAGGTCTGCGAAAGCCAGATTGCGGCGCACGACCCGTGAAATAATTTGATTTCCTTCGTGCGGAGGTGATCGCGCCGTCCTGCGAGCGTTCCACGGGGCTTGAACCGCTCGCCGAAGCGAGTATTTAACGAGTCTGTTAATTACTGGCTCGGTTAAGCAATGCCGGACACACTCTCTCTCACGCTCTCCGCCCTGGCAGATCCCACGCGGCGCGCCATTCTCGCCCGCCTCGCGCAGGGCGAGGCGACGGTGAACGAGCTCGCCAGGCCGTTCAAAATCAGCCTCCCGGCGGTGTCGCGCCATCTCAAGGTGCTGGCGACAGCCGGCTTGATTTCACGCGGTCGCGAGGCGCAGTGGCGACCGTGCAAGCTGAACGCGCGAAACCTGAAGGCGATCGATGACTGGCTCTCGGTCTATCGCCGCTTCTGGGACGAGAGCTTCGACAAGATGGCTGCGTACATCAGTGAGCTCGGCGAAGGAGATGGTCATGACCGCCAGGAAAAAGATCGCTGACGATGAGCTTCTCATCACCCGCACTTTCGACGCGCCACCGTCGGTGGTGTTCGCGCTCTGGTCGAGCCCGGAGCACATGAAACGCTGGATGGGTCCGAAAAACTTTACCTGCCCCGAAGCGACGATCGATTTCCGCGTAGGCGGCACTTATCGCGCGATGATCAGGTCCGCCGAGCACGGCGAGAACTGGTTCGGCGGCGTCTATCGCGAGATCGAGCAGGACAGGCGCCTCGCCTTCACCTTCACCTGGGAGAATGAAGGTCCGTCAGCCGGCGTCGAGACGCTCGTGACGATCACTTTCGAAGAGCGTGACGGCAAGACCCTCCAGACATTCCACCAGAAGCCTTTCCGCAATGTCGAGCGGCGCGACAGCCATGTGGGCGGCTGGAGCGAGGCGTTCGACAAGGCACAAGCCTACGCCGCAAACATCGCAAAGGAGCACGCAGCATGATCACCATAACCGCCTTTCCCTGGGTTCCGCCGTTCGCGCGAGGTCAGGTACGCGATCTGCGCGTACGATGGGCGCTCGAAGAGGCCGGCCTCCCCTACCAGACGCGCCTGCTCGAAAAGGGCGAGGGCGACACGCCGGACTATCGCGCGCTGCAACCCTTCGGGCAGGTGCCGGTTTTCTTGGAGGACGAGTTCGTCCTGTTCGAAATCCGGTGCCATCGTGCTCCATATCGGCGAGCGGAGCGAAGTCCTGCTGCCGAAAGATGCGCAGGCGCGAGCGCGTGCGACGCAGTGGCTGATCGCAGCCCTGAATTCCATCGAGCCGCACGTGATGAACGTCGTGCTGATTGATCTGTTCTATGCCGACCAGGAATGGGCAAAGCTCCGCCGCCCGAGCGCGGAAGCGTTCCTCCGTCATCGCCTTGGATCATTATCCAAGGCGCTCGGCGACAAGCCCTATCTGGACGGCGATCAATTCACCGCGGGTGATTTGATGATGTCGACGGTGCTGCGCATCCTGCACTACACCGACATCGTGGCGAGCGACCAGCGCCTCGCAGCCTATGTTGCGCGCTGCACTGCACGACCTGCTTTCCAGCGTGCGCTCGACGCACAGCTCGGGGACTTTCAGCAGGCAGCGTGATTTTCCATGTGGCGCTCCCCGCTGCGCCACATGCGGCGACCAGACCGAGGTCATGAGCGTCCAGGGATCGACCGCTCTCCACTGCTGCCCCAGGATGTAACCCAATCCTCGACCCGCTCGTGCGGAATCCCTTCGCCGCGATCGAGAGACGCGATCGCTCGCTTGATGCCGGCAACCTGCCACTCGTTGACGTCGAGGTACTCGTTGATCGCCTCGGCCGCGAGGAAAGAACGGCTGCGGCCCGTGCTCTTGGCCAGCCTCTCCAGCCGCTTCTTGGCGACAAAGTCGACCCGCACTGTGAAGGTCGTTGAGCCCATTATTTCTATCCTGTGCTTGCTTGAAGAGTCCGGCGGTCGACGGGTAACGGACTTCCCCCCGATGAGAGCCAGGTATTCCCAGACAATCGTCGCCGCGGCGAGCGCCGTGATCTCGGCGACATCATAGGGCGGCGCCACCTCGACGACATCCATGCCGACGAAATCGCACGCTGCCGAGGCGGCGCAGGATCGCCTGCATTTGCCAGCTCGCCAGACCGCCGATCTCCGGCGTTCCGGTGCCGGGCGCGAAAGCGGGATCGAGCGCATCGATGTCGAAGCTGAGGTAGGCGGGCGCGTCGCCGACGACCGCTGCCGCTCGTTCGGCGATCGACGCTCGGGCCGAGTTCGTGAACGTCCTGCGCCGTGATGATCGTGACGCCTCTTGCGATCGTCCAGTCGTAGACCTCCTTCTGAACCGGCGAACGGATGCCGATCTGCACCGCGTGCCGCGGATCGATCAGCCGCTCCTCGATGGCGTGGAAGAACACCGAGCCGTGGGCATAGCGCTGGCCGAAATTGTCCGGCCAGGTGTCGACATGGGCGTCGAAGTGCACCAGCGCGAGCGGGCCGCCGCGCTTCTTGGCGGCGGCCCGCAGCAGCGGCAGCGTGACGGTGTGGTCGCCGCCGAGCGCGATGAGGTGTTCGAGGGCCGCTGCCTGCTCCTCGATGAGCGCGAGGCTCTTCGGGATGTCGCCGAGCGCAATGCGGAAGTCGCCGATGTCGGCCACGGACAGTGCCGCGGGGTCGATCCACCAATGCGGGGTGATCGCCGTCCACCAGCATGCGGCTCGCCTGCCGGATCGCGGCCGGCCCGAAGCGCGCGCCGCTGCGGTTGGTGGTGCCGATGATCGAACGGAATGCCGGCAATGCAGAACGAGGCGTCGGCGTCGCGGCGCGCGATCGCGAGAAAGCTCGGCGGCAGCGCGAAGGTCGGAACGGTGGCCATTATCGTGGGGCGGCGAAGCGGAAGACCGCCGCCGCGACCGCGCAGGTCCAGCGCCCTCCGGGGTCGCCTTCGGCGGCTGCGGTCATGGACGTGCTGCCGATGATGAGGTTGCTCGTCTGATAGACGCGCTTGCGCTCGTTCCAGGCCGCGTCCGGGTCGAACTCGATGCCCAGCGTGGATGCCAGCATGGTCGCGGCGAGATCCTCGGCATAATCGCCGCTCTCCTCGCGCGTCATGCCATAGCCGTGATGCTCGGAGATGTAGCCGTACATCGCCGGGTCGGTGGGACGCGCCAGGCCGATGCTGGAGTGAATGCGACGGCCAGGCTCGTCGGTCTCGGTCCGCGCCATGACGCAGAAGGTGATCTCGCCGGGCCGCAGCGTCGCCACGCCGTTCTCCCGTTCGACCTGCTCGCAATGGGGCGGCAGGATGGACGACACGCTCACCAGGTTCTGCTGCTCGATATCGGCGTCGCGCAAGGCGAGTTCGAACGCCGTCAGCCGCTCGCGATGGACGCCGACGCCGCTGGTGAGGAAAAAGCTCGTCGGAACTGGAAACATGCTGGGCCACGATTAGGTCGGAGATCGGATGGGCGTCAACGCGGGCATTCCAGCTGGGTTCAAAGTTATATCCGGGATCACAGCCGAAGGTAGCATAAGGCATTTCCATCCTCGGAGGTGAAAGATGAGGCGCCGAGAATTCATCAGCCTTCTCGGCGGCGGGGCGGCAGCATGGCCGCTCGCCGCGCACGCGCAACAGGCTGGCAAGACTTTCAGGATCGGCGTTTTCGCCGGCGCGACCATTCCCGTCATGGCCAGCGCATACCGCGGCTTTCTCGATGAATTGGGCGAGCTGGGTCTCAGCGAGGGCCAAAACCTGATCGTCGAGTTGCGGCCGTCGGATCAGGACTTACGCACGCTTTCCGCGCAAGTGGCGGAACTGGTCCGCTCCAATGTTGATGTTCTCGTCGTCCTGGGATCTGAACTCCCGCTGAAGGCTGCCGTATCAGCAACCG